>JAZKYT010000044.1:0-49191 GCA_045612265.1 Candidatus Cryptobacteroides sp.
CATTGTATAATTTCTTATAAATTTCTAGCTTGTCACTGACACTTCTAATTCTTTCAAAAGAATTAACGCTTCTCGATAAATTGTATTTTTTCTCGGTACTTGCTTCTTGTACAGTAAATCAGTCTTTTCAATGAACTTTTCCAAAACCCGTTTTTCGAACGGGGCTGCAAAGGTACGCATTATTTTTAAACTTCCAAATCTTTTTGCAAAAATTTTTAGTTTTTTATTTCTGCGTCAGTCTTTCTAAGAACTCTCAAGCTTTTCAGCCACCCGTTTTTCAAATGGGAGTGCAAAGGTACGACTTTTTTCCAAACCTGCAATACCTGAAACAACTTTTTTCACACTTTTTTACACCTTTTTCAATAGCAAAAACACAACTTGCTCATAATCAAGACTTAACAAAAACCCATTGTAAAACCAATCCTTTTTCATTAAATTTGCATGATAGTCCAAACTAGGAAAGGAACATAAATATACATTATATATATGGATAAGAAGGTAGTCATAATCCCAACCTACAACGAGAAGGAGAACATAGAAAAGATAATTAGAGCAGTCTTTACTCTTGAGGGAGAATACCACATTCTCGTTATTGAGGATGGCTCGCCAGACGGAACTGCTGCCATCGTGAAGAATCTTCAGAAAGAATTCACTGAAAGGCTGCACATGATCGAGCGTAAAGGAAAGCTCGGTCTCGGCACAGCATATATCACCGGCTTCAAATGGGCAGTCGAACATGGATATGACTATATCTTCGAGATGGACGCCGATTTTTCACACAATCCTAACGACCTTCCTAAATTATATCAGGCATGCAAGGACGGGGCTGATCTGGCAATCGGTTCAAGGTACTGCAAGGGCATCAGCGTGATCAACTGGCCAATCGGTAGAGTCATCATGTCTTATTATGCGTCAGTATATGTGCGCACGGTGCTTGGCATGAAAGTGTACGATACGACTGCTGGATTCAAATGCTACAAACGCCAGGTGCTTGAGACAATTGATCTGGACAAGGTGAAGATGAAGGGATATGGCTTCCAGATTGAAATGAAATATTCAACATTCAAGCTCGGGTTCAAGATTCAGGAAGTACCTATCATATTCGTGGACCGCACGGAAGGCACCTCAAAGATGAGCAGCGGAATCTTCGGAGAGGCATTCTGGGGTGTAATGAAGTTAAAGATGAGAAAGATCAGACCAAGAAAGTAATGAAAGCGACTCTTCTACATAAGGCTACGATTGTGACATCCGAGCAGGAGGCAGTCGGAAGCATTCTCGTTGTCGACGACAGGATTGAGCAGGTCGTATATGCCGATGATGAGAAGTTCGAATACCATATATATAATATAAGGAAGAATTATCCGGATCTCGAGGTCCTTGAACTGGAGGGTAAATGGGTGATGGCAGGAGGAATTGACGCACATGTGCACTTCCGAGAGCCAGGTCTTACCCACAAGGCGGATATGGAGACAGAATCCATGGCAGCAGTTGCTGGAGGAGTCACAAGCGTGATCGATATGCCGAACACCTCCCCAGTCACCACAAGCGCAGAAGCTTTGGCCGAGAAGCTCGAACTCACAAAAGGCAGAGTTGCTGCAAATATCGGATTCAATATCGGAGCGACAAACGGCAATCACCAGGAGATCTGCGGCATGCTTGAGGGCAGATCACAGGTAAAGCCGGAAAATATCGGCGGTGTAAAAGTCTTCATGGGATCTTCAACAGGAAACATGCTTGTGGATTCAGGTGATGCACTTACAAATTTCTTTGATATCAAGGACAGACCTGTGCTTGTACATTGCGAGGATGAGGGAACCATCAAGACAAACATGGAGAAGGCCAGGGAAAAATATGGAGAAGAAGTCCCGTTCACTGAACACGAGAATATCAGAAGCAGGTTCGCTTGCATCAAATCCAGCATAAAGGCACTTGAACTTGCAATCAGCAAGGGTACTAGACTGGTTCTCTGCCATATTTCCACAAAGGAAGAGCTTGAAATGGTCAGAGCAGCCAAGCTCAACAATCCAGACATCGTAGCTGAAACTTCATGCACATACCTCTGGTTTTGTAATGAAGATTATGCAAGACTAGGCAGCAAGGTGAAGTGCAATCCTTCAGTAAAGACACCTAACGACAGAGAGGCACTCATCAAAGGACTTGCAGAGGGTGTGATCGACACCATCGGTTCTGACCATGCACCACACCTGCTTTCTGAAAAGGATGCAACATATTTCAAGGCGCCATCCGGCCTGCCTACAATCCAGCAGAGCCTCCCTGCCCTGCTTACAATAGCAGCAAACAATGAAATTCCGCTCACACAGATTGCAAAAGCATTTTCAGAAAAGACAGCTGAGCTTTATAATCTGAAACGCGGAAAGATTCAAGAAGGATATGCAGCAGACCTTGTTGTGTTTGATCTGAACAAAGAATTTACAGTCAAGACAGAAGACTTGTACGGCAAATGCGGATGGAGTCCTTACGAGGGTGAGACGCTGAAGGGATATATCGAGACTGTTCTCGTCAATGGAGAGACAGCCCTGAAGGACGGAAAGGTCACAGCAGAAAAGGCTGGAAGACTGCTGACATTCAATTAGAATCCAATAAAGATGATGATAATGAAATTGGTCTGAGACTACTTCAAGAGTCTCAGACCAATTCTTTCTCTATCCAGGTCAACTGAAATGACGCTGACCTTCACCTGCTGGTGCAATTTTACGATTTTTGAAGGGTCGGCCATGCCTTTGAATCCCATCTGGGTGGCATGAATAAGGCCGTTCTGCTTGATTCCTATATCGACAAAGGCACCGAAGGCTGTGATATTTGTCACGATGCCAGGGAGTTCCATTCCGACAAGTAGATCATCGATGGTGTGGATATCGTGAGAGAACTCAAACTCCTGAGCAGACTCGCGAGGGTCACGACCAGGCTTGCGAAGTTCGTTGATGATGTCGTTGATGGTTGGAAGACCGAAGGCTCCTCCAACATATTTCTGAGGATCGATTCCTGCACACAATTCTGCATTGCCTACCAGTTTGCTCACAGGAACCTTGAGGTCTTTCGCCATCTTGTCCACAATGTGGTATGCCTCAGGATGGACTGCAGAGTTATCAAGAGGATTCTTTGCATCCTGGATTCTAAGGAAACCGGCACACTGTTCGAAGGCCTTGTCTCCAAGTCGCTTGACTTTCAGAAGTTCCTTACGCGAAGTGTATGCACCATTTTTCGAACGATATTCTACAATATTGTCGGCCAACGCAGGTCCGATTCCAGCGACATAGCTCAAAAGGTAGCTGCTGGCTGTGTTAAGATTGACTCCCACACTATTCACGCAGCTCTCCACAGTGTTGTCAAGCTTTTCCTTGAGAAGAGTCTGGTCCACGTCGTGCTGATACTGTCCGACTCCAAGTGACTTTGGATCAATCTTGACAAGTTCCGCCAACGGGTCCATAAGGCGTCGACCAATGGAAACAGCACCACGGACAGTCACATCATAATCCGGGAATTCCTCACGCGCTACCTCAGATGCAGAATAGATTGAAGCTCCATCCTCGCTGACGGTGAATACTCGGACACCTTTCGGAAGCTGCACTCGCTTGATGAAGTCCTCAGTCTCACGGCTTGCGGTTCCGTTACCGATTGCAATGACTTCAATTCCATATTTCTGAACCATGGCTGAGACCGCCTGAATGGCCTTGACCTTTTCGTTAGCAGGAGGATGCGGGAATATAGCCTCGTTGTGCAAGAGGTTTCCCTGCTCGTCCAAGCATACGACCTTGCATCCTGTTCTGAAACCTGGGTCAATCGCAAGAACTCGCTTCTGGCCGACAGGAGGCGCGAGAAGTAGCTGACGCAGGTTCTCACCAAAGATTCTGATGGATTCAATATCCGCCTTCTCCTTGGCTTCCTTGATCACCTCATTTGAAATCGACGGCTCCAGAAGACGTTTGTATGCATCATCAAAAGCGGCATGCATCTGCTCTGCCAATGCAGGACCAGGATAACGACGCTCCTGACAGAAGTCATAATAGAGTTTCTTTCCACATTTTTCAGGATCTGCATCAATCTTCAGACTGATGTATCCTTCCTCTTCTGCACGGAGAATTGCAAGGAGCCTGTGCGGAGGGATTCTGTCGAGGGATTCCGAATGATCGAAATACGATTTATATTTCTGAGCCTCAGGACCTGTTGCCTTCTTGGTCACCTTGGCTACTATACGTCTTGTCTTGAATATCTGTCTCAAGGTCTCACGAACCGAGGCAGTTTCACTCAAACGCTCTGCAATGATATCTCGAGCACCTGCAAGCGCATCATCAGTGGTCTTAACCTTGTCATTCACAAAGGCCTTGGCTTCACGGGCAGGGTCAACGACAGAAACCGAGTACATCTTGTCCGCAAGTGGTTCCAGTCCGAGCTCCTTAGCTACAGTTGCCCTTGTACGTCTTTTCGGCTTATATGGAAGATAGAGGTCCTCCAATTCACGGGCCTCAACACAGTTTTCAATCCTTGAACGAAGATCAGCAGTCAAAGCTCCTGCCTGCGAGATGGTTTCCAGCACTGTCTCCTTGCGCTTTTCCATTTCAGCAAAGACATCAAGCCAGTGACGGACTTCAGCAACAGCCACATCATCCAGACCGCCTGTACGCTCCTTACGGTAACGGCTGATGAATGGAATCGTAGCGCCTTCCTCAAAAAGTGCGGCACAATTTTCCACCTGCCAATCCTTTACCCCTACTCTCTTCGCTATATTTGATATATAAATATTCTTCATCTTTCTTTCAGTACTGCTAGTCGTGTGACACCTGCTTGAGCTGCTCGCGATAAGCCGAGAATATCTTTGACTTGGACACGAAACCGATATATGTGCGGTCATGATCCACTACAGGCAGGTTCCATGCACCTGTGGTCTCGAACTTCTTCATCACACTGTCCATCTTCTCGTCAACATAGACATATGCCGGAGCTGACTTCATGAAATTATATACATGAAGGGTCTGATATTGTTCGGTCTTGAACATCTCCCTACGGATATCCTCAAGTGAGACATAGCCCTGGAAATGATGACGCGAATCCAATACCGGGAATATATTTCTCTTTGAGACTGCCACCACATCCACAAGTTCTCCGAGAGTCGCATCAATCTTGACTGTATTGAAGTCAGCCTCGATAAGTTCGTCAGTCTTCAGAAGGGTCAGCACAGCCTGGTCACTGTCGTGAGTGAGGAGCTCTCCCCTCTTGGCAATTCGCTTGGTGTAGATTGAATATGGTTCGATCGCTCTGGCCACGCCATACGAAACTGTAGCTGTGATGATCAAAGGAATGAGAAGTTCATATCCACCTGTCATGTCTGCAATCAAGAAGATCGCAGTCATAGGTGCCTGCATGACTCCAGCCATCAGGCCGGCCATACCAACAAGGACGAAATTCTGCTCCGGAACCATTCCAAGGCCGCCGATCAGGTTGATTGTCCTTGAAACAACAAAGCCGGCAATTGCTCCGATGAAAAGGGTTGGACCGAATGTTCCTCCGACTCCGCCTCCTGCATTGGTAAAGGACATCGAGAACACCTTCAGAAGAAGAACGAGAAGGAAAAATACCGGTACGAGCCAGGCTCTTGTGAAGAAGAAATCCAACACCGTCTGACCATTAAGATCTATGGTTCCACCATTTAGAAGCTCGCGAAGATGCTCGTAACCCTCACCGAAAAGAGGTGGGAAAAGGAAGATCAGGATACCCAGGCATATTGCCGAAATTCCCCAACGGACAAATGGCTTTTCGATGCTCTTGATCTTATCCTCAAGCCAGAGAGTCATACGTGTGAAATATACCGAGCATGCAGCACAGAAGAGGCCAAGAATAAGATAATATGGAATATTTCCCATCTCAAATGGTGACAGCGTGCACTCGAAAGGCGGTTTGTCTCCAAGGAAGATATATGACACTACCGTTGCAGAGATTGTCGAAAGAAGCAACGGAAGGATTGAAGTCATCGAGATGTTGAAGAGAAGGATCTCCAGGGTGAAGAGGACTCCGGCAAGAGGAGCATTGAAGATTCCTGCAACTGCACCGGCAGCGCCACAGCCCAGGAGAATGGTCATATTCTTATATGACAGGCCCATGTAACGGGCTACATTTGAACCGATTGCAGCTCCTGTATATACGATCGGAGCCTCGGCTCCCACCGATCCACCGAATCCGATTGTCACTGATGAAGCGACAAGTGACGTCCACATATTGTGACCTTTGATCTTGGATTCATTCTTTGACACTGCCACAAGCACCTTCGTCACACCGTGACCGATGTTGTCCTTGACCACGAAACGCACGAAAAGCATTGCCAGAAGCATACCTATACCCGGATATATCAGATAGAGTGCATTGTAGACCTCTGCATCAAACCATGATGTCAGACCATGATGGATGAATTCAATGGCAGACTTCAGAAGAACCGCAGCCAGACCGCACGAAATTCCCACAAAAAGAGACAAGATCATCATCACGTCCCTTTCCTGAAGCCTCATCAAAGCGCTTCTGAGCGGAGCCAATATATATCTTGTTATGAATCTCTGTTTCATATAGGTCAAGTCAATCGTACAAAGTTAAGAAAATAGCCAAATGAAGCAAAAAATAACCGACCGGAAATACCGATCGGTTATAAGTATTCTGTTCTTGGACAATCCTGAATTACTCAACGTCTGATGAATCATCATCGCCGCTTGAATACTGTGAGATGTTGTCATCTGGAAGGCTCTCACCATCACCACCCTCGTGGTCATCTCCATCCTCGCCGTCAAGCCAGCGCTCAAGATCCTCTGCATCATCAGTCTTAACCTTGATCTTTACAAGGTAGATTGCATCTGGAATCTCAATTGTAACTGCATAGAAGTTAGTGCCATCAGGCTTATCATACTTCACAAGATCTGGGAAATAGTCACTATATCCCTTCGGATATTTCTCCGCAAACGCAGCTGCCAGCTCCTCTGACATGTTCTCATAGCTGCAAACTGCTCTTCTCTTTGCTGTTGGTGCCATATCTATTAAGTTGTTTATTCTGGTTAAATTTTGAAATCGGGTGCAAGTGTAGAACATTTTTTTTAAATGAGCAACATCATGAGATATTTTTTTATTTGCCCTTTCTAAAAAAGAATGATTTCTGTTCTTTTTTGCGTTCCAAATCGCGTTCTACGAACACCTTTTCAAGATTTTTAGGATCCAGACCAGTGTAATACATCACAGATGAAGTGGTCATCGGAGTCGGCGTAAAATCCTGGACCTGATCCATATATATACCTCTAAGAGCCGGCTTGCGGGCAAGTTTCTGCATCTCGCGCATTCCGCAGCCTGGATGAGATGATATAAAATATGGCACCAGTTCACATTTCTTGCTGCTTGAACGTACTATATTATCGAATTCAAGACGCAGACGTTCGAACAGCGCGAACGAAGGCTTGGCCATGAGCTTGAGAACCGAGTCCTCAGTGTGCTCCGGAGCAACTTTCAAACGTCCTGAAGTGTGCTCAAGGATAAGTTCCTTAAGATATGGGTATGAGGTTTCATCCACAAAGCCCTTCTCGTCAAGGAAGAGGTCATAACGGATTCCGCTGCCGATGTAGGCATGACGTATTCCCTTCACCTTTGAAATACGCTCATACAGTTTGAGAAGGCGCTCATGCGAACGGTCCATATTCTTGCATGGGCTTGGGAAAAGGCACGATTTCCTGCGGCACTTAAAGCAGAGTTCCGGATTCTTGCCACGCATTCCATACATGTTTGCAGTCGGAGCACCCACATCAGAGATGTTGCCGGCAAAACCAGGAAGCTGGTTAAGTGCGGTGATCTCCTTTATGATAGAGTCCTCGCTGCGTGACTGGATGAACTTACCCTGGTGCGCAGCAATGGTACAGAAATTACATCCGCCGAAACAGCCGCGATGGGTATTGATCGAGAATTTGATCATCTCGAAGGCTGGAATATGCTTTCCCTTGTATCTCGGATGAGGCAGTTTGGTGAACGGAAGATCCCAGAACGAGTCCATTTCCTGCTGGGTTGCAGGTGGCCATGTCGGATTGATCTGCACATAGCCGTTCTTTACAGGCTCCACCAGCACAGGTGGCTGAAGCATATTCGCATAAGTCTCTACCACATGGAAGTTCTCGGCAAAGGCTATCTTGTCCTTGCAGCAACGCTCATACGAGTTGAGTATGACTGCATCCTTGGTCCTGCATTTGCCATCCATATAGAAGGCAAGCTGAGGTATCTTCCTGATGTCGTTTATATTACGTCCGGCCTCGATGGCTTTGGTGAACTCAATCATTGTCCTTTCACCCATTCCGTAGCAAAGCCAGTCAGCACCACTCTCAACAAGAACGGATGGCTTCAGGCAGTCCTGCCAGTAATCATAATGGGTCACTCGTCTGAGGGATGCCTCGATACCACCGATGAGCACTGGAATATCCGGATATATCTGTTTGAGAATCTTTGTATAGACAGTCACTGCATAGTCCGGTCTCTGTCCTGCCTTACCTTCCGGTGTGTATGCATCGTCACTTCTGAGTCGCTTTGCCGCAGTGTAATGATTCACCATTGAGTCCATGGCACCAGCGTTTACTCCGAAATATAGTCTTGGAGCACCGAGCTTACGGAAATCCCTGAGGTCATCCCTCCAGTTCGGCTGGGGAACGACAGCTACTCTATATCCATATTTCTGAAGCCATCTGGCGATTACAGCAGTACCGAATGACGGATGGTCCACAAAGGCATCACCTGTGAAGAGGATCACGTCAATGTAGTCCCATCCGAGCGCTTTGACCTCCTTGATAGAGGTCGGGAACATATATGTATTGTTTTCTTGCATATCGGGCGCGAAGGTAATCATAATTGCGGACACTCCGACATCGTGAAGTCGATAACAGCACCTTCCTTGATGGTGTTGTAGTCAAGGAAATCAGGTCTGCCGGATTTACCGTTGACCCTTAACTTCTTGATATATGGAGTGGTTGATGAATTATTTTCTGCGTTGATCACGAGTTTCTCACCATTTTCGAGATGAACTACAGCCTTCTTGAAATATGGAGTTCCGACCGCATATTCATCTGATGCCGGACACACAGGATAGAATCCAAGAGCCGAGAACACATACCAGGCTGAAGTCTGGCCATTGTCCTCATCACCGCAGTATCCGTCAGGCTGAGCGCTGTAGAGTCGGTCCATGACTTCTCTCACCCACTTCTGTGTCTTCCATGACTGTCCTGCCCAGTCATACAGATATATCATGTGCTGGGCCGGCTGATTTCCGTGAGCATAGTTACCCATATTGGCAACCTGCATTTCCGTGATCTCGTGGATACGATAGCCGTAGTAGCTTGCATCGAATACAGGCGGCACGACAAAGACAGAGTCAAGCATCTGGACGAAGTTCTCCTTGCCTCCCATCGCGTCCATCAGGCCGTCAACATCGTGGAAAACAGACCAGGTGTAATGCCATGCATTGCCTTCCGTGAAGGCTCCACCCCATTTATATGGACTGAACGGCTCCTGGAATGTTCCATCAAGGTTTCGTCCCCTCATCAGATTGTGTGAAGGGTCGAAGACATTCTTCCAGTTGTGCGAACGTGCTTCCCATTTGTCCAGTTCCTCCTGAGGTCTGCCCATCTTGCGGGCAAGCTGAAGGATGCACCAGTCATTGTAGGCATATTCAAGAGTGCGGGCAACATTCTCATGGATTCCCACATTGTATGGAATATAACCTATGCTGTTATAGTATTCATGTCCAAGGCGACCGGACGAATTGACCTGAGGGTGCACATGCTCGGTTCCGTAGACTATACAATCATACAAGGTCTGCCAGTCTTCCTCCGGCGTAACACCTTTCAGGATTGCATCTGCGACAACTGAAGCTGAGTTGTTGCCGACCATACATCCCCTATGTCCGGGACTCGCCCACTCCGGAAGGAATTCATTCTCGCGGGCAATATTCGCCAGACCCTGCTGAATCTCCTCATTAACAGAAGGATAGACAAGATTAAGCAAAGGGAACAATGCGCGGAAAGTATCCCAGAAGCCGGTATCGGTATAAAGATATCCTTCACATATCTGACCGTTGTACGGACTGTAATGAACAGGTTTTCCGTTCTCATCAATTTCGTAGAATTTCCTTGGGAAGAGGGTACTCCTGTAAAGGCATGAATAGAAGGTCCTATACTGCTCCTCAGTTCCGCCACCCACCTGGATACGTCCGAGGACATCGTTCCAACTCTGACGCGCTTCCTCCTTCACCTGTGCAAAGGACTTGCCTTCGACCTCTCCAAGGTTACGCCATGCCTGCTCGAGGGATATGAATGACGAGGCAGTCCTTACATTGACCTTCTCCCCTCTTCGTGTCTCGAAGTGCACTGATGCAAGCACATGATCCGATGACAGTTCTTCGCAGGTATCACCAGCCTTTGTGCTGCCATCATATATTTCAAATCCTTCAATCGGCTTGTCAAATACTACGACAAACCAGTTGCGGAAGTTATCAGGCACTCCGGTACTGTTCTTTGTGGAATATCCCACCACAGCATTCTGCCGAGGAAGCACCTTGATATATGAACCCTGGTCATAAGCATCGATGATCACTCCTGAAGTTTCAGAATCAGGGTAAGTGAACTGCATTGCTGCCGCTCTATCTGAAGGTGATATTTCCACGTTGATGTCATGATCGGCGAGATAGACCTGATAATAATATGGTCTGGCAGTCTCAGACTTGTGCGAGAACCAGCTTGCACGCTGATTCTGCTCCACCCTTGAAGCGTCGCACACCGGCATGAGCGCGAACTGGCCATAGTCGTTGATCCATGGAGAAGGCTGATGGGTCTGCTTGAATCCGCGGATCCAATGGTGGTCATATCTGTAGGCCCATCCGTCTCCCATCTTGCCGGTCACGGGAGTCCAGAAGTTCATGCCCCATGGAACTGCGATGGCAGGATAAGTATTACCTGTGGATAAGGAGTGCTCCGACAGGGTTCCGACGAGTGTGGAAACATAATCGACAGGGTCGGAAACCAGTTCAGTCTTTCGCTCACACGAAGAGAGCAAAAGACTGATAGACAATAGGATATATAATAACTTTCTCATAGAAAAATCAGATGATATCATTCAGTACATGGAGACGGCCATCAGCAATGATCTTCAGGATGAGCTCACCGAAAAGGGTGTTCTGCCATGCGAACCAGTCACGGGTATACACCTCCGAATCCTTGCGATGGAAGGATTCATGCATGAAACCTGTGCCGGCATCCGTGGTCATGAGCTGACAGATGCAGTCACGTATTTCTGAGTCATCGTCGCTTGTGAATGCCTTCATCATGATGCTCATCGGCCATATCACTTCTGACATTATGTGCGGTCCACCGATACCCTCGCCCGCAGGGCCCTCGAAATAGTATGGATTTGACCTGCTCCACACAAATTTTCGTGTATTCTGATATATAGGGTCATCTGCTGGGACGTCACCGAGATAACTCATTGCAAGAAGCGACGGAACATTGGCATCATCCATAAGGAAGTGGCTGCCGAAACCGTCCACCTCGTATGCGTATATCTTACCGTATTGCGGATGCTCAACGACTGCATATTTCTTGAGCGCTTCCTCAACTTCCATAGCCAGACTCATACATTCCGCTGCCATGTCATCACGGCCATTCACTTTTGAGAGGATCTCGGCAGCCTTCTTCAATGAACTGACTGCCATAAAGTTGGACGGAACGAGGAATTCAAAGGTAGTGGCATCATCCGACGGACGGAAAGCTGAAGCTATCAGACCGACAGGATTCACAGGGTTTCCCTTTCCCACAACACACTTTGTATCGAGCTGACGGTCTGTGGTACGCAGGAATCTGTACCTGCCGGGCCCATCCTTTCTCTGCTGTTCCTTCATGACTGCGAGCATCTTACGCATTGCCTCCAGCCAAGTGTCTCCGAAGACTGAATCATCACCTGACACCTTCCAGTACTGATATGCTAGACGGATCGGATAGCAGTGAGAGTCAAGCTCCCATTTTCTTTCAAAGACATAAGGATCGGCAGCTGGCCAGTCTGTCTTGTTTGCAGGGCCAACCGGCTCCACATTGAATGCATTAGCATAAGGATCGATGCATATACACTTGAACTGACGATTGATCACTCCTGCAATCATTTCCTTGAGAGCGGGATCCTCGTTCACATATCTGACATAAGGCCAGACCTGTGCACCGGAATCACGAAGCCACATTGCAGGAATATCACCTGTGTACACATAGGTATCCGGTCTTCCATCCTCACTTTCCACTGGATGAACGGTGGTGTCCAGCGTGTTCGGATAGCAGTTGGAAAACATCCATTTCAGACGAGGATTCTCAAGCATGGCAACCACGCGCTCAATCTCGGCTTCAACCGCTGACGAAGTGAAGAGTCTGTTCTGCTGCGCCGGACGCTTATCCTCATAGCATCCAGGCTCCTCTGCACAATACCATACCTTCGGCTCAGAACCCATATTGAATACAAGTTCACCGCCAGCCATGATATCACTATGCTCAAGATAACCTTTCAGATATGCCTTGCCATTAAGTGTAACACTCTGGATATAACGATTTTCCGCGCTGTTATTCACAGCTTTGACTGTGAAATATCTGTTCTCTCCTGTGCTTCTGGTTCTGCCCACATTGATGGTCACCTCATCGAAAAGAGGGGTACCGAACCAATAGCGTCCGCTGCCTGGCTCCACCTGATAGAAGCCCATTGATGACATGATGTACCAGGCCGACATCTGGCCCACATCCTCATTTCCAGAAAGTCCGTCAGGCTCAGCAGTATAGAGAGTTGAAAGCACCTGTCTGATCTTGTCAGCAGCCTTCCAAGGCTGACCGGCCATTGTGTAGAGATACAGGATATGGTGGCTCGGCTCATTGCCATGTGCATACTGTCCGATCAATCCGGAAATATCCGGAGAGCTTTCCGCTCCTTCAATGACAGAAGACACAAGGAACAGCGAATCAAGCTTAGTGATGAATTCTTCCTTGCCACCGAAACACTCCATCAGGCCCTTGACATCATGAGGTACAAGCCATGTGTACTGCCATCCGTTGCCTTCGCAATAGTCATCGGCACGATGAGTCGATGCAAACGGACTATAATCTTCGCGGAAACTTCCGTTGCTGTCCTTGCCTCGTATAAAACCTGATTTCTTATCGAACAGATGTCTGTATGACTTGCTGCGATTGCTGAAATACTCATATTCCTTTGCATATTTCTCAGCCTTTTCCTTGGACGCAAAGTAATAGTCCGGATCCGCAAAGAGCTCACTGAGATGCTTGGCTGCATTTGCAATGGCTGCATCTGCGACAGCATATTCAAGATCATAAGCGACAGACTCATTGAACAGGTCGCAAGGAATATATCCATATTTCATACGGAGATCCTGTCCCCTGTCCGGTCTCATCGCCGACGCCTTCATTGCCTCGAAGGCCCATTCTTCGTGAAGACCATTGACTATTGCATCTGCAACAGGCATGATGCCCGGATTTCCGACCATGCAGTTGGTTTCACAACCATGGAGGTGCCACACCGGAAGTTTGCCCTGCTCCTGATAGATATGCAGCATCGACTGGATGAAGTCATGATATCTGTCAGGCTGATAAAGGCTGTAGAGAGGCATTGCCGCGCGGTATGTATCCCAAAGCGAGAAGGTCGTATACTGATCGAAACCGTCTGTCTCGCTGATGTAGTCCTTGTGTCTGTGGTCTCCTCCAAGGTCACTGAATACACTCGGAGCTATCATCGTATGATAGAGTGCAGTATAGAAAATCTTTCTGGCAGCCTCATCTTCAGTTTCAATCTGAATACGGCTCAATTCATTATTCCAAAGACTCTCGGCCTTCTTGACGGCCTTGTCAAAGTCCCAGCCCTGAAGATCACGCATATTGTTGTATGCTCTATCCATGCTGACTGATGAAAGGGAAACCTTCATCAGAATCTGCTCACCGGCCTTGGTCCTGAAATTTGCATGAGCATAGGATGACATGGTCTTGTATTCATCCTGCCATATCTGGACATCAGCTTTGATGATATCAATGGAAGCGAACGGCTTTGAGAATTCCGCATAGAAATATATCTTCTGGTCATCAGCCCAACCTCTTGAATAGCGGTATCCCCTGACTGCAGAACCCTGAGTCTGATCTTCGGTCGGCTCTCCTGTCTTAGGATCCACAACCTCCACGAAAGCATCCATAGGTCTGTCCCAGCACCCTCCGTTCATCATATTGATCACGATACCCGCTTCTTCTGACTTAGGGAAAGTGTAGCGATGCATGCCGACATAGCAGCTTGCTGTCATTTCCGCGGTGATTCCGTAACGTGTAAGCGGCACGCTGTAGTAGCCTGGCTTTGCGACCTCTTTTGTGCGGTCTGCATATGACCAGAGTCCTGACTCAGGATCGCTCTCGCGTCCACGGGAATATATAAGGTCCTTGCCGACTACAGGCATGACTGTGATATCGAAAAGATCACCGATACCTGTTCCACTGAGATGAGTATGCGAGAAACCGATTACAGTGGAATCGCTGTCATGATATCCAGAGCACCAGTCCCAGTCCTGTGGAATACTTGTAGGTCCGAGCTGAACCATACCGAACGGAACATTCGCTCCGACGAACACATGGCCATGTCCGCCCGAACCGATCTTCGGATCGACATACGATGTAAAATCCTGTTTTATATCCTTGCCTGAAGTCAGCAAAGCTATACAGCTCGCCATCAGCAGGATTGCCTTCAAATATCCGTTCTTCATAACTCCCTATCTATCAATAACTTCCTTAATCTTCCTGCCGTCAAATTGCAGCAGGACAAATCAGTATATAATTGAATGCCAAACACTTACGCAGCACACCCTAACGACCATCGCAGGTAAATCCAATAGCATTACCCACTAAATCAGCATGCGATATGCGGAAACCAGCATGATTTTTACCATTCACGGTAATCTTTTGAATATATCCGCCGCCAGTCTTAGTGATGACGGTACCATTGAGCAGTTCCACCTTATCGAATCGAGGTGCAGTCAGGGTGTATGACGGATTTCCTGGACAATCCGGATATATACCCATCATCGAGAATACAGCCCACGCGGACATCGTTCCAGTATCGTCATTGCCAGGCAAACCGTCCGGCATTGTCGTATAGCACTTGTCAAGAAGTTCAGACACAAGCTTCTGCGTCCTCCACTCCTCTCCCTTGAAATAGCTGAAAAGATATGGATAAGCTATGTCAGGCTCATTTGCAGGATCGTACAATCCTTCATCGAACACCTTCTGAAGCTTATTCACAAACGCCTTGCGACCTCCCATGAGCTTCGCCAAGCCCAGTACATCGTGAGGCACATAGAATGTATAGTTCCATGCACTGCCCTCGTGGAATCCAGGAACCGGTTCGAAGTTTTCACCCTGACGAGGATTGAAAGGATCGAGGAATTTACCATCCTGCGTCAATGGTCTGAAGGTACCGAACTCAGGACAATAGTAGTTCCTGTACTGGAGAGACCTTGCCATATAATGCTCAGCATCTTCCTTATATCCCAAATCTGCTGCAAGCAGGGAGAGAGCATAATCCGCTATATAGTACTCAAGCGCATGAGAGACAGAGTTGTCTCCCGAAAGATCAGCAGAGTACATACCAAGTGGAATATATCCCTTCTCGATATATGGATCCACATCCGGACGCATCAGATTATCCTTGCCTGGCGTCTCTGCAGATTTCTTGAATGCCTCGTAAGCAGTATGGATATCGAAGTCCTTCAAGCCCTTGAGCCATGTGTCGGCAATAACAGGAATTGCAGGATCGCCCTCCATCGTAAAGGTCTCACGACCAAAGAGTTCCCACTTAGGCATCCAACCCCATTCCTTATACATATCCACCATCGAACGGACCATATCGATCTGACGTTCCGGATAGACAAGGGTCATGAGCTGATGAAGATTCCTGTATGTATCCCAAAGTGAAAATACGGAATATCTGGTCTGTCCCTGCGGCACTTTGCCCACACCGTCACCCTCCATCAAAGGATATTCTCCATTGACATCGTTGACTATGCTCGGATGAATGAGCGTGTGATAAAGAGCTGAATAAAATACCTCCTTATCGCGCTGCGATCCTCCCTCGACCTTGATTCTGGACAGATCTGACTCCCATGCTTTCAAGGCATTTTCACGGATAAGGTCAAAGTTTGAAACGCCTTCCTTCAGGCAAGGCTGCTCAGCATTGAGATTCTCCCATGCATTTTCACAGCTGACAAAGGAAACTCCCATCTGAAGTTCCACCTGCTCGCCTTCGACTGTTTCAAACGAGAACCAATAGCCGACATCATCACCAGCCATCTCACGGCCATATTTCCTGTATATCTTATATGTTCCGTCGTCCTCTGTCCAGGCACCCTCAACACCGGTCAGGAGCGGCTGCTTCTTCCAGAATCCAGCATCAGACGGAGTCTTGTTGATGCGGATCGCGAAATATACAGGGAAGACAGCCTGCGAGTTGTAGCAGAATGTGCCTGCAAGCCTCATTCCTTCAATCTCAGTCGCGCTGATCTTACGGATCCATGCACCGGTCTCGTTGGTGAGACCTTCGCCGAAATTGACAAGAATATTGTTTTGTCCCTCTCGGAAAGTATATCTTTCAATGGACGTACGTGGTGTAGCACTCACTTCTGCCTTGATTCCATAGGATGTCAGTTCGCAGCCGTAATAGCCAGGTGATGCAACCTCATCATGGTATTCTGAGCCATAGATATGATAGTCGACATTCAGCTGGCCGCTTGTAGGCATTGTCAGAGCCAGACCGACCTCAGGGCAACCGACACCACTGAGGTTGACGTGAGAAAATCCTGTGAGATACTTGTTGTCGTTGCTGTATGGTGTAGACCACCAGCGGCTGTCCTTGTCATATCTGTTCTGCTCTGAACCCATGACATTGAAAGGAGTGACTGACATCATTCCGTTCGGGCATAGAGCACCAGGATTTGTGGTTCCGTAGTTAGTGGTTCCGATGAACGGATTCACATAAGCAGACACACCGGCATCCTGTCCAAATGAATGAACAGAGGATGCCAGTGTGACTATTACTGCAAATATTTTTAAAAGTCTCATTTCTCTACATTCTCTCAGGAAGAGTAATGCCGAGAATTGACATTGCCTTACTGAGAACCTTTGCGATTGTCTCCACGAGAACCAGACGGTACTGGAGAAGTTCCTGATTCTCTTCACGAAGGATTGGAGTATCGTGGTAATACTGATTGAATTCCTTTGCAAGCTCGTATGCATAGTTTGCTATGAGTGCAGGCGAGTGAGCTGCACCTGCCTCTGCCACCTTAGCAGGGAAAGTGTTCAGAAGCTTGATGATACGCACCTCTTTCGGAGTAAGCGCAGACTCAGGCTTAACTGAAGCTGTAGTATGAGGAACACCCTTTTCATCAGCTTTACGGAGAATTGACTTGATTCTCGCGTGAGTGTACTGGATGAACGGACCTGTGTTACCGTTGAAGTCGATTGACTCCTTAGGATCGAAGAGCATAGTCTTACGAGGGTCAACCTTGAGGATGAAGTACTTCAGTGCGCCGAGGCTGATCATCTTGAAGAGAGCATCCTGCTCCTCCTCTGAGAAGTCATTAACCTTTCCAAGTTCAAGTGATGTCTCCTTGGCTGTATTGTACATACCTGCAATAAGGTCATCTGCGTCAACCACTGTTCCCTCACGTGACTTCATCTTACCCTCAGGGAGCTCAACCATACCATAAGAAAGGTGGTAGATGCTCTCTGCCCAGTCGAAACCAAGCTTGCCAAGGATGAGCTTGAGCACCTGGAAGTGGTAGTTCTGCTCATTACCCACAACGTAGATATGCTCGTCGAGGCTGTATTCAGCAAAACGCTGTTCAGCTGTACCGAGGTCCTGAGTCATATATACTGAAGTACCGTCGCCACGGAGAAGAAGCTTTCTATCAAGGCCGTCAGCAGTGAGGTCGCACCATACAGAGCCATCCTCCTGCTTCTCGAAGATACCTGACTCGAGGCCCTTCTGAACGAGTGCCTTACCGAAGAGATATGTCTGTGATTCGTAATATGTTCTGTTGAAGCTGATACCGAGGTCTGCATAAGTCTTGTCAAAGCCCTCATATACCCAGCCGTTCATGGTCTTCCAGAGCTCAACTACCTCAGCATCACCGTTCTCCCACTTGAAGAGCATTTCCTGTGCAGCCTTGAGCGAAGGTGCGTTCTTCTCTGCATCCTCCTTGCTCATGCCGCCAGCTACGAGCTCGTCAACCTCCTTCTTGTAGAGGTTGTTGAATGCCACATAGTAGTCACCAACGAGGTGGTCACCCTTCTTGCCGCTTGAGGCCGGAGTCTCGCCGTTGCCGAGTACCTTCCATGCGTACATTGACTTGCAGATGTGGATACCACGGTCGTTGACAAGATTAACCTTCATCACATTATGTCCGCATACCTCAAGAAGCTTGGCAACTGACCAGCCGAGGAGGTTGTTACGGATGTGTCCGAGGTGAAGTGGCTTGTTGGTGTTAGGTGAGGAGTACTCAACCATGATTGTTCTTCCGGTCGATGGAAGCTGACCGAAGTCCTCTGCAGCTGCAATCTCAGCAAAAATATTGTTCCAATATACCTCAGAGAATGAAATATTGAGGAAGCCTTTTACTGTATTGTATGCAGAAACCTCTGCAACATTATTCTTGAGCCACTCACCGATTGCGTTTCCTGTGTTCTCAGGAGTGGTCTTCGATACCTTCAAAAGAGGGAATACAACGAGTGTGTAGTCACCCTCAAACTCTTTACGAGTCACCTGCACCTGAAGCTGAGCTGCAGGTACTTCAACGCCGTAAAGCGTCTGAATTGCTTCAGACGCTTTAGCTATAATAAACTGTTCTGGAGTCATTATCCTAAATAGCTTTTCAAAAGTTTGCTTCTTGAGTTATTTTTAAGTTTGCGGATCGCCTTCTCCTTGATCTGGCGAACACGCTCACGAGTAAGTCCGAATCTCTCACCGATCTCCTCGAGAGTCATCTCCTGACAACCGATTCCGAAGAACGACTTGATGATCTCACGCTCACGGGTAGCAAGAGTAGAAAGTGCTCTCTCGATCTCCTTGTTAAGTGACTCGTTCACGAGACCGCGGTCTGCGCTTGGTGAGTCATTGTTCACAAGCACGTCCAAAAGGCTGTTGTCCTCACCCTCTACGAACGGCGCATCCACTGATACGTGGCGACCTGAAACTCGGAGTGTGTCTGCGATCTTCTCCTTTGGAACATCGATCATTTCCGCGAGCTCCTCGCTTGACGGCATACGCTCGTTCTCCTGCTCGAATTTCTGAAGCGCCTTATTGATCTTGTTAAGAGAACCTACCTGGTTGAGAGGCAGTCGGACAATTCTCGACTGCTCTGCGAGAGCCTGAAGAATAGACTGACGGATCCACCACACTGCATATGAAATGAACTTGAAACCTCTTGTTTCATCGAACTTCTCCGCTGCCTTGATAAGACCAAGGTTTCCTTCGTTGATAAGGTCCGGAAGGCTGAGTCCCTGGTTCTGGTACTGCTTTGCTACAGAAACCACGAATCGAAGATTTGCTCTTGTGAGCTTCTCGAGGGCCATCTGGTCACCCTTTCTGATTCTCTGCGCGAGCTCTACCTCTTCCTCCACTGTGATAAGCTCCTCTCTACCAATCTCCTGGAGATACTTATCAAGTGATGCACTCTCACGATTTGTAATCGATTTTGTAATCTTTAACTGTCTCATTCAAATATATTGTTTGTTTTACTTTTCGCTTTGAGGATTATACTCCGAAGCCGAAGTATCCTGTTCTGCCGGAAGGTGTCATACCCTCAATGAAGATGGTTCTCTTTGACTTCTTCACCACATCAATCACATCCTCAGGAGTCTTGACCGGATGATCATTTACATACTGGATGACAAATCCTTCCACTGCTCCAGCCTCCATCAGTTTGCCAGGACCCAGCTCCATGATCTCAACTCCAGAGCTGATGCCCAACTTTTTCAAAGTTTCTTCTGATGCAGATTTGATTGAGGATCCGTAGAATGCCACTGTGCCATCATCAGACTTAGTTCCGTTCTCCTTGGCTGTGCCCTTGAACTTCACATCAAACTTCTTCTCCTTTCCATCCCTCAGGACAGTGATTTCGGCCTTGTCGCCTGGAGAGAATCTGCTGACCGCCTCCTGAACGGAAGCTGAATTGGTAATAGCGGTGGAGTCAATGGCAATAAGGATATCACCAGCCTTGATTCCAGCGACATCTGCCGCTCCACTTTTTGAAACCTCAACAATATATACGCCCTTTCTGGAAGAAAGTTTCAGTTCCTCTGCAATTTTATCATCAATTTCCTGCATTGTGATTCCAAGTACGGCTCTCTGGACTTTACCATAGTCCATGAGGTCGTAAACGATCTTCTTGACAATATTGACAGGGACTGCGAATGAGTATCCTGTATAGGAGCCGGTCTGGGAAATGATTGCAGTGTTGATACCAACAAGATTACCAGCTTTATCCACCAATGCGCCACCACTGTTTCCCGGATTTACGGCAGCATCTGTCTGGATGAATGATTCAATCTTGAACTCACCTGTGTAGTTAGGCATCGAACGTCCTTTGGCACTTACGATTCCAGCTGTGATAGTTGATCTGAGATCATAAGGAGAACCGATCGCAATCACCCATTCTCCAAGGCGAAGCTTGTCTGAATCGCCGAAAGGTATCACAGGAAGTCCTTCAGCATCAATCTTTAACAGAGCCACATCAGTAGCAGGATCTGTTCCGACCAAAGTTGCTGAATACTTCTGATTATTATTAAGAGTGACCTCAATCTTGTCGGCTCCGTCGATAACATGATTATTTGTCACGATATATCCGTCTTCACGGATGATCACACCTGAACCGCTGCCGACCTTTTCCCTCTGCTGAGGCGATCCCTGCTGCGGGAGGCCAAAGAAAAAGTCAAAGATGGAACTCGGAGCCTGTGGCATGGTCTGAGTTGAAACCACTTTGACATATACGACAGCGTCAACTGCCGATTCTGCAGCATAGGTAAAATCCGGCCAATTGTCATGTGACAGATTGACAGTACGGAACAATGAGCCATCAGCTGAAATCTGCTGATCTGCAGTTACATTCTCAAGCACAGTTTCATTCACCACGGCATAAGCGGTCAGCCCTCCAGCAAGCGCTGAGAGCAGTGTAATCAAGATTCCTTTTTTCATACTTACGATATCTTTAACCAATTATAAATTTGACACGTTTTTTGCATGCGTTGCCAAGCGCAATAAAGTTAGGGCAGAAAAATCAAAAATAATGCCAACATATCCACAAAATTTCATTATATTTGTTGACTTATTATGCAATAATTAAAACATAAAACTATATGAAACTTATCATCTCAAGTTCAGAATTGCTCAGAGGAGTCATGGCAGTTGCCAAGGCAATTCCAGCAAAATCAGCGCTCCCTATTCTTGAAAACTTCCTTTTCGATCTTAAAGGAAATGTTCTCGAAATCACAGCATCTGATTCAGAACTCACACTCAGAACTCAGATTGAAGTTGAAAGCACTGCAGAGGAAGGACGCATTGCAGTTCCTGCAAAGCACATGATGGATCTTCTCAAGGAGCTTCCTGACCAGCCTCTTACAATCAACACAACCAGCGACTGCGCATTCACATGCAGCTGGGCAAGCGGTGAATCCACTCTTCCTTACTTCCCTGCTGAGGACTATCCTGAAATCACAGGAACAGATGACACAGCTGTCACTCTTCAGTTCCCTGCCCAGAGTCTTGTAGACGGTATTTCAAGCACAATCTATGCAACAGGAGACGACGAGATCCGTCCTGCAATGAACGGTATCTTCTTCGATATCGACACAGCATCGACAACACTCGTAGCTTCTGATTCACATAAGCTCATCTGCTACACAACAACAGATGTACAGGCATCAGAGAAGGCATCTTTCATCCTTCACAAGAAGCCTGCTGCCATCCTTAAGGCAATCATCGGCAAGGATGTGGAGACAGTGGAGATTGCATTCGACTCAAAGAACGCATCATTCCGCTTCGGCCAGACATTGGTAATCTGCCGACTCGTTGTGGGCAAATATCCAAAATACCGCGACGTAATCCCTCAGAACAACTCGAACATCTTGAGAATCAACCGCATGCAGCTTCTCAACACAGTTCGCCGTGTGTCTGTATGTTCTAACAAGGCATCCAACCACATCAAGTTCGACCTCAAGAGCGGCAACCTCATCGTTTCTGCACAGGATCTCGGATTCTCAATCGCTGCTTACGAGACAATGCAGTGCCAGTATGATGGCGAGGAGCTCACAATCGGCTTCAAGTCACCGTTCATCATCGACGTTCTCTCTAACATGAACTGCGGAGAGATCGTGATGAAGTTCCTTGACAGCAAGAGAGCTGCACTCGTAGTTCCTGCTGAGGACGAGGAAGAGAGCGGCAAGATCTGCGGTATCATCATGCCAATCATGATTTCATAATTATGGAACTGAATCTGGAAAGACCATTATTGTTTTTCGACATAGAAAGCACAGGGCTCAATATCGCGTCAGACTCGATCATTGAGCTCTGCTTTGTGAAGATCCTGCCTGGTGGCGAGCAAAGGGTGAAGACCTGGAGAGTGAAGCCATGGGATTATGAGCGTCAGTGCCAGAGGGAGATCAATCCTTCGGCTCAGGCTGTACACGGCATAAGCGCAGAAGATCTTGCAGACTGTCCTACCTTCTACCAGATCACTGAGGAGGTTGTCGAGTGGCTCACAGGAAGCGACCTTGCAGGATACAACTCCGCAAAGTTTGACCTTCCTATGCTTGCAGAAGAAATCGAGAGAGTCCGCAGATACACCGACAAGAAGCCTGATATCGATCTCCATGCGATGCAGATGGTGGACGTGCAGAACATTTTCCACGCAATGGAGCCTCGTACACTGAAGGCTGCATATATGTTCTACTGTGGTCTCGAACTCGAGAATGCTCATGCAGCGGAAGCAGACACTCTTGCAACATACGAGGTTCTCAAGGGACAGCTTGATAAATATGCTGGAGACCCACGTATTGAGAACAACGTGAACAAACTTGCCAAATTCTCGACAAAGCAGAGAACTGTGGACTACGCCGGACGTCTTATCCTCAATGACAAGGATGAGCCGACAATAAGTTTCGGTAAGCATAAAGGTAAGACAGCACGCGAGGTGTACTTCAGCGAGCCATCATATTTCGCATGGATTGACAACGGCGACTTCACTCTTGACACCAAGAGACAGTTTGCCACTCTCAAGGCGAAGTTTGAGGAAGAGAAGAAGGCTGCCATGCCACGCAAGTCGGCTCCGATCCCAAGAACCAAGGGATACACTCCATTCGAAAGTTTAGGTGACCTGTTCTCTCAAGACAAGGAATGAATATAATTGTAAGACCATACGAAAGCGATCTTTGCTACTGTCGCCCGGACACAACCTGGGAGAAAGAAAGCAGAGACCTGTATATACCAGAGGGAGTCGACAAAGTATTGTGGGCTCCTGTGGTTTTTGCAAAGGTATGCAAGGCGGGCAAGTGCGTCAGCGGAAAGTTTGTATCAAGATATTATGATGCAGTCGGATTTGGCGCGCTAGTCTATTGCAATGACGGAAACATTGCATTTTCATCATGCATGGACCACACTTCAATCCTTCCGATGCCGCTATACAATCCGGTAGTATTCGACAATGGAGACAATGTCTTCAGCATCAAGCTTGGAGAAAAGTCATTTACATCCGTTGCTGACGAAACCATCAGGAAAGCACTTGAAGAAACTATATGCAAAGCATCTGAAAGAGTTTCATTGAGGATTGGAGATCTGGTTGCACTCGAACTCTCCCCTCTTGAGATTGCTGCTGAGAGGAATGCAGGAGAAACCTGCATCAAGGGCGAATTCTGCGAGAATACGCTATTTGACCTCAAAGTGATATTTTAAAGAGCTGGACTCTACTGACTGTGCGAAAACAGCCACAAGGTCTTCCAGCACAAGATCAGGACGTGCAGAGCCGCTTTCCCAAAAATCATTACCACCCTCTGGAGTCATCCTGAGGGTGTTGTTATATATAGGCAGGCCCTTTACAATTGGCCCGAAATGTCGAAAGGCATGATGATAAGAAACCAATTCATCACGAGTTCTGCAAGGACCAGGATTCAACCATATATCAGCCTCCTGTGAAAGAGAATATGCTTCCTCCATCCTTATCACCCTTGAAGCAGTTCCCGGTTCCGATCCAATAACCTGTCCGCCGGCATCTTTCACCAGCTTTGCCATGTAGCTGTCCCCTCCAGGTATATACCATGCATCTCCGTATGGCACATTCATCAGCACCTTCTTCCTGTCTTTACCGAAGTCATTTGAAACTGCAAGAGAATCATATCTTTCACCAATTGTGGTGAACAACGAATCCGCACGCACCTCATGGCCTGTCAGCGCGCCGTATAGTCTGATATACTCGGCACGTGCCAGCGGATGATTCTCAAGATGATCATGCAGAACCAGAACCGGAACTCCAAGTGAGCGCAGACGTGATATATACGCCGGCTCTGCACCGGATACAGTATATGTAAGAAGGAGGTCAGGCCTCAACGAAAGAATCTTCTCATAATCCAGTGCCGCCTCATATCCTATATCCGCAACCTGTCTTTCACGAAGGTCCGTGTTTGTGATATATCTCAATCCGGAGACGGCCGTTATGACGGAATCCACACCAATTTCAGCCATGCCGGCCACCTGCGAAGAAGACATGCAGATGATATTATCCAGCGGTTCCTTTATTAATAAGGTATCCCTTGACAGGTCGTATGGAGAAATCACAACAACAGCCTTGGAGGTTTCAAGCTCAATGATATCGAAATAGTCTGCATACAGCGATGAAGTCCCAACATCCTGTCTCATGTTCGAGACACAGGAATTTAAAATGCATGTAAGCAGACAGATGAACGATATGAGAGCAGCCTTTTTCACCATTATTAATTTAAAGGCAAAGATAAGTTATTCGCGGATATGTGGTATATTTTGTGTAAGTTTGCGACAACAAAAACACGGAATTATGAAAAATTGGTATAAGACAATCGCTCTTGGAGCAGTGGTCATCGCAACACTCGTTTCCTGCGGAAATGCCGGAGCTCAGAATGACAAGAAGGCGGAAAAGAAAGCCAAAGGCGTGACAGAACTCAATGCCGAGGCATTTCAGACTAAAGTCTATGACATGAAGCAGGACGGACTTGTATTCCTCGGAGACAAGCCAGCCATAGTGGATTTCACAGCAACATGGTGCGGACCATGCCAGAGAATCGCACCTATCCTTGAGGAACTTGCTGTTGCATACGACGGTCAGATCGTCATCTATAAGGTGGACATCGACAAGAACCGCGAACTGGCAAAGGCATTCAACGTAAGCTCAATTCCTGCAGTACTGTACATTCCACTTGACGGAGAGCCAGTGATGACAGTCGGTTCAAGAGACAAGGGAAAATTCACGACAGAAATCGAGACCATCCTTTTAAAGAAATAAACAAAAAATCCTTCGATTGAGTTCGAAGGATTTTTGTTTATAAAGATTGTATTGTCTTTTCCATCCTGGTTCCACGTGAGCCTTTCACAAGGACTGTGGCACCCGATATATTCTGCTCGACCAGCCAATCTGCCAGGTCTTGCGAGTTTGCAAACCATTTTACGCATTCTACAGCAGGCATGGTCTCAAGAGCCTTGCCGAACTCAGCACCAACAAAGCAGACAGCATCCAGACCGGAAGCAAGAGCCTTATTGACTACAGTGATGTGTTCTGCAAGCGAATCTTCACCAAGTTCCAGCATATCTCCAAGAAGTGCAATCTTGACAGCAGCCTCAACGTTAGCAAAATTTGTCAGCGCAGCATCCATGCTGGTCGGATTTGCATTATAGGCATCAACGATCAAGGTATTGCGCTCTGTTGCAGTCATCTGCGATCGGTTGTTCGAAGGGACATAGGCAGCGATTGCGGCGCAGGCATCTTCAAACGAAACTCCGAAATTCATTCCCACAGCTATGGCAGCCATCACATTGTCTGCATTGTATGAGCCCACCAGATTGGTATTGATCACGCCACCATCATTGAGAGCTATACGAAGATAAGGCTGATCAGGGGACGACGGAAGCACCTTGGCACCTGAATACTCCAGACCATAAGGAAGCACAAGTGAATATGGACGCTCAGGATCACTCTGGAGATGACGTTCATTCGCCATTTCGCAAAGATGAGGGTTATCCACATTCAGGAACACCTTGTCAGAAGTTCTTCTGAGATAATCATAGAGTTCTCCCTTAGTCTTCTTGACACCCTCGAAGCTGCCGAAGCCAAGAAGATGAGCCTTACCTACATTTGTTATAAGGCCGAAATTAGGAAGTGCGATATCCACAAGTTCCTTAATGTCGCCAGGATGGCTTGCACCCATTTCAACCACAGCGATCTGGGTCTGCGAATTGATCTTCAAGAGAGTCAATGGAACTCCGATGCTGTTGTTGAGATTACCCTCAGTGGCGGTCACGTTGAACTTCACAGAAAGAACTTCCCTGATGAGTTCCTTTGTAGTTGTCTTTCCGTTTGTTCCGGTCAGGGCAACGACTGTCAAAGGTTTTCCATCCACAAAGGTCATGGACCTGTGCCAGCGGGCCAGTTCCTGAAGGGTCTTGAGTGTGTCATCCACAGGGAATAGACGTTTTTCAGTCTCAGCCTGGGCAGCCACAGCAGAATCCTTATTCACGACAGCGTATGCAGCACCTGCCTCCAGGGCCTTGAGTGCATACTCATTACCATCAAAGTTTTCACCCTTAAGGGCGAAGAATAACTCTCCGCCCTTAATTGCACGACTATCTGTGGTCACAACACCACATTCCTTAAATTTGCTATACAGCTCTATCAATTTATGCATCTGCAATAATGTTTTGCTTATCTGCCTGTGCTGCCGAAACCACCGGCACCACGTTCTGTTTCATCCAGGACCTCAACCTCATCCCACTCGATCTTTTCATAACGGGCCACAACAAGCTGTGCAATCCTCTCACCAGGATTCACAACAAAAGGCTCATTGGAAAGATTCACAAGGATGACCTTGATTTCGCCTCTATAATCAGCGTCAATGGTTCCCGGAGAGTTAAGTACCGAGATACCGAACTTCGCAGCGAGACCACTGCGTGGACGAACCTGAGCTTCTGTGCCATCCGGAAGGGCAATGAACAGTCCGGTTGGGATCATGGCTCTTTCGAGAGGTCCGAGAGTTACAGGCTCTGTGATGTTTGCCTTCAGATCCATTCCGGCAGACTTGTCAGTAGCGTATGCCGGAGTTGGATATGAAGATTTGTTTATGATCTGAACTTTCATCTTAGTCAATGTTAGGAGTATCCCAGACTACAGTTTCTGTACAAGCGATCTCAACAGCCTCTGTGCCGCAAGAAAGGATGAAGTCACCCTTCTCAAGAGTCCACTTGCCATAGTAGTTCACGAATGCTAGATCCTTTGCAGTAACCTCAAGTTCAACTGTCTTTGTCTCACCTGGCTCAAGAGAGATCTTATCGAACGCGCGGAGACGGCGTACATCTGGAGTTGAGCTTGCATAAAGGTCAGTAGAGAAGAGAAGAACACTCTCCTTACCTGCAACCTTACCTGTGTTTGTCACATCAACAGTAACCTTGAGAACATCCTCAGATGTAAACTCAGTTGCAGATACTGTCATGTTTGAATACTCGAATGTTGTGTAGCTGAGACCGTGTCCGAATGGCCACTGAACGTCCATCACAGCATTGTAGTTGTATACACCGGCCATTGTGCCCTGGCTCTCAGCAGGCTTGTAGTCATATACAGCATGCTTGTTGGTGTACTTAGGATATGTGAACGGAAGTTTACCGCTGAAGTTCTCCTCACCGCAAAGAAGGGCAGCAAGTGCATCAGCACCGTGGTTACCAGGAAGCATGATGTCAACTACTGCAGAAGCAAGTCCCTCAATATCATTGAGAACGCGTGGACGGCCCTCATTGAGAACAAGGATCACTGGACGACCTGTTGCAGCAAGAGACTTCACGAGGTTTCTCTGATTCTCAGAAAGTGCGATTGTGTTGTCGTTACCAGGAGTCTCGCAATATGTATTCTCACCGATACATGCGATGATCACATCAGCATTCTTTGCAGCAGCCACAGCCGGCTTGATGTTAGCCTGGTCAATCATCCATACGAAAGGAGCCTCGATGATATATTCAACGCCAGGAACATAAGTTACGTTGTCGAATTTCTTGCTAAGAGCCTCGTAGATTGTATTGTACTTCTCTGTAAATTTCGGATTAGCCGCACCATCACCCTGCCATGTGTATGACCAACCACCGTTGAGAGTTCTGATGTTGTCTGCGTTAGGACCAGTGAGGAGAATACGTACATCTTTCTTCAAAGGAAGGATACCATTGTTCTTGAGAAGAACCTGTGACTCCACTGCAGCCTCATAAGCCATCTTTTCGAAAGCAGCGCCACCGAAATCAGGATAGTTCTCACGGAAAGTATCAGGAGTATCGAAGAGACCGAGACGGAATTTCAGACGAAGGATACGGCGCACAGCGTCATCAACGCGTGACATTGGAACCTCACCCTCTCTGACAAGTTCTGCAAGGTCGATTGCGAACTGACAGTCATAAGGAACCATCGCCATATCGATACCGGCGTTGATTGCAAGCTTCACAGCCTCTTTTCTTGTAGAAGCAACACGCTCACGGTTCCAAAGGTTATCGATATCAGCCCAGTCAGTAACGATCATACCATCCCAGTTGAGATCCTCCTTTGCCCACTGTGTAAGAAGTTCAGTGTTGCAGTGGAAAGGCATACCGTTGTTGCTAGCTGAGTTCACCATAAGGCTGAGACAGCCTGCCTGAAGAACCTCCTTGAACGGCTCGAAGTATTTCTCACGAAGTTCAGATGGATTGATTGAAGCAGGAGTACGGTCCTGACCTGTTACAGGAACACCATATCCAAGATAATGCTTCGCACATGCAGCGATGTTATATGGTCCTACGTTATTCGGATCCTCACCCTGAAGACCGCGTGTAGCAGCAACTGCCATTTCAGCATTAACATATACATCCTCACCATAGCTTTCCCACATGCGTGGCCACTCAGGATTACGTCCAAGGTCCATTGTTGGAGAGAAAGTCCATGGAACGTTAGCCGCGCGGCTCTCGTATCCTGTAACTACTCCCATATTGTATGAATGTTCACGATTGAATGTAGCTCCGATGTTGATTCCCTGAGGGAAGAGCACACCACCAGCCACGTAGCTTGTACCGTGGATATGGTCGAGACCATAAAGACATGGGATGCCGATATACTCCATAGACATTCTATTGAGTTCCTGAACTGTCTTCTCCCACACTTCTGGAGTCTGAGCCTCAGAGTTGATTGTGTTGAGCACTGAACCGATCTTATGTACACGGATCATTGA
Source organism: Candidatus Cryptobacteroides sp. (assembly GCA_045612265.1). Classification (GTDB taxonomy): domain Bacteria; phylum Bacteroidota; class Bacteroidia; order Bacteroidales; family UBA932; genus Cryptobacteroides. The sequence continues at coordinate 29,556 of JAZKYT010000044.1, forward strand.
ATCAGCTACAGGAGTAAGCTCCTTGCCGTCATGCATGGCAGTAATTGTGATCTGAGTCATCTGACCAACCTTCTCCTCAAGAGTCAGGCCCTTGAGAATCTTTTCAATCTTACGTTCCATCTGGCGATCAGACGGAATGGAAGGCTCAACCGCGTTGTTACAACATGAAGTTGCAAACAATGACATAGCAGCTAAAGCCACAGTGATAAATGAACGCTTCATAGTGATATTGTTTATAGTTTGTTTCTTTATAATGCAAACATACAAATATAGACAATTAAACAAAATTTCTTACCTTTGAAGCCGTAAAAATAAAAGTTAAGACTATGAAGACAAAAGAAGGATTCATCCTCCGCGAAATGTGTGGAGAAAACATAATCACAGGAGAGGGACTCGAGCATATCAATTTTAACAAGCTCATCTCCCTTAATTCAACAGCAGCTTTCCTCTGGAACGCAGTTGTCGGAACAGAGTTCACAGTTGAAAGCATGGCACAGCTCCTCGTCGATGAGTACGGAATCGACATGGAACTTGCACTCAAGGATTCAGCAGCACTCTGCCAGTCTTGGGTTGAAGCCGGAATCGCGGAATAATTTTAGAAAGAGGCCTTGAGGCCGACTACCTGCTGGCAACCTGAGTAGTGGAAATTGTTGAAGTGGAAAACTGCAGCGATCCTCACTTTCAGATACTTGCCGACAGAAGGTTCATAGCATACCTCCAGACGGTCATATTGACCCAGTCCGGAGGTATTGTCGTCATAAACACGGAAGAACGGATCTCCAAGATACAGTTCTGAACCATATTTGAATCCGCCTTCGTCATGACTATTGTAATAAGGCATCAGATCGGTGCCGCAATAGAACATATTCTTCACTGCCACATCCCACTTTCTCATCTCAAGATCAAAGTGTCCGCCGCCTGGGAACACATAATGACCGACATGCTTGCGGTTGTGCTGAAAAGCCTGAAGCCATCCAAGCGTGAGAGAAAAGGTCTGGAAATCAAGCTTATGCGCAAGATCCAGACGGATATACGGATTAATGAGGATATTGTCCACCAATCCTTTCACCTGCTCTGAATTGGCAAAATGGTACATATATCCGGAATATCCGAAGGTCAGCAAGGGAGCAACCACACCCTCCCCACTCGAGAATATCATGAATCTTTCCCTACGGGTGGCACCATATTGTCCAAACCAGTCACAGCCCAGTTCGAAATCCGCCTTAGGACGATGGAACTGTACCAGCAGACCTTCAAGATTATTGTCATAGAATCTCAAGGAATCAGAAAAGAATGCCTGGGAATATCTGCCGGCCATCTTCTGTCTTGGGAATATTCCAGCGTAGAGGGAGATATCAGTATCATTGATGGATTTTTCAAGATTGTAATACAGGATGATCTCCTTGAAGAGTTCCTTATTGACTTCCGCTGAGCCAAAATCCTTCATTACATCTATTCCTGCCATTATTCTGTGAGATGCACTGTCGGCTGAAAATGCCTTAAGTCCGACAGCTGGTGTCAGACGGGCACCGAAAATGGTCATCGATTCAGAGAAGTCGCTGCGATAGAATTCCCTGTTATCGAAATTCATTTCAAAATCCACATCATAGTCAAACTTCACTTGGGCTGAAGCTGCGATGCCGGAGAGCAATATTGTAATGAGGACCAGTATATTTCTCATAGTGTTTCAGGCGAATGTTTAAAATCGTTCAAAGGTAATATATTTTCGCTATTTTTGTGGCATGAAACTGCAAACTCCGGTGGTCGACTCACCTTGCAAAGTCGAGATTTCATATAAGGACAAGATTCTGATGCTTGGCAGCTGTTTTACCGACAATATCGGAGGACAGTTGAAGAACTATGGATTTGACGTGTGCGTGAATCCATTCGGAACATTGTACAACCCGGCTTCTGTTCTTGCTGCCATCAGAAGACTGATCAGCAGGGAGCCATTCTACGAAGCGGAATGTGTGCAGATCGGTGCTGGAGACATGAGATTCTGTTCATATTCACACCACACTTCATTCGCACGTGGAACTGCAGAAGAGTTTCTGGCAAATGCAAATAATGCTTTAGAGGAAGCTGCTGAGTTCTTCCGCACCTGCAACAAGATTATCATCACTCTCGGCACAAGCTGGTGCTACAGACATATCCAAAGTGATATGATCGTGTCCAACTGTCTCAAGCATCCTGCTGCAGAATATAATAGGGAGTTCCTTCCCGCATCACAGACTGCTGATATACTGACTGAGATCATGAATTTGTGCAATGGTTCGGATGATGGCTTCACCCCCAAGAAGTTCATCTTCACGGTCAGCCCGATCCGCCATTTCAAGGATGGAGCTCATGGCAATCAGATCAGCAAGGCATCACTTCTTGTGGGTATCGATCAGATATTGAATTCCAATACACCTTGCAAGGCAGACTATTTCCCATCGTATGAGATCATGATGGATGAGCTTCGCGACTACCGTTTCTATGCTGAGGACATGTGCCACCCTACACTTCAGGCGGTGAACTATATCCGTGAACGATTCCTTGACTGGGCACTTCCTTCCGACGAGCACCCGATCCTTGAAGAAAACATCAGATCATTCAAACGTCAATCTCATATCAGCCTTCAATAATTTTCAAAAAACTTGAAATTCTGTTGGAGGTATGAAAAATGTTATTACCTTTGCAGTGTATTAGTTCGCTAACACACTATAACAAATAGACACTTTTAAAGGAATAGCACTATGATTACAATTGACAATCTAGGATTCAGCTACGGTGAAAACATTGTACTGAAGGACATTACGATGAGACTTGAAGATGGTCGCATCTATGGTCTGCTTGGCGAGAACGGAGTAGGTAAGACAACTCTACTGACTCTCCTCAGTGGCCTTAAAAAGCCGAAGACCGGAAAAATCGAAATCGACAGCCAGCACCCGTTTGACAGAAAGCCTTCCCTACTTTCTGAAATCTATTATCTCAGCGACGAAGTTGCAGAAGCCAATATGACTGCAATGGATTATGCTCGCAACTATGGTAAATTCTGGACAAACTTCAGTCTCGGAAAATTCGTCGAGATTATGGGAGTATTGGAAATCCATCCAGGACAAAAGATGAATCAGATGTCATTCGGACAGCTCAAGAAAACGCATGTAGCCTTCGCTCTTGCATGCAACACAAAATATCTGTTCATGGATGAGCCGACTAACGGCCTTGACATCCCCTCAAAGGCACAGTTCAGAAAGGCTCTCATGAAATACACAAGAGAAGACTCTACAGTTCTGATTTCCACACATCAGGTGCGTGACCTCGAAAACGTCATCGATCCGATTATCATCCTTGACAAGCAGCAGGTTCTTCTGAATGCTTCAATCCAGGAAATTTCTGAAAAGCTCTATTTCGACTACAGCACGGAAACTCGACCAGATGCACTTTACTGCGAGATGATTCCAGGTGCCAACATCCAGGTTCTGCTCAATACTGATGGCGAAGACAGCAAGGTGAATATCGAGGCGCTCTTCAACACCACACATAAACACAAGGAGCTGATTCAGAACATCTTCACTAAGTAGTAACTCTTAACCGACAAGACAATGAACAACATATTCAACTTCCGAAGATTCGGAAAATATTTCATTTCAGATGCAAGAAGCTGTGTAGCCAGCTATGGACTGGGAATGCTTCTTACCAGTATGATGGGACTGATCATATATGTAGGAACAATCGTTATGGGACTTATCTTCAACGGTGAATGGGGTGGTCCTGGGATTGGCTTCAGAACATTCACATTCTTCACATGCCTCATTGTGCTCACCTTCACATTGCCTGCAAAAAGCTTCGGAACAATCACGGAAAAGAGATTCGGAACTCAGTGGCTCATGATTCCTGCCTCAAGCTTTGAAAAATCACTCAGCATGATTCTCTTGAGCGCCATCGTAATGCCTGTGATCATGTGCACCGTATATTTTGGAGTGGACGCAATTCTTTGCGGAGTGGACAGCACATGTGGCGCAAGTCTCGCCGGATCGTTCAAGGCTCTGCTTGACACATTTCTCGAATTTTCTATTGCAAGTCAGTCAGATATCTCACAGTACCCTGCCCTTGCACACTTCGTAAAGCAGGTAAGCTGTCCATGGCTCTATGTGGACGACATCCTGCAGATGTTCCTTATCGCGCTGCTTGGCGCCATCGTATTCAAGAAGAACAAGAGTTCTATGACCATCCTGTTCTACATTGCTGTTACAATAGTATTAGGACTCGCAGTCACACCGATCACAAGTGCAGTATTCAAGGAGTTTGCAGCTCTTAATTTCGAAGCAAACACACCTGAAGCCATGAACCAGCTTTTCGGCATAGGAGTACTCAAGCACGCTGCCTTGTTTGACACTATATGCGACACCGTGATCAACCTTGCCCTCATGGCAGCCATATATTTCAGAGTCAAAACCTTAAAACACTAGGTCATGGAATTCAACAGCAACAAGTCAATATATCTGCAGATATGCGACTCGATCTACGAGAGGATACTCTGCGGTGAGCTTCAGCCAGATGAGCGAATTCCTTCGGTTCGCGAATATGGTGCTGAAATCGGAGTAAACCCCAATACAATCATGAGAAGCTACGAAAAGCTTACTTCAGAAGGGGTGATCTACAACAAGCGTGGCATCGGATATTTCACTGCAGCGGATGCACAGGCAAAGGTGCTTGAGGCACAAAAAAAGCAGTTCCTCGAAGAAGAACTGCCTATGGTAATCCGCAGGATGAACCTGCTGGGAATCAGCGAGGAAGATTTCATTAAAGCTTTCCACCGGACTCACGCCACTGTCTAGGTGAACATCCTACCAATTTGACGAACTGACGGTGAAAGTTTGACCTGTCACTGAAACCGGACAATTCTCCTATTATGTTGATCGAGAAATCCCTATTCTCGATCAACATTCTTTTTGCCTCCTCAATTCTGAGTTCTGTTCGCCATGTGTTGAAATCCATGCCTTTCCTGGTCACAAAATAGTGATGCAGGCTCTCCCTTGTCGTATTGAGTTCCCTTGCGATATCCTCACGGCTCTTATCATATTCACAATAACGCTTCTGCTCCACCCAAGCCTTGAGGGCACGGTCAATCCTCGTGAATTCATCCTCTTTATGAGACGGATCCTCGGATCTTGACTTTCTTGCACGACGGACCTCCATAAGGTTGAGCTTGATGTTAGTACCGGTCAGCGCCTTGTGTGCAACTGCCTCAAGGACAATCTTATGCGAACTGATGAATGAAATGAAGTTTGCTGTGATATACAGGAAATAGAGCAGATACCAGAAAGTATATACGGCTGCTACCTCCATCTTGTAGTCCAGGAAAAGGAACATCGCAAGATATACGAGGAAGAAGATGTTGGTCAGCATCGAGATTATATAACAGAACCTCACCCACTTGATCCTGTGGCTCTCATCATCGTCATAGTAGGTCTCCATGTTCTTCAAAGCCAGTTTGTATGCTCTGTCGAAATGAACGACATAGTTCACCCATTGAATCAGGAACACTGTCGCAGCAAAGATGCAGGCAATCGAAAATTTCCTCATATCTCCGTTTTCGTAGGACTCAAGCAGGACAAAAGCCACGATCGCGGAAATGAAAAGACTTGGAAGGAAGAGATTTTCCCTTTTGTGCCTCTCACTCTTAAGAAGAGTGATCATCACATAGGAAATGATGGATGTGGAGAAATGTACGACCACATATATGTTCAGCATTGTGAACATTTCCCAGTCCCAGATAGTCGGAGAACCATATTGAGATATGGTGTAGAACATCATGAAACTGCATATCAGGAGGCTGACGACGATTCCCAGCTTTGAGTTTGCCAGCTTCATGCTGAATGGTGTCTGAGGAATCTTTATCATCATGAGCAGAAAAGCAAGCACGGTTGTGCCGACTCCCATGATGAGCTGAGCAGCGGTATCGAGATTTACACTAAGTGATAACATTTTATATGCGCAATTCGGTTTTAGGTTAGAGACTGCGAAAATACGGATTTTTTCGTTATTTTTGCAACCGTTTTTCCTTCAGTTAGAAAGGAAAGGATAAACGAAACTATAACAAATAGCATAAGATGTTAGATTTCAATATAATAGAGCAGCTTGACCGCATCGCTACCCCATTCTATTATTACGACATGGACCTCTTTCACAAGACAGTGGATCATGTTGCGGAATTGGCATCAGCACATAACATCAAAGTGCACTATGCCATCAAGGCAAACGTGGAAAGAAGACTGCTGGAGTTTATCAGTGCCAAAGGATTTGGAGCGGATTGCGTAAGCGGAAATGAGGTTCTTCACGCACACGACTGCGGTTTCCCTGCCGACAAGATCGTGTATGCAGGAGTCGGAAAGAGTGATAAGGAAATATATAACGCATTGAAGCTCGGTATCGAGGCATTCAACTGCGAATCACTTCAGGAGATTTTTGTAATCAACGAAATGGCTCATCACTATGGAGTGAAGGCCAGCATCTCTGTCAGAATCAATCCAGACATCGATGCACACACTCATAAGTACGTGACCACAGGTCTTTATGAGAACAAGTTCGGAATCTCCCAGCATGAGTTTGACAAACTTATAGAAATCATCCACAAGAGCGAGCACATCGATTTCTTCGGTCTTCACTTCCATGTGGGTTCGCAAATCACACGTGTGAATGAGGTATTTGCCCTTGAGTGCCAGAGAGTCAATGAGATTGTAAAATATTTCGAAGACAATGGAGTGACCATCAAGAACATCAACCTTGGAGGAGGTCTTGGTGTTGACTATGACGATCCGGACGGAACTCCGATAGCAGATTTCGAGACATGGTTCGAAACCATTTCAAAGAATATCGCACGACGTCCTGACCAGATGGTACATGTGGAGCCGGGACGTTCACTTGTAGCTCAGTGCGGCACACTCATTTCCCGCGTGGTGTTCGTCAAGAGCGGTGAAACCAAGAACTTCCTGATTATGGATGCCGGCATGAACGACCTCATCCGTCCTGCTCTCTACGGTGCATACCACAAGATTGAGAACCTCTCTGCCCAGATGAGAACATTCTTCCCTACTCATCAGGCATACGACATAGTAGGTCCTGTCTGCGAGTCAAGCGACGTGTGGGGAGCAGGAAGATTGCTGCCTTTGAGCGTGAGAGGTGACCTTATGGCTATTAGAAGTGCCGGTGCGTACGGACAGGTGATGGCCAGCCGATACAACATGAAGGATCTTGCTCCAAGTGTCTTCAGCGACAGACTGGAGGATGCCCCTGAGGTTGTTGACTATTTTGCATAAGAAAATTAAAGATATATGTTCGAAAATTTAAGTGAAAGACTTGAGAGATCGTTCAAGATCCTCAAAGGCGAAGGAAAGATTACCGAGGTGAACATCTCGGAGGCGATGAAGGACATCCGTCGCGCACTTCTTGATGCCGACGTAAGCTATAAGATCGCGAAGACATTCTGCGACGATGTGAAGAAGAAAGCCATCGGACAGAACGTCCTCACAGCCGTGAAGCCACAGCAGATGATCGTGAAGATCGTTCACGACGAGCTGGCTGCCCTCATGGGAAGCGAGTCTGCAGACATCAATGTAAAAGGTAGCCCTGCAGTGGTACTCGTAGCCGGTCTCAACGGTTCCGGTAAGACCACATTCTCAGGAAAACTTGCCCTCAACATCAAGAGCAAGAGAGGAATGAAGGTTCTCCTCGCTGCCTGTGACTACTTCCGTCCTGCTGCGATCGATCAGTTGAAGGTTCTCGGCGAGCAGATCGGTGTGCCTGTTTATGCAGAAGAAGGCGTAAAGGATCCAATCCAGATTGCTCAGAATGCAATCAAAAAGGCAAAGACTGAGGGATATTCAGTGGTCATCGTCGATACAGCCGGTCGTCTTGCAGTGGACCAGGAGCTCATGGACGAGATCTCTGCACTCAAGGAAGCTCTCCAGCCGACTGAGACCCTCTTCGTTGTGGACGCCATGACAGGTCAGGACGCAGTGGAGACAGCCAAGACATTCAACGACAGACTCGACTTTGATGGAGTTGTCCTCACCAAGATGGACGGTGACACCCGTGGTGGTGCTGCCCTCTCGATCAAGGCAGTTGTCGGCAAACCGATCAAGTTCGTCAGCAGCGGTGAGAAGATGGAGGCACTTGACGTATTCCATCCAACCCGTATCGCAGACCGTATCCTCGGAATGGGTGACGTGGTTTCACTCGTGGAGAAGGCTCAGGAGCAGTTCGACGAAGCACAGGCACGCGAACTCAAGAAGAAGCTCGCCAAGGATCAGTTCACACTTTGGGACTTCTACAACCAGATCCAGCAGATCAAGAAGATGGGTAACATCAAGGATCTTGCTTCCATGATTCCAGGCGTGGGCAAGGCTCTCAAGGATGTGGATATGGACAATGACTCATTCAAGAGCATCGAGGCAATCATTCTTTCAATGACTCCAAAGGAGCGTGAGCATCCGGAGATCATCAACGGTAGCCGCCGCAAGAGAATCGCAGACGGTTCCGGAACTTCACTCCAGGATGTCAACAAGCTTCTCAAGCAGTTCGAAGGCACCCGCAAGATGATGAAGACAGTCATGGGAGCCAACATGGGCAACATGATGCGCGGCATGGGCGGTATGCGCAGAAGATAAATCTCCTCCAGCAGGATAAAACCAGACGAGTATCCAAGAAAACACCAATTTTCTTGGATAAGATCAATCCAGGGGTAAAATCAAACATCTGGATAATTTTTCTGCAACATCTGAATTTATAATACCAGCTGATGCCAAGGAAGACACGGAAAGCGCATCCGTCGGGGAATTTTCACGATAAAGGACTATGGAACGGGCAGTTTCGTAGTCCTTTATGTATGGGTGGAGCCTTAGGGAGTCCGCGGGCAAGGTCCACAAGGGATATGGGGTTACGTGCTCAGGCGAGACTGTTATCAGATCCTCAAGGGCCCGGTATTTTTCTTCAGTGAAATTGTATATATCAAGCAGCTGTTCTTTGCAGGAGTATCCACCCAAGGCTTTCCTATACTCCACCATCTTATTTGCGAACCAGCCACCTATACCAGGCAAAGCATCAAAGGCTGCGGAATCAGCTAAATTCAAATCAACCAAAGGGATATCTATATATTTCTCAAGTCTACGGTATATGCTGTCTGATACCACAAATGACCTTGCAAAGTCTTCCTTACGCTTGTACGAGCCGCCCTTTTCTCTATAGTTTATTATTGACTGGGCCTGCTTTTCCGAAAAACCGAGTCGGCGTAAATCTTCTTTAGTGACTGTATTGGGATTGAAACGGAACGATTCCACGCGACGACGCGGCGCTGCCTGCCTAACTGCTTCTGCTATTGTTGAATGAGAGGAGGATTTCCTTTGGACTGCAGGTGTATTAACTTTAACATTGACACGAGGTTCAGGACCGCGCAATGACGTATCACGAACTTTTCCCACATCATTCTGAAACACATCAGCAACGTGGGAGTCTAAAGAACCATAAATATATACCGTATCCGGCTCGTCACGGTTGCTGACAATCTTCATGACAGAGGCACGATAGACAAACATGGCTGTCTGATAGCCGACAATCAGAAAGACGAGGGCTATCACACCAACAACAAATGAGTCGGACAACTTTGATTTCTTCTTCTCCATACTGCGAATGTATGAAGCTGCCACATAAAAAAGAAAATCCGCACCCGGATCAGATGCAGATTTTGCTCTTTTTTATAAAGATTGCTTTTTTTTATTCATTTTCGTCATCCTTGCGGTAGGATTTCTTCTCCTTCTTCTTCTCCGGAGCTCCCGCAACAATGATTACGATCTCTCCTTTCGGTTCGTGCTCACGATACCATGCAGCGACTTCTGTAAGGGTTCCTCGCTTATGTTCTTCAAATTTCTTTGAGATTTCACGGGCAACCGAACACTCTCTTTCAGCACCGAAGAATTCTGCGAACTGCTCAAGAGTCTTGACAAGACGATACGGAGATTCGTAGAAGATCAATGTCCTCTGTTCCTCTGCAAGTTCAGTAAGTCTGGTCTGGCGTCCCTTCTTCTGCGGAAGGAAACCTTCAAAACAGAAACGGTCACATGGGTAGCCGGAAGACACAAGTGCCGGCACAAATGCTGTTGCACCCGGAAGCGTCTGCACTTCAATTCCCTCCTGAGCACATGTTCTGACCAGGAGGAAACCGGGATCCGAGATTCCTGGAGTACCTGCATCACTTATCAACGCCACATTCAGACCAGCGAGGATGCGCTCCTTGATCATTGAAGCAGTCTTGTGTTCATTGAACTTGTGGTGAGATTCAAGACGACCTTTGATTTCAAAATGTTTCAGAAGAACTGAGCTGGTTCTTGTATCCTCAGCCAAGATCAGATCGGCCTCCTTCAGAACGCGGATTGCTCTGAAAGTCATATCCTCGAGATTGCCGACCGGAGTTGGTACAATATATAATATTCCTGCCATTCCTATATTATTGGTGACGACGGCGGAGAGCCATCATAAATCTGTATACTGTGTCTGATTCAAGGTCCCACTCCGGATGAGCGGCAATTGCATATGCTGCAGCCTCATCGAATGAAGACATTGCATTAAGCTGGGTCAGCATTTCCTGGAATGACATAGGGTCCTCTCCAAAGAGATAGTTGATAAAGAGAATTCTGTCATTGAGCGAGATTGCACTTCTTACATCCCTGACAGAAGAGCCTGGCATATCTGTACGCCATGACTGCTTCGCAATCATCGCATCGATCACCGGCACTGGAACTGCAGCCTCAGGAGTAACTACTGTTACAACTTCCGGAAGGTCGTCCACCTCCACCACTGGCTCTTCAGCCACTGGCTCCTCTGCCACTGGTTCCTCTGCCACCTGTGGTTCCGGCTCAATGTCATCAGAAGCTTCAGTCTCAAGTTCCACTTCAGGTTCAGTAACTGGAAGGTCATCATAGAATGGAAGGTCATCAGAAGGCTCCAACTCTATATCCATCACCTCCTCAACCACGTCCTCAATAGGAGCATCTTCTACAACATCCTGAGTTTCAGCACATTGCTCAAATTCGGCAATCTTATTTTCCAATTCTTCAAGCTGAGTCTTGACAGAAGCCAACAAAGACTTTATTTCAGACAAAATTTGCTGTTGGTTATTTTTCATAATCTAATTAATGACTATATTTGTGACCCCAAATTTCAGGGAGACCAGACCTAATTCTTATTAACCACAAAATTAACGAAATGTTTTTAGAAAGTCCAAAAAAAGCAGGCTCGATTGAGGTGATCTGCGGTTCAATGTTTTCAGGAAAGACTGAGGAGCTTATCAGAAGAATGAAGAGAGCGCAGTTTGCAAAACAGAAGGTAGAGATTTATAAGCCATGCATAGATGTCAGATACTCTGAGGATCAGGTTGTTTCTCACGATGCACACAGCATCCCGTCAACTCCTATTGACTCTCCTGCAAAGATGCTTGAGCTTTCTAATGATGTTGAGGTTGTGGGAATCGACGAGGCACAGTTCTTTGATCAGAGCATCGTGGAGGTTGTGCAGAAACTTGCCAATCGTGGTGTTCGCGTGATCATCGCAGGCCTCGACACAGACTTCCTTGGAAAGCCATTCGGACCTATGCCTGCACTCATGGCAGTTGCTGAGGATATTCAGAAAGTACACGCAATCTGCGTGAAATGCGGAAGTCCGGCTAACCACTCACACCGTCTCACAGCCAGCGAGCAGCTCGTGGTTCTCGGAGAAAAGGATTCATACGAGCCACTCTGCCGCCACTGCTACAACGCAGCGATGGGAGCCGACAAATAAGATTTAGAAAAGAGTAGGCTGATTATTGTTCAGCTCAGACAGGATCTTTTCCATTATGGCCTGTCTGAACAAAGGAGCTTTGGTGTCGATGTGAAAACGCTCACAATATGCTCTGATAGCAGCCATCTCACCATCATTCAGATATATGACCTGTCTATGGCGACGCGCAAGCGCCGCCTTTTGTTTTTTGAGATATTCCGGATCAACTGATACGGACAAAGACTTCCTTTTTCTTGCCACGGCTTAATTTCTTATAGGTTAAGTATTATTCCGGCCAAATATAGGGATTTTTATTAAGAAGTCGTAATTATTCATCAATCTCCTCTTCCATTCCAATTACAGGAGGGAGAGGTTTCTTCTTATTCTGTGGAATGCCATAGCTGATAAGCTTGTTCGCTGCCACCACAATGCTCTGACCGCGTTCACGGATCTTTTTGTCACATGCATCGTATTGCTCGAGGGCCTCATTGAGTTTTTTACCCATCTTTGCATGGGCTGCACAGAAATCCGACACACGGCTCAGGACAGTTTCTGCTGCCGCTATAATCTGCTGCTGATTTGCAACCTGCTCGTGACTTGTCCAGGCAATATTGATCATCCTGAGGAACGGCATGAGGGTTTCTTCTGTAGTGATGAGAACACCCTGAGCATATGCATCATGCCAGAGGTTGCGGTCTGATTCGTATGCGAGTCTCAAAGCTGAATATACAGGAACGAACATGATCACATAGTCAAGCATCTTGTGTCCCGGCTGGAGATAGCTGCTATAATCCTTCTTTGCAAGTTTCTTTACCTGTTCCTTGATTGCCAGAAGGTTACGGGCCTGAGCATCAGCCTTGGCTGCCTCATCCTCAGCAGCATAGTAATCATACATCGCCGTAAGAACCACCTTGGAGTCGATGATGATATCGTTGCCGTTAGGATAGTGAAGGATAAAGTCCGGACGCATCCTCTTTGCAGTATCCTCATTCAAAAGAATCTGTCCATGCTCGTCACGAAGAGTCTCCTCCTTATCGTAGTCACGACCTTCACGAAGTCCTTCTGCTGTGAAAAGATTATCAAGAATAACCTCACCCCAGTTACCCTGAGCCTTGTTGCGACCTTTCAGCGCCTCAGCGAGATTATCCGCCTTATCACCGATCGAAAGAGTCTGCTCACGAAGGTTCTTGACGGCATTCTCAATATTAGCCTTAAGGGTCTGCGAGGTCTCAGTATGCGCCTTCTTGTTCTGCTCAAAGGCCTCCTTCATATCCTTGATATTCTTGTCAAGACCTCCGGCAATATTCTCAAACGTTGCTTTCGCACGCTTGTCCAGCTCCTCCTCACGAGCCTTCAGCACCTTCTCGCTCTCAGCCACCATCTGCGCCTTGAGAGTCTCAAGCTGCTGCCCCATCGCCTCCTCGTGCGACTTCTTCAGCTCTGCAATAGCTGTTTCATGACCAGCCTTCAGGTCAGCCACGGCTTTCTCATGGCCGGATTTCATCTCAGACAAAGTCCTCTCATAGCTCTCGCGCACAAGCGCAACAGCAGATTCCTTATCCCTTTTAACACTGTTGAGGGCAATCACAAATACGCATGCGACCACCACGAGCACAGCCAAAATTGCAATTATTATCAATGTACCATTCATAGTGGTACAAATATAAGAAACTGCAGCGAGATATGCATAAAAAAAGCGGAGTCTTTAGACTGCCGCTTTATAATGATGTTTCTGACTTGGGGATTCTTCAGAAAGTTGGCTTAGGATGATTTCTTCGTAAAGTCTGAACTCGCCCGTGGCTAATTCATTATATATCGCATCGTCATCTACCTGTTCAAATCTGTTCGTTTCAGTCAGTTTCTCAAGGGCTGAGGAGATAGCCAATGAAGGATCTTTAAGATACTCCTCTATAAAAGTTCCCATGTCGATTGTTATTAAGTTGGACATTGTTTTTGTCCAGCCCAAATCAACCTCTGTGCCAAATTGATATTTTCCGAAAAAAAGTTTTGACTATCTTGAAACCACAGAAGTATATCTCCTCTGTATCAAGCTTTTACGGTTAGTCTCAAGAATATATGGAAGAGACGACAAATCGAATGAGTCGAAGAGTTTTGACGCGAGAGATTGATTGGTACGCAGAATATCATCCACATTGACCATCAGCACAGACACATTCTTGTCCGCGGCCGCCAGCTCACGTGCAGCCTTCTTCTCTGCATCACAGATATGGCAACCCTCCGTATAAAAAATGATTATATTACGGTCTGCACCAAGTTTCCTGAGGTTTCTTTTATATGCCTTCTCCCTTTTTTTTGTAACCTTGAGTCCCGGAACCTTCAAATCTGCAATCCTGGTTCCTGGCTTAGCCTTTGACAAGAGGTCCTTCATGATGCCTGCAAATCCAACGACCTTCAAGGAGTCATCCTGAGATCGCCATGCATTGCTGTCACATATATATGTATCGATCAAATAGCCAAGCCCTTCCTTGAAACCCTCTCCTGAGCGTGAAGAAAGATAATAGAGCAGGTCACCTGTCATCTGACGGAACATGACTGTATCACCTTTCGGAAGGGTCAAGTCAGCAATCTGGTCAGCAAGTGCCTTCACATCTGATTCTGAAGGGACATCACCGGCAAATATAGCGTCATAAAGAGATGCCGATTCCTGGCTTCCATACTCCAGCTCAACTGAATCAAAGATCTGATGCAGCATCTGAGCAAGTGCATATGCATCCAGGCCACGTCCGGAAATAACGCCATCCGGTGCTACCAGGAACATACGAGGAGTCTGAAGGATTCCATATTTACGTTGAAAATCCGAATCTATCTCAGGATCCCACATATGAACGACCTTCGCAGAAGTCTGCGGCATATCGAACCTGTCTGAAATATATTTCATCCACGACTCCCGGTTGTCTCCGGTATATATCGCATAGAACTCAACAGGAAAATTCTCCGTCGTAAGAAGATCATTCAAAAGAATTGACTGAATCTTGCAGTTTGAGCAGTCCGTATCATAGAAATACAGAACTCGGAAACGTTTCTGCACATCTTCTGGGCTGAAGAGCTGGACAAGTGAGCCATCAGACGCCTCCATTGTCAGCTGAGGAGCCTCGCATCCGATCTGCGACAGACGATTGAACTCAGCAAAAATCTGGGCTCCGAGCAGTTCCATATCTGAACTCATCTTCACCAGGCCTGGCTTATACCACTGGTCATAAACGTGAATAGCCACAGCTTCAGTTCCCATCACAGGACTCTTGCTATAATAGTCATAGATAGTCCTTGCGACATGACTCTTCAGCAGCGAATCGGAAGTGCTCTCAATCAGAAAATCACACTCGTTCATCTGAACCTGTACCGGTTCATGTTTCATGGCATCGAAATACTCTGCCAGTTTTTCACTCAGTGCATTCAGTACAGCAGAATCCCTCTGCGTACGTTCCTCTCCCCTGCAGACAAACGTACAGAGTATAAGCGGGAGAAGTATGAGAAGTCTTTTAAGCATATTATAGTGTTACGCCCTCAGGCACAAAAAGAGAAGTGTCCCCACCGTGCTTGAGGATATCGCGCACGGCAGTTGAAGAGATGTGAGCATACTCCTGCGCTGTAGGGATTATGATTGTCTCGATTTCCGGAGCAAGCTTGCGGTTTGCATCTGCAATAGAGCGCTCGGTCTCGAAATCGATCATATTGCGTACTCCCCTGACAATGTGACGAATGCCTAGTTCACGGCATTTGTCAATGGTGAGGTTGCCATACTGGATGATGCTGACTCCCTCCAGGCCAGCAGTCGCCTGACGGATGATCTCAATCCTCTTGTCATTGTCGAAGAAACCACGCTTGTCGATATTGACTCCGACTGCCACAACCACCTCGTCAAACATGGTAAGGGCACGCTTGAGGATATTCAGGTGACCTGCTGTAAACGGATCAAATGATCCTGGGAATAATGCTATACGCTTCATTTTATTACTCTTTTATGAGATTTTCAGACTTCGTCGAAGTCTATTATAATTGCCAATCAATAGGTGCCATGCCTCGGGCTGCGAGCAGCGCATTGGCCTTTGAAAAATGGCGGCTTCCGAAGAATGCTCCGCGTGCCAGAGGTGACGGATGAGCAGCCTCGAGGACATGATGACGCGAATGATCGATCAGGTCCCTTTTTGTGCGGGCAAAATTGCCCCACAGCATGAACACGACACCCTCACATCTGTCAGAAATGCATCTTATCACAGCATCCGTGAACTGTTCCCAACCTATCTTGCTGTGTGATGCAGCCTCTCCACCACGTACGGTCAGCACTGCATTCAGAAGCAGTACACCCTGCTGTGCCCACTTCTCAAGATTAGGATATCCGCTCATTCTCACACCAAGGTCAGACTCGATCTCCTTGAATATATTCTTGAGCGATGGAGGGGCAGGAACCCCTGCAGGAACAGAAAACGAAAGGCCATGAGCCTGTCCAGGACCATGATATGGGTCCTGGCCAAGAATCACAACCTTCACCTTATCAAGCGGAGTCAGGTCAAAGGCGCGGAAGATCTGGTTTCCAGGAGGATATATGGTGCGACCCTCCGCCTTTTCACGACGAAGAGTCCCAACCAGCGACTCGAAATAAGGTTTACCGAATTCCTCTGCCAAGGCTACCTTCCAACTCTGTTCAATGCGTACGTCCATTAGAATATATTATTCATTACGTCCTGGATATCATTCACATATATGAATTTCAATCCCTCGACATAAATTGGTTTGATATCCTCAACATCCTTACGGTTCTCCTCAGAAATCAGAATGGTATTGATTCCCGATCTCTTTGCCGCAAGGATCTTCTCCTTGATACCACCCACAGGAAGCACACGTCCGCGGAGCGTCATCTCACCAGTCATCGCGATACCGCTCTTGACCTTCTCTCCTCGGAAGGCTGAAACCATCGAGCTGACCATTGTGATACCAGCTGACGGGCCATCCTTTGGAACAGCACCTTCCGGCACATGAACGTGGATATCCTTCTCAGCGAACTCTTCATAAGTCATGCCTGTAAGCTCCGGATGAGCCTTTATATATTGGTATGCGATAGTCGCAGACTCCTTCATCACATCACCGAGATTACCTGTCATTGTGAGGATACCCTTGCCCTTGCTCACCGAGCTCTCAATGAAGAGAATCTCACCGCCCATGGATGTCCATGCAAGGCCTGTCACAACACCTGGAGCCTCATTGCCTTTCTGCATATCGTGTGAATTTGTAGGAAGGCCGAGATATTCCTTGAGGTGGTTGGACTTGATTGTCTTCGGATATTTCTCCTCAAGGGCAATCTTTTTGGCAGTCACGCGAGCCACCTTCGCAATCTGCTTCTCAAGGCCGCGGACACCGGATTCACGTGTATATTCATCTATGATCTTTGCCAGAGCCTCCTTGTCGAACTTGAGCTGAGACTTCTCAAGGCCATGCTCGCCAAGCTGTTTCGGCACAAGATAGTTCTTTGCAATCTCCATCTTCTCTTCAGCGAGGTAGCCGCTCACATTGATCATCTCCATACGGTCCTTGAGGGCCGGCTGAATGGTCTCTACGTTGTTCGCAGTCGTGATGAAGAGTACGTTCGAAAGATCGTAGTCAATATCGAGATAGTTGTCGTGGAAAGCTGTATTCTGCTCAGGATCGAGCGCCTCGAGAAGAGCTGATGACGGATCTCCCTTCATATCCTTGGTCAACTTATCCACCTCATCAAGAACGATGACCGGATTAGATGTACCGGCACGGTTGATGCCGTTGAGAATACGTCCTGGAAGTGCTCCGACATAAGTCTTTCTATGACCGCGGATCTCCGACTCATCGTGCACACCACCAAGAGCGATACGCACATATTTACGACCGAGGGCACGCGCAATAGACTTACCGAGGCTGGTCTTACCCACGCCTGGAGGGCCATAGAGACAGAGGATAGGAGACTTCATGTCACCCTTGAGTTTCAACACTGCAAGGTACTCGATTATTCTCTCCTTCACCTTCTCCAGACCGTAATGGTCCTCATCAAGAACCTTCTGAGCATTCTTCAGGTCAAGGTTATCCACTGACATGTCGCCCCATGGAAGGTCGAGCATGAACTGGATATAGTTGTACTGGATGCTGTAGTCCGGAGAACTTGGATTATATCTCTCCAGCTTGGCCATCTCCTTGTCAAAGATTTCCTGGACCGCAGGAGCCCACGCCTTCTCCTCCGCACGTGCACGAAGCTGGGCAAACTCCTCAACATCGTCCATTCCAAGCTCCTCCTGGATGGTCTTGAGCTGATTATTCAGGAAATATTCCCTCTGCTGCTGATCAATCTCAGTCTTAACCTTCTGATTGATCTCCTGCTTGATCTTCTGAAGTTCAACCTGGGTATCGAGAACAGAAAGAAGCTTCATCGCACGGGTAAGCACGTCACCATACTGGAGAAGTTCCACCTTGTCCATGAAGTTCTCGACCTCGATTGTAGTTGCAATGAAGTTCACAAGGAACTCAAGGCTGTCAATGCCCTTGAGCGCACTCGCAGCCTCGCGTGGAACAAATGTCGATGATTTGATGATGGAAGTCGCCTTCTCCTTGAGAGACTCTGCCACCATCTTGGTCTTGTTGTCATTCTCAGGAGCCACGTCATTCAGATAACGTACGCGTCCGAGAAGATATGGGTCATAGTCGAAGATTTCCTCGACTTCGAATCTCTTATATCCCTGAAGGATTGCAGTGATGGTACCATCCGGCATCTCCAAGGTCTTGATGATCTTCGCCACTGTACCATAAGGGTAAAGATCATTCTTTCGTGGATCCTCGACAGAAAGGTCGTTCTGAGGAACAGCACCGATGAACGTATTATTATTCTCCGCATCCTCGATCAATCTTATTGACTTCTCACGTCCGATTGTGATAGGATATACAGTTCCTGGAAAAAGTACAGCATTTCTCAACGCAAGAATCGGAAGGGAATCAGGAAGCTGATCCTCCTCAATCTTCATCATCATCTCACCTTGCACAACTGGGATGATGCTTACTTCTGCTCCGGCAGGAGGCATCATCTCATTAAAAATATCTTTCATAGTCATATATTTTCCTTAAAACTTACAAATATACAGCAATTATGTCAAAAAGCCCCTCTTCACGATGGTCAAACTGCCAAATTGTCAGAGATTAACTACTATTTAACTTTATTATATATATGGTCAATCTCTGTGCCAAGAATGAATTGAATATTTTTGCTGATAATCACGCGATTTTTTGAAAATTGTGTTTGGTTTATTAAAAAATTCGGACTATTTTTGCGGGCTAAATCGCTAATAGTAATTTGATTTAAAAGAAATAGTAGTTATGACAAAGGCAGAAATCGTAAACGAAGTTGCAAAGACAACTGGTATTGAGAAGGCAACTGTGCAGATCGTGGTTGAGTCTTTCATGGACAGCGTGAAGGCTTCACTTACAAAGGGAAATCCTGTTTATCTTCGCGGATTCGGCAGCTTCATCATCAAGCATCGTGCTGAGAAGGCAGCAAGAAATATCACTAAGAACACTACAATGACCATTCCGGCTCACAACATCCCAGCATTCAAGCCGGCTAAGGTGTTCATGAACGAGGTAAAATAATCAAGTATCACTATATTAAAAACTATTTATTATGCCAAACGGAAAGAAGCATAAGAGGCATAAGATGGCTACGCACAAGCGCAAGAAGCGCCTGCGTAAGAACAGACACAAGAAGAAGAAGTAGTCTTCGGGCAGTGTCTGCCATTTTAGCAGTCTGCTAAAGGAGGTTGACCCGGGGGTCGGCCTCCTTAGTTTTAAGAAGCCAATACTATGGAGTCTG
>JAZKYT010000045.1:0-43323 GCA_045612265.1 Candidatus Cryptobacteroides sp.
CTTGTCATAGAAATCATGGAATGTCACGAAGTTGCGCACCAATCTGTAGAAATCACGATACACATGGAGGAACTTGTTTACCATGTCAATATTTGAAGCCTCTTCAGCAAGTGCAAGATCCTGAGCTACAAGATCAAGCAAAGAAGCCTTGCGGTCGTCTGCGATGAAGCCCTTCACAGCATCCAGGCCAAGAGCCTCGACAGATGCACCTGCCTTGGCAGCCTTCCATGCCGAATATGCAGCGAACTTAGCTCCAACAGCATCCCAAACCTCCTCTGTAAGCACCTTGACAGACGGATCGAGAACGATTGCCTTGAGTGCTTCGAACTGTGCCGCCCATGCTGGATTCACCGGCTGAGAAAGGTCGATCTCAGCCTTGCCGGTAACACGTGCAAGCGGATATGTAGCGATGTCTGAAGTCTTTGAAGTGAGGTCATCAGCACTGATTGACTGAATGAGCGAAGTCTGCACGTCAAGCGAACCTGTGCTGTCTGGAGAGAAAGCAGCAAGTCTTGAACGTACAAAGAAATCCTTCACCTTTGCATTGAGAGCATTATACAGATCGATTGCCTTATCTGTCTGTGCTCCGAAAGGAGCCTCGACTGTAGCCTCAGTCCATGCGACATAATCAGCAAGGGCCTTATAGAAATCCTCAATCTGAGCTGCAGTGACACCATTCTGACCACTTCTGTCAGCAGTTCCACCTGTGCATGTCACAGCGGCAGCCACAGCTGCCTTGTCCTTAGGATCCTCTGCAGTGAACTCAGTAACAACACCATCACCATTGAAACGTGTCTTAGAGAATATTGCAGCGCTGTCAGCTGTATCAGCCAAAGCGATCACGCTACCCTCCTTTCCAAGATTCAGAAGAATCTGCTTGGCAGCTGCATAAAGCTTGGCTCCCTTTGCATCGTCCTGATTGAAGTTTTCGATATCGATATTGTCTGCACCTTCCAGAAGCAGGTCTGCATTCTTGACTGCAGCGGTCATCCATTCAGATGTACTCACAACATCATTGATTCTAATCTTGCCATCACCGTCAAGATCCATAAATGACATGCTCTTCTCATCGAGTTCGAGTCCCTTCACCGGGCATGAAAGAACTGTCCACATTTTAGGATCAAGCTCTGCAAGATGTTTCAAGTCCTCACCAGTTGTGATTTTCACACGAGTTGTTCCTCCAATATTTTCGAAGTTCCAACCATAGCCTTTAGATTTGGTCAGTTTAGCCATAAAGTTATATTTTAGTATCTGTAATTATTTATACCATTTATTATAGGGATGCTTCAGCAACATCGAATTATGATATCTCATATCCCCTGTAACCTCCTGTCCCAGCCATGAAGGCTTTTCAAAAGATTCATCTTCTGACGAAAGCTCCAGCTCTGCCAGAATCAGCCCCTCATTGGCACCGGCGAACACATCCACCTCAAACTCATGTCCTCCAAACGGGACAATATGGCGGACCTTGTCGATTACTCCACCTCCACACAGCATCAGAAGCGAAAGTGCCTCATCCACCGGTATCTCCTTTTCCCATTCAAAACGGCTCATCCCGGATTGGGAAATACGTCCCTTGACTGTCATATATCCCTTCTCGCCATATATCCTGACGCGGACCGAAGCAGAAGGAGACGAAGCCAGATATCCCTGGACTATGCGCGACGATGAAGTGGCCTCCGCCATGAAATCACCATCCACAAGAAATTTTCTCTCTATCTCCAGCGCCATTATTCCTTGTTCCTCTTTCGTGAAGACTTTGCAGATGCACCTTTGGCAGGCTTCCTTCCGGAAGACTTGGCCGCCTTGCGCTTTGACTCCTGGATGGCCTTGCGGACCTTCTCCTTGCGCGCAGCCTTGTTGATACCGACAGTCACATTGTCAAACGCACCGTCCTCGCCCTTGATGAAGGATGTACCACGGCCACTCTCATATGCGATACGGTCATATATTCTCTCTTCGAGACCAGTCTCAATCAACTCATAATCGAGAAGTTTCTGTTCAAGATTAGTCTTCTTGACACGGATTCTGACAGGATCTCCGAGGTTATATACGACTCCTGTGCGCTTACCCACAAGACGATAGTGATCGGCATCGAACTCAAAGAAATCGCTGTTGATATCCCTAAGCGGAACCATTCCCTCGATCTTGGTAGGCTCCACCTCCACATACATACCCCATTCTGTCAGTCCGGAAACATTTCCTCCGAACACATATCCCACCTTGTCCTGCATGAACTCCACAAGCTTATACTTTATGCTTGCGCGCTCTGCCTCAGCAGCCACAACCTCTCTTTCCGAGGCATATTTGCAAAGCTTATCATAAGTCTCCTGCTTTGCTGAAGGTGCTCCGTCAAGGTATGCAGCCAAAAGCCTATGGACAAGCATATCCGGATAACGACGGATCGGCGATGTGAAGTGAGTGTAATATTTGAACGCAAGGCCATAGTGGCCGAGGTTCTCTGTATCGTAGCGCGCCTTCGCCATTGTACGGAGCGAGAGCAGCTCGATTGCATTATATTCAGGTGTATCCTTTGCCACCGCAAAGAGGTTGTTGAGCTCCTTTGAAATCTCCTTTCCGCTGGTGGTAGGACCCATCTTATATCCGAAATTGCCTATGAAATTGCGAAGATTAGCCACCTTATCCTGGTTAGGCTCATCGTGCACACGATAGACGAAGGTCTTGGCCTGCTTGCGTCCCTTGGCAGATTCATCTCCGATACCCTTGCAGCCTGTTGCCACGAACTCAGCCACACTGCGGTTAGCAAGAAGCATGAACTCCTCGATCAGCCAGTTGGCCTCCTTTGAAATCTTCTGATATACATCCACCGGTCTGCCCTTCTCATCCACAACGACCTTCATCTCAGGTCTTTCAAAACTGATGGCGCCGGCAGCAAATCTCTTCTTGCGAAGCTTCGAAGCAAGTCCATGGAGTACAAGCACTGCATCCTTGATCTGCTCGGAAACACCTTCATGAACACCCGCAGCTCCCGCCTCAATCACCTTCTGGGCACCGTCATAATCAAATCTGTAATCGGAATTGATGACTGTTCTTCCGAACCACTGTCCGGCAACCCTGCCGAGCGGAGTCATCTCGAACACAGCCGAGAACGTCAGCTTCTCCTCATTAGGGCGGAGGGAGCAGAGCTTGTTCGCAAGCTTCTCAGGAAGCATCGGAACAGTCCTGTCCACAAGATACACTGAAGTACCACGGTTCTTCGCCTCCTCATCGACCACAGAACCCGGACGCACATAATGCGTCACGTCAGCAATATGGACTCCCACCTCATAGTTGCCGTTCTCAAGTCTGCGGAACGACAAGGCATCGTCAAAGTCCTTTGCATCAGCAGGGTCAATGGTGAAGGTAAGTATATCTCTGAAATCCCTTCTCTGATCAATATCTGCCTGGGTGATTTCCTCAGGGATATGATCAGCCGCGTTGGCAACCTCCGGCTCAAATCTGTAAGGAAGTGCGAACTCGGCAAGGATAGCATGCATCTCGGTATCATTCTCACCCGGCTCACCCAGAACGTCAACAATACGTCCATGAGGAGTGGTCTCGTGTCTTTCCCAGCCATCGACCACAGCTGCCACCTTCATTCCTGAGCGCACACGAAGCTCCTGACGTCCAGTCTCATCCTCAGTCATTTCAAAGACCTTATGCACTGCATACATGTCACCTGAAAGAGGCTTCAGGAATCCGGTCTCATCCTTCTGCTCGGCAACAGACTGCGAACGTACATTATGTCTGCGATATCTCTTCGCATCACTCAAAGTGAAAGGGATTGATATATCATATGGCATGAAACGGCTCTGCATGAGCACCCATGCCTGATCTCCGACGATATGAAGGATGCCGATGAACGGCCTTGGCGAGCGCTCGATGATCTCCACAACCTCACCTTCCCTGCGCTGACGGTCTGTCTTCTCTCGTGTTACTGTCACCCTCACGATATCCCCATGAAGCGCACCACGGGTCTTCGATGCCTTCACGAAGACATCATCATCCTCCCCCTCAACGATAATGAATGCAAAGCCCTCACGTGTCATCTGCACCTTTCCGGTAACCTGTGGAAACACCTTCTTTTCCTTTCTTCCCCTACCGCGACCTCGGCCGCGTGAACTATTCCTTCTTGACATATTCCAATGTTTTAATCATACAAAAATACGTAATTTTTATTTTCAAAAAACGTACTTTTTAAAGTATATTTGCGCGTAATATATATTATAATAGGAACAACCTAACTTCATACTGATGATGAAACATAGAATTCTCGGATTGCTTGCACTTTCTGCAGCCCTCGTTTGCTCCTGCAAACAGACTTCAACAACCGTAGCGTCAAAGAATGATGCCATCCACCCGACTCTCGAGGTCCAGCTCAGCGACAGGACTCTGACCACAGGATATTCAGCTGCAATCAGCGGAGTCCAGACAGTGGAGATCCGTCCTCAGGTCAGCGGAATGATCACAGACATCCTCATCGAAGAGGGTGAAAGTGTGCGTAAGGGACAGGTCCTTTTCGTCATCGACCAGACGCCATACAAGGCTGCATATGAAATCGCAGTAGCAAGCATGAAGAGTGCAGAGGCAGCTCTTTCCACTGCCAAGCTCATCTATGAAAGCAACAAGGACCTCTTCGAGCAGGATGTGGTTTCCGAGTTCGACCTCATGACAGCCAAGAACGACCTTATCGACGCCGAGGCAAGACTTGCGCTCTGCAAGGCCGAGGAAGTGAATGCCAGCAACAACCTTTCATACACTGAGGTCCGCTCGCCGGTGAATGGAGTTGCAAGTATGATCCCATACCGCGTCGGAGCCCTCGTGAACAGCAACATCGCACAGCCTCTCGTGACCGTGTCTGACGACAGCAGGGTATATGCATATTTCTCGATGGCTGAGAACCAGATGCTCGACATGGTGCAGCAGTACGGCTCGCTTGACAATGCCATCAGACAGATGCCAGAGGTGGAGCTCATCATGAGCAACGGCCAGGTGTACGAGCACAAGGGCAAGATCAACGCAATCTCAGGAACAATCAGCGAGAGCACCGGTTCTGTCAGCATCAGAGCCGTGTTCAACAACCGCAACCACCTTCTCCGTAACGGTGGAAGCGGAACCATCATCATCCCATCTGACTACAAGAACTGCATCGCGATTCCAAAGACAGCGACTTACGAGCTTCAGGACCGTATATTCGTATATCGCGTAATCAACGGCAAGGCTTCATCGACAGAGATTACAGTTTCTCCACAGGACAACGGCCAGGAATATATCGTGACCAGCGGACTGGCTGTCGGCGACATCATCATCTCCGAGGGAGCCGGCTTGATCAAGGAAGGTACTGAAATCAAAATCAAGGAGGACCAGGAATAATGAATGTAAAGACCTTCATCGACCGTCCGATCCTGGCAGGTGTCATCTCCGTGATGATCCTGCTTGTGGGTTTCATCGGACTCGTGCAGCTTCCGGTGGAGCAGTTCCCGGAAATTGCCCCTCCTACAGTCAGCGTTTCTGCAAGCTATGCAGGTGCCAACGCCGAGACAGTGCAGAAGAGTGTGCTCGTACCGCTTGAGGAAGCCATCAACGGTGTGGAAGACATGATGTACATGGTGTCTTCTGCAACAAACAGCGGTTCCGCGAGCATTCAGATATATTTCCGTCAGGGTACAGATGGCGACATGGCGATGGTCAACGTGCAGAACAGAATTGCATCAGCCCAGAGCCTTCTGCCTGCTGAGGTCACCCGAAGCGGTGTAACTGTAAGAAAGCGTCAGACCAGCCGTATCAAGGCCATAGCTGTATATAGCCCTGACAACTCATTTGACAGAAAATTCATCATCAACTACCTGAAGATCAACATCGAGCCTCGTCTTTCACGTATTGCCGGAGTCGGTGAGGTGGACGTTCGAGGTGGAGATTATTCTCTCCGTATATGGCTTGATCCGGGAAAGATGGCAAAATACGGACTCGTTCCGTCAGATATTTCAGCTGTTCTTGCAGAACAGAATCTCGAGGCTCCTACCGGAACTTTGGGTGCCGAGTCAGAAAACACATTCAGATATGTGTTGAAATATCGTGGCCGTTACGAAAATGTAATTGACTATGAGAACATGGTCATCAGAGCAGAGGCAAACGGTACTGTGCTCAGACTCAAGGATGTGGCAGAAATCGAGCTCGGCGAAAGGACATATGACTATGTCGGACTTGTGAACGGTCACCCGGGAACAATGATGAGCATCTCACAGACAGCAGGATCGAATGCCAACGAAATCATCAAGGCGGTCGACAAGGAAATCGAGCGCATCCGCGAGGATCTCCCGAAAGGTCTTGAGATCGTGGACATGATGAGTACCAAGGACTTCCTCGATGCATCAATCAAGAATGTCATCAAGACCCTGTTCGAGGCTATCCTTCTTGTGATCCTCGTGGTATTCGTCTTCCTTCAGAGCCTCCGCTCAACCATCATCCCTACCATTTCTATCATCGTATCACTCGTCGGTACCTTTGCATTCCTTCTCGTGGCGGGATTCAGTTTGAACATGATCACCTTGTTCGCTCTCGTGCTTGTGATCGGTACTGTGGTGGATGACTCCATCGTGGTGGTGGAGGCAGTCCAGGCCAAGTTTGACGAAGGATACAAATCACCATACAAGGCATCTGTGGATGCGATGGGCGGCATTGCCACAGCCCTTCTTGCAACCACTTTCGTGTTCATGGCCGTGTTCATCCCTGTAAGTTTCATGGGTGGAACAACAGGTACATTCTATACACAGTTCGGTCTCACAATGGCAGTTGCCGTGGGTATATCACTTCTTAACTCACTCACCCTCTCGCCTGCCCTCTGTGCGCTGATCATGACTCCGCACGACGAGCTCAAACCGGGAGAGAAGGCAAGCTTCTCAACACGATTCCACCATGCATTTGATGCAGGATTCAGCAGACTTGTGAACAAATACAAGCATGTGGTTCTCTTCATGTTCAAGCGTAAATGGCTCACTGCTATTCTGCTTGTGGTTGCCTGTGGCGGTCTGGTCTATCTTATGAATACTACCAAGACAGGTCTCGTTCCTAAAGAGGATATGGGTTCTATCAATATGGACGTCCGCACTCCAGCAGGTACAAACATCGCAGAGACTGAAAAGGTAATGGCAGAAATCGATGCCAGCATCAGAGATATCCCTCAGATCGAGACATATTCAAGAACCACAGGATATGGTATGATGTTCGGACAGGGTTCTTCGACAGGTAACTTCATGATCCGTCTCCATGATTGGAAGAAGCGTACTGAGAAAGAAGACAACATCGACGCTGTAATCGAGGAAATCTATCGTCGCACAGCCCACATCACCTCTGCCGACATCATGGTATATACACGAGGTATGATTCCAGGATACGGAGCCAGCAGCGGTTTCGAGGTGCATATCCAGGACCAGAAGGGTGGAAAGCTTGAAGACCTGGAAAAGGTAGCGAGCGACTTCATCATCGAGCTCAACAAACGTCCTGAAATCACCAGAGCAAAGACGTCGTTCGACTCCAACTTCCCTATGTACCTTGTGGAGGTTGATGCCGCACAGTGCAAGAGAAACGGAACCTCACCAGGAGATGTGCTCAGCGTGCTCTCAGGATATGTGGGAGGTAGCTACGCCTCAAACATGAACAGGTTCTCAAAGCTCTACCGCGTAATGCTTCAGGCGGCTCCGGAGTTCCGACTTGACACTGAGTCCCTCCAGAACATGTTCGTGAGGACTTCAAACGGAGAGATGTCTCCAATCAACCAGTACATCAAGCTGACCCGTATCTACGGTCCGCAGTCGATCTCACGCTTCAACCTTTTCACTGCAATTTCAGTGAATGGACAGGCTGCAGACGGATACAGCTCAGGTCAGGCTATCAAGGCAGTACGCGAGGTTGCCTCACAGGTCCTCCCTGCCGGATACGGTTACGAGTTCGGTGGAATGTCACGCGAGGAGGCTGATTCAGGCAACTCGGTGGCAATCATCTTCGTAATCTGCGTGGTGTTCATATTCCTGATCCTCTGCGCACTTTACGAGAGCATATTCATCCCTATCGTGATCATCCTTTCAGTACCATTCGGTCTTGCCGGCAGTTTCCTTTTTGCAAGATGGTTCGGTCTTGAGAACAACATCTACCTCCAGATCGGTCTCCTCATGCTCATC
The DNA here is from genome assembly GCA_045612265.1 of Candidatus Cryptobacteroides sp. Classification (GTDB taxonomy): domain Bacteria; phylum Bacteroidota; class Bacteroidia; order Bacteroidales; family UBA932; genus Cryptobacteroides. Next base: position 8,178 of record JAZKYT010000045.1, read on the forward strand.
GGTCTCCTCGCCAAGACAGCCATTCTCCTAACAGAGTATGCATCGCAGAAACGTAAGGAAGGCATGTCCATCACCATGGCAGCTATGTCTGCAGCGAAAGTACGTCTCCGTCCGATCCTCATGACATCCCTCACCATGATCTTCGGTATGCTTCCGCTCATGTTTGCAAGCGGTGTGGGAGCCAACGGTAACATATCCATCGGTGTGGGAACCGTGGGAGGTATGTTAGTTGGTACGATTGCCCTTCTTGTCATCGTGCCAGCCCTCTTCATCGTATTCCAGTATATCGAGGAGAAGGTTATGCCTAAACGAAATCTGGAATAACTTCAAAACTGACGAAAGATGAAATATATATATAAAATATTTGTAGCAGCACTGGTACTCATCTCGAGCGCCAGCTGCAGCTTCTACAAGGAATATCAGAGGCCTGACCTTCCTTTCATGGACAGTCTCTACAGACGAATGGAAGTTCTTCCCGATTCAATCTCTTCGGCTGCACTTACATGGGACCAGTTCTTCACCGACTCCCTGCTGAAGATGTGGATTGACTATGGAATCAAGTACAATTCAGACCTCGGCATTGCACGTCTGAAAGTACAGGAGGCCGAGGCAGCCCTCCTTTCAGCACGCTGGGCGATGCTCCCTGGCGCTTCATTCACAGCTCAGGGCGGACTTCCTGGTTCATTCTCAGCATCATTGAATGCAAGCTGGGACAGCGACATCTTCGGTTCGCTCCGCAATGGAAAGAGGAAGGCACAGGCAAATCTTGAAAAGAGCAAGGCATATGAGCATGCTGTCAGGACACAGCTTGTTGCAACCATAGCGGAAAGCTACTATGCGCTTCTTGGACTTGACGAGCAGCTTGCAATCAGTCGCCGCACCCTCACCACATGGGATGAGAACATCCGCACACTGGACGCCCTCAAGAGGGCCGGTAAGACCAACGAAGCGGCAGTGCTTCAGGCAAAGGCCAATAAATACAGCGTGGAGGCAGATGTCCTGACTCTGGAAAAGAAGATCATGGAGATGGAGAATTCGTTCTGCGCCCTGATCAGCGTGGTGCCTATGCCTATCAAGCGCAGCACTCTGGCAGAACAGGAGCTTCCTGTTGAACTCTCGGCCGGCGTGCCTGCAGAACTACTGTCAAGACGTCCGGATGTACGCCAGGCTGAACTCAATCTTGCACAGTGCCACTATTCAAAGAATATCGCCCGTGCAGCATTCTATCCGAACCTCTCCTTAAGCGGAGCGCTTGGATGGACCACAGGCAACGGAAGTATAGTACTTGACCCGGGCAGTCTTATTGCAAACCTTCTTGCATCACTCACTCAGCCAGTCTTCGGACGTGGAGCCAACAAGGCACGCATGATGACTGCAGAGTCGCAGTACAATCAGGCAGCATATTCATTCCGCCAGACCATCCTTGATGCCGGAGTGGAGGTGAACAATGCACTCACCATGTGGCAGACGGCCCAGAAACGAGTTGAGATCGATAAAAAGCAGATCATTTCCCTTCAGGCTGCTGTCTGGAACACCCAACTTCTTATGAAGCATGGTAACGCCAACTACCTCGAGGTACTCTCTGCACAGAAGAACCTCCTCCAGGCCGAGCTCACGGAGACATCTGACCGCCTCGACGAAATACGCGGTGTGATCAATCTCTATTACGCACTCGGCGGCGGATATGAGTTGTAACATAAAAAAGTAGCACACCAGTTCCTAGGAACTGGTGTGCTACTTTTTAGATATATGGTTTACGCCATCTTGCGAAGGAAGCACTCGATGGTATTCTCCATAAGGCAGCAGATAGTCATTGGGCCGACGCCGCCTGGAACTGGAGTGATGACTGATGCCTTCGGCTCGATGGCAGCATAGTCCACATCACCGCAAAGCTTACCGGTCTCCGGATCACGGTTCACTCCCACATCGATGACGACAGCACCGTCAGCCACCATATCTGCAGTCACAAACTTAGGACGTCCGATTGCAACAACAAGAATCTCTGCATTACGTGTAACCTCTGCAAGATTTGCTGTGCGGCTGTGAGCGATGGTTACAGTGGCATTCTCGTCAAGAAGCAGCTTGGAAACAGGGAGTCCGACGATATTGCTTCGTCCGATCACCACTGCCCGCTTGCCGGCAATCTCCACACCAGCTCTCTTCATCATTTTGATGATACCCTTAGGTGTGCACGGAAGCACACAGTCCTGCTTCTGCCAGAGAGCAGCCACATTGAGAGGGTGGAATCCATCCACATCCTTCTCCTTTGCGATGGTGGCGATCACCTTATCCTCACTGATATGCTTTGGAAGAGGAAGCTGAACAAGAATTCCATCCACGGAATCGTCAGCATTCAAATCCTCAATAAGAGCCAGAAGCTCCGCCTCTGTAATTGTATCCGGCTTGCGAATAGTTGTATTCTTGATTCCAACCACCTCAGAGGCCTTTGCCTTACCGGTCACGTACGAGACACTGCCCGGATCCTCTCCGACCAGAATCACTACAAGATGAGGCACTCGGCCATATTTTTCTGGGAATGTCGCAACCTGTGCTGCCATTTCCGCTTTCAGCTCTGCAGAAAGCTCTTTTCCTGAAATAATCATGATTACTAAATATTTATACGCAAATATAGACCAAATCGAATTGTAATGCCAATAATTTATGCTACTTTTGTATGATTTAGTGAAAAAACATAACTAATTATATATCATGAGAGTTATCATCAAAGACACAAATGCACTCGCTGGTCAGTGGGCTGCAAATCACATTGCTGAGAGAATCAACGCACATCAGGCAAAGAGCGACAAGCCATTCGTACTTGGCCTCCCTACAGGTTCAACTCCACTTTCTACCTACAAGGCTCTCATCGAGCTCAACAAGGCTGGAAAGGTTTCATTCAAGAATGTAATCACATTCAACATGGATGAGTATGTTGGTCTTCCAAAGGAGCATCCGGAGAGCTACCACTCTTTCATGTGGAACAATTTCTTCAACCACATCGACATCAACCCTGAGAACGTGAACATCCTCAACGGTAACGCAGAGGATCCTGAGGCAGAGTGTGCAGCATACGAGGAGAAGATCCTCCAGGCTGGTGGCATCGACCTCTTCATGGGTGGTGTCGGTGAGAACGGTCACATCGCTTTCAACGAGCCGTTCACATCTCCTGAGGCACGCACACACCTTGTATCACTCACACAGGACACTATCCAGGTGAACTCACGTTTCTTCAACAACGACATCAACCTCGTTCCTAAGCAGGCTGTAACAGTCGGTATCGCTACTGTACTTGCTTCTAAGGAGGTAATGATTCTTGCTCTTGGCGCAAAGAAGGCAAATGCAGTCCAGCAGTGTGTTGAGGGTTGCGTAAACCACGCTTGCCCTATCACATGGCTCCAGACTCACCAGAACGGTATTCTCGTGACTGACGAGGCTGCAATCGAGAACCTCAAGGTTGGAACTTACCGCTACTTCCTCGAGCACGAGGCTTAATCCAACGGAACAGATACTGATCCACCCGGATCAGATACAATAAAACAACCGGTTGTACACGAAACACCCAGAATCGTGTACAACCGGTTCTCTTTTTGCCACAAAATGAACTATAGAACTCTCCAACCGATATCGCGACGATAGAAGAGGTTGTCGCACTTGATGGACTCCACAGCTGCAAGCGCCTTGTCGTGAGCCTCCTGAAGATCAGTACCGAAACCGACAACCATCAGGACACGGCCGCCGGAAGTGTAGTACTTGCCGTCCTTATATGATGTACCCATGTGGTACACTCTTGCACCTGACTCCTCTACTGAAGCAGGAATCTCAATCTCATAACCTTTTTCATAATCTCCAGGATATCCCTTTGAAGCCATTACGAAGCCCATTGTCACTTCCTTCTTCCATTCAATCTGAGGCATCGGAGTGTGATCTGCAACTGCAGAGAATATGTCGTAAATATCTGTTTCAAGTCTTGGAAGAACGACCTCTGTCTCAGGATCACCGAAACGGCAGTTGAACTCAATCACCTTAGGACCCTGCGGAGTCTTCATGAGGCCACCATAAAGGACACCTGTGAAAGGACAACCCTCAGCAACCATTGCTGCAGCAGTCGGCTTCATCACCTTCTCAAGAGAGAACTCAAGATCCTCATCTGTGATGAGCGGAACTGGCGAATATGCGCCCATACCGCCCGTATTCGGTCCCTTGTCACCCTCATAAGCACGCTTGTGATCCTGTGAAAGTGTCATCGGATACACCTCAGTACCATCAACGAAGCACATGAACGAGAACTCTGGTCCTGTAAGGAACTCCTCCACAACCACCTTACCCTTGCCGAACTTATCGTCAAGGAGCATATCCTTCAAAGTCTCGTCAGCCTCCTCAAGAGTCTCAGGGATAACCACACCCTTTCCGGCTGCAAGACCGTCATACTTCAACACGACAGGGAATGAACCCTTCTTCACATACTCAAGGGCTGCCTCATAGTCCTCGAAGGTCTCGAAGGCAGCAGTAGGGATATCATACTTGGCCATGAGCTGCTTGGCGAAATCCTTGCTTGCCTCGATTGTAGCTGCAGCCTTGGTAGGGCCAAACGCTCTCAGACCAGCAGCCTTGAACGCATCCACAACACCTGCCGCAAGAGCAACCTCAGGACCGACCACAGCAAGATCAATTCCATTTGCAAGAGCAAATTCCTTAAGTTCCTCCACCTGAGTCTCCTTGATTGCCACACACTCTGCCTGCTGAGCAATACCTGCGTTACCTGGAGCGCAGAATATCTTCTCCACCTGAGCAGAACGGCTGAGGGCATCCACGATTGCGTGTTCACGGCCGCCGCCACCAATTACCAATACTTTTTTCATGGGTTGTATAATATTTTATAGTTTATTTTCTTTGATTCCACGAAGGTACTTATTTTATGGATTGCTTGCAACATTACCATACCACACTCCTTCAGACTCGGACACAGAACCATCCGGACATATGGTCACAGGAACAAATGCGGAAATCCAAATTGCTGCATCATATACACGGGGGCAATGAAGCGTAACCACATTCCGTCCCTTTTTCAATGGAATTCGCGCAGGCTCTCTGGTCCAGAAAAACTGTTCATCAGTGTATGGTTCCTCATTGGCCGGCTTATGCCAGGTTGGATAATGATATCGGTATTTCCCCGGTTCCTCCCACGGTTTTGACGGAAAGATCTCAATATCCTCCACAAAAACTCTTGCCGAACATTCCCATCTCCCCTGTTCTCCTATACCGTCAGACATTCTATTAGAACGCGCCGGTGAATCAAAACCGACCCACGCCGTTATGGTTGTATCTTTCTCCGCAAATATTTCTGTCATCAACAAGGCTTCGATTCTTTCTTTTCCCGGAGAAACAGCATTCATCCTACACACTTCATTCAAATCTACGCTTCCACCGTAAACTGTAAAATCTCGAACTAAAACATTTCCTGCTGCATCACATATCGATATTTTCCAAGGAATATGAGAATTAGCGACCCAACGCATATCCCATTCCTTCAGATAGGTATCTCTATGCCAGGATATCTTTGTCTCAAATTCAATCAAATCATCTCGTGTTCTACCCTTTCCTCCTTTCCAGCTGCCTTCAGCAAAACTGATCAGCCCCTCTGGCATCCCGTTATGAGGAAATAACTTTGAAGCATCATCAACACGCACATCATTCCACAGGCATAATATACCTCCTAATGCCTTCCCGTCATATTCTTCCACTGAACAAAGTTGGTGGAGATAGAAGTTTGAAGTGTTCAGCAATGGGTTACCAAGATTCAGATAGCCCATATATGAATCAAGATAACGATTAGCGAAATCTTTGCCTACCGATCTGCGTCCTTGCTCTGACCACATTTGTATTATCGTATCATCAGATGCCGGCAGCCCAGGGGACCATGCAATGGGAGTACGTCCTGCTGATTTTACTATACCTTCACAGAAGGCCATAAAGCCATTGGGGTCAGCAATATGTACCTCATCGGAACCGATATGAATATATGGGCAATCCTCAGCAGGAATTTCACTCATAAACTCTTCCAGACATACCTTCAGGACTTCTTTTCCCTGTGTTGAGGCCATACTGAATCCAAAGGTCTTGTCGAAATACTGACTATGCCCCGGCATGTCTATTTCCGGAATTACAGTAATACCTCTTTCTCGAGCATATTCTATGACATCACGGATCTGCTCATATGTATAATAACATCCCGGCTTACGTCCCGGCCTCTGATACTGAGGGTCATTAAGCTGAGGATACGCTCGACATTCTATTCTCCATGCAGGATTATCCGTCAGATGCCAATGAAAAACATTAAGTTTATAGAAAGCGAACAGGTCGATCTCCTTCTTAATAGTTTCCACTTCACGAAAATTACGTCCTGTATCGTGCATGAATCCTCTGATTGGAAAAGCAGGAAAATCCTTTACAATAACATGAGGTATCTTTCGACCATAATAAGCGGCGTCATTCATCATATCTGCCGGACAGACTCCCGCCATCTGGGCAAGCGTCGCTCTTGCGTGAACCAGTCCTTTTGGTGTACATGCCCGAAGATGCACCATATCATCATAGACTTCCAACACATATCCTTCCTCAGGTAAATCAATTTCATCCTCCAGAATCTCCTTTATAGCTGAAATACTGCACATGCGATTGCTGTTGCAGGTCACTTGAGATGGAGTAGGTATCAATCGATTCAAATATCCACCAGCATAGACATGTGAAACTTTTTCTCTCGGCAAATATCTTCCGGAAGTTATCACAGACAGAGGCAGTTCCTTATACACCATATCATATCCAAAAGTCCTGAGACTGTCGCACTCCTCATAATAGAATGCTATATCCTTGTTCTTCAACTGAATCATGGTTGAATAGGCAGAAGGTTTCTCTGTCACCCTGTACGGTCCTTCCCAATCTGAGGCCAGCTCTGAAGATGTCTCTCCCCCTCTAACTTCCTTATAATATATTCCAACTGCCTGTCTCTGTGGTCCCAAAGGAATCGACTGAAGGGCGAGAGTAACATCTTCTCCAGTCTCCATATTTCGTGAGGGCACCATCAGAATCTCACCGTTGCATGCATTTTCCAACGCGACACAGCCCCTATTGCCGGCACCCGAATATACAGGCATGTCCCATGTTCCTTCAGCAGTTTCGATGTCTGAATATCTGAACACATTGAAATATCTGCCACCATTGGTTCTTGAGCTGACAACAACGCTGCCGTCCGGAAGTTCCTCACACTTAGCTTCATCTCCATATGGTACCGGCGTGGCATCCTTGCCACCAAGCACCGACCATGTACGACCAAAATCATCACTGTATATCACTCTGTTGCCATTAGGACGAGCAGCCAAAGCATGATACAGTCTGTAATGCGATCCCTGCTTGACAATCCGGCTCTGGGCTATCTTTCCTGAACTGAAGAAGCAGCTCTGTACGCAGCCATGGGAGCTTTCGTCAAACAATGTATAGATATTCTCGGTAACCTCTTCCCATGAAGTCCATGTCTTTCCTCCGTCATTGCTACGCATGCATGCCACCCTGTTCGGATTCTGACGATTTGTGCTTTCATAATAATATATGGTATTGCCACACACCATCATGACAAGAATTTCACCGGTCTGTCTATCCACGACCATCGCCGGATCACCGAACCCGCAATCCACTGTTGCCGGCACACCGGTTCCCTCCACAAGCACAAACTCCTTTCCCCATCTGGTTCTGTCGGTTGAAGATATTCTTCCATGAATATCAACCTGGCCGAAGCCTATATCCATACCACATGGACGATAATCAGAAAGAGCAAGGATACGGCCGTCAACCAACTGACCGAAGGCCGGTATTCTATACGGCACCGTATCAGGTGCAACAGTCTGAAACAAGACGTCTGTCTGTGGGCAAACATTATTATTGCAAGACAGCAATAAGTTCAGACAAACTACCGGTAATATTATCGACAAATACTTCATATCACACTATCCTTCAAGCATATATCAACAACTCTTTCCTTCTATCAAAGTCGGACGAAGCAAGGTCTGCAAAGGAGTTGACGGATCATCATCCTCACCATCGATAAGTTGTGTTATGCAGTCCACCACCAATTTTCCCACAAGATTGACAGGCTGTTCAATACGGGTTATTGACGGATTCAGGAAATCAAGGAAGCGGTTGTTATCGAATGAGATTATGGCCACGTCATCCGGTATCTTCAAGCCAAGATCACGCACTGCCTTGATGACACCCAGAAGAATGGTCGTACTGAAAGCAAAGATGGCATCGGGTCTCGGACCTTCCAGACTCAATGCCGCCATCGCCTGAGTATATCCGTTATCAACTGAAAATGAATCACCAATGATTGTTTCCCTGACACCCTCGGATTCATGATCGGCCACTGCACGCCTGAAGCCTCGCACACGCTCCTTGTTAGGCATTGACGACTGGACTCCCTGGATTGCAAGGATATTACGATAGCCTTTGTCAATCAGATATTCCGCAGCCATATAACTTCCTATATAATTATCTGTGCACACATAAGGAAGCTTGGTGTTCTCGAAATATCGGTCAATCAGAACAACGGGGACCGTCTCTGCCACAGACTCCAGATATGACGACGAAGAACCCACCGGCACTACTATGATGGCATCCACATTTCTTGAAACGAAAGAACCGATGACCTGATTCTCATTGCTTTCGCTCTCCATGGTATCAGACAGCAGGACATTATATCCTTTCTTCTTGAGATGGTTGATGATGACACCTGACATGGTGGCGAAGAAAGGGTTGTCAATGTTAGGGATTGCCAGACCGATAGTATTCGTCTTACGGGTTCTCAGACTCTGGGCAATGAGATTTGGCGTATAGTTGCACGACCTTGCCACCTCTTTTATATAGTCTATGGTCTTCTGAGAAATCCTATATTTCTTGCCCTTGCCCGACAACACTCGGGATACTGTGGAAATGGAAAATCCTGTCCTTTCCGAGATTGTAAACAAAGTATCCTTTTTCATAAAAAATCTTTCAACAGATGCGGGACAAATTTATGAAATTTCAGGTAAAATTTGAAAATATCTTGCATTTTAATACCAAAAACTCTATAATTGCAGCAGATTTGCGCAAACGATTGAGCACAAAATTTTCCAAATTTTGCACAAACAATTGCGCAAATTAACTATGTCATTGACAACTAAATATTTACAAATATGAGCAATAATAAAATTCTTGTTATCGGTAGCAGCAACACCGATATGACTGTCCTTGCTGACAGACTCCCTGTTCCAGGAGAAACAGTTCTTGGTGGAAAATTCGCAATGGGTCAGGGCGGCAAAGGAGCTAATCAGGCAGTTGCAGCACAGAGACTCGGAGGCAATGTTTCATTCATCTGCAAAGTCGGCAGAGACATCTTCGGCGAGAACTCTCTCAAGGAGTACCAGAAGGAAGGAATGGACATCTCGAACGTAATGTACTCAGACGAGCCATCTGGCGTAGCTCTCATTTCAGTCGACACTGAGGCAGAGAACTGCATCGTAGTGGCTTCAGGTGCAAACGGCGATATCACAGTCGAGGATATTGAGTCACACAGAAAGGAAATCGAAGAGGCAGGCATCCTCCTCCTTCAGCTCGAAATTCCGGTAGAGGCTGTTGTAAGAGCAGCTAAGATCGGACACGAGGCAGGTGTATATGTGGTTCTCAATCCAGCACCGGCATGTGACCTTCCTGAGGAAATCTACCAGTATCTTTCACTCATCATCCCTAACCAGACCGAGATCGCACTCATGACAGGCATCGAGGCCAAGGACGAAGAGGGCGCAGCAAAGGCTGTGGAGGCTCTCAGAGGCAAGGGCGTTCAGGACGTCATCGTGACAATGGGTTCAAAGGGCTCTATGGTATACCACAACGGTCAGCCTACATTCGTTCCATCAAAGAAGGTGAACGCCATCGACACAACTGCAGCAGGTGACACATACTGCGGAGGTCTCTGCGTAGCACTTTCAGAAGGAAAGGACATCATCGAGGCTGCTCAGTTCGCAACTGCATCTTCTGCACTCACAGTTCAGAAGAGAGGTGCTCAGGATTCAATTCCTTATAGAAAAGACGTAATCCTTTAATATAAATCAACTAAAAATAAATAACCATGTTTATCATTAACAGCTATCTTCTCGCAGTAGTATTCTGCTTCATTACAATGATGTGCTGGGGTTCTTGGGGTAACACTCAGAAGCTCGCAGCTAAGAACTGGAGATATGAGCTCTTCTACTGGGACTATGTAATCGGTATGGTCCTCTTCGCTCTTCTCATCTGCTTCACTATGGGAAGCATCGGTACAGAAGGACGTCCTTTCATTGAGGATATCGCTCAGGTAAATCTCAAGAACGTTGGAAGCATCATCCTCGGTGGTATCATCTTCAACGCTTCAAACATTCTCCTTTCAGCTTCTACTTCAATCGCAGGTATGGCAGTAGCCTTCCCTCTCGGAGTAGGTATTTCACTTGTTCTTGGAACAATCGTAAACTATATCGGCGCTCCTAGCGGCGACCCTATGTTCCTTTTCCTCGGTGTAGGTCTCATCGTGATTGCAATCATCTGCAACGGTATCGCATCAGGCAAGGCACAGCAGGCAGACGCTGAGCAGAAGAAGGACAGCAAGAAGGGTATCATCCTCGCAGCTGTTGCCGGTACTCTCATGGCATTCTTCTACAGATTCGTTGCTGCAGCAATGGACCTCGACAACTTCGCAGCACCAGCTGCCGGCAAGGCGACTCCATACACTGCAATCTTCATCTTCTCACTCGGAGTGCTTCTCAGCAACTTCCTTTTCAACACACTCGTGATGAAGAAACCTTTCGTAGGCGAGCCAGTATCATACAAGGAGTATTTCAAGGGCAACTTCAAGACTCACCTCGTAGGTATCCTCGGTGGTTCTATCTGGTGCCTCGGTACAGCATTCAGCTACATCGCTTCAGGTAAGGCAGGCGCAGCAATTTCATACGCTCTCGGTCAGGGTGCTCCTATGATTGCAGCAATCTGGGGTGTATTCATCTGGAAGGAATTCAAGGGTGCAAACAAGAACGTATACAGCCTTCTCGGCCTTATGTTCCTCTTCTTCATCGCAGGCCTTGGATGTATCATCATTTCTGGTAACTAAGAAAATAACCTATGCAGAATATTAGAAAATTCTTTCTCGCTCTTGTAGTCTGTGCATCAGCAATTGCAGCTAATGCACAGACCAAGACCGTTACCGGAACAGTATCCGGCAGCGATGGCGAGATCCTCACTGGAGCGACTCTCGTGACAGCTTCAGGCAGCTATGCCCTGACTGAGCTCGACGGTTCGTTCTCCATTGCAGCAAAAGACGGCGAGGCTGTGGTTGTCTCATATCTCGGATATGACGACTACACATTCAACGCTGCCGGCCAGCAGAATCTTGCAGTAATTCTTCCTTTGTCAGCAAACACAGTCCTCGACGAGGCTGTTGCCATCGGATATGGTAAGACAACAAAGAAAGAGGTAACTGGTTCAGTAGTAAGCCTTAAGGCTGATGACTTCGACAAAGGTTCATTCACTTCTCCAGCAGGTATGCTTCAGGGTAAGGTAGCAGGTCTTACTGTAACCAACCCTGACGGTGGTGACCCTAATGCATCTTTCGAGATCATGCTTCGTGGTACCAACACACTCGTTGCAGGTCAGGGTCCGCTCATCATCATCGATGGTGTTGCAGGTGCCGACATGAGAACCATCAACTTCCAGGAGGTCGAGTCAATCGACGTACTCAAGGACGGTTCTGCTGCTGCGATCTATGGTACACGTGGTACAAACGGTGTGATCATCATCACAACCAAGCGTGCCAAGAGCGGTACTACATCAGTTGAATATGACGGTCAGGTGTCTGTACAGACAGTTGCAGCCCGTGCAATGCCACTCAACGCACAGCAGTACACTGATGTGATCACTGAGTTCCGTCCTACAGCCACCGGTTCTCTCTATGGTGCCGACACTGATTGGTTCAAGGCTATCACACGTACTCCTGTCAGCCACAAGCACTCACTTGCAGTTGCCGGCGGATCTGAGACATTCTCACACAGAACTGTCCTCAACGTGGAGCAGAACCAGGGTCTCCAGAAGGGCAATGATGCTGCAAAGTATCTCTTCAAGACCAACCTCCACCAGGAGGCGATCCAGGGATGGCTCACACTCGACTACAACCTTGCATATACTAAGAGACAGTATACCCCTGCAAACTACAGCGCATTCCGTCAGGCTTTCCTTCGCAACCCGACCGAGCCTATCTATGACGAGACCAACCTTGATGCAGGCGGATACTTCACCATCGATGCAATGGACTACTACAACCCTGTTGCAATGCTCAACGAAAAAGAGGCATACAACGATGTGGACAACTTCCAGGGAAGTGTAAGAGCAACCCTCAACATCCTTCCTATCAAGGGTTTGAAGTGGGACAACTTCATCAGCTACGGTAACGAGAGATACGAGTCAAGAGAGTACCTCACAAAGTACTATCCAAGCTCTCTCGGCCAGAAAGGTGTGGCTTACATCTCAAATTCATACGCAAGCGACGTGCAGTATGAAAGTACTGTACAGTATTCAAATGTATTCGGCAAGCACTCTGTTCAGGGTATTCTCGGATACACATTCCAGGAGGCCAATTCCCGTGAGGCTTCAATGGAGAACTACGGATTCGACTTCGACCAGTTCAAGACCGACAACATCGGTGCCGGTGCCGCTCTTCAGGAGGGTCTTGCATCAATGAGTTCATTCCGCAGCATGAGCCGCTACATCGCATTCTTCGGACGTGCAATGTATAACTACGACGAGAAGTATCTCGCATCAGTATCACTCCGCCGTGACGGTTCAAGCAAGTTCGGTTCTGAGAACAAGTGGGGATGGTTCCCTGCTGTCAGCCTCGGTTGGCGTCTCAACAAGGAAAGCTGGTTCGAGGATGCTGCAAACCTCAGCGACCTCAAGCTTAGAGCAGGTTTCGGTGTGACCGGTAACCAGGACTTCTCAAGCTACAAGTCACTTCTCCTTATGGATCCGTTCAGCTTCTATTACTATGACGGTAAGTGGGTTACATCATATGCACCAGCAAGCAACCCTAACCCGAACCTTGCATGGGAGAGAAAGAACGAGTTCAACGTCGGTGTTGACTTCGCATTCTTCGGCAACAGATTCGGTGGTACACTCGACTACTACTATCGTCTCACAACCAACCTTCTCTACAACTACACAGTGCCTGTTCCACCATATGATTATGGTACAATCTTCACCAACGTAGGTTCTATCTGCAACCAGGGTCTCGAGCTCACTTTGTTCGGTACTCCAGTACAGAAGAAGAACGTAGAGTGGAACACCACCCTCACTCTTGCAAAGAACAGCAACAAGCTCATCAAGTTCACAAACGAGGAGTTCACTTCAGGTGAATATAAGGTGGGTTATATGTCCACTCCAATCGGTGCTTACTCACAGAGACTCATCGAAGGCCAGAGCCTTGGAACATTCTATGCTCCTATCTGGACAGGTGTAAACAAGAAGGGTGAGGACACATTGGAAGGCGCTAACATGCTCACCGGTAAGGTGAAGGAAGAGGACTGGAAGAACGTAGGTTCTGCATATCCTGCCCTCACATTCGGATGGAGCAACAACGTACGCATCTGGAAATTCGGCGTAAGCGCAACATTCAGAGGCCAGATCGGTGGTAAGATCTTCAACACATACAGAGCACTTTACGAGAACACTTCAAACCTCGGACAGTCAAACATCCTTGCAAGCTGGCTTGAAGACACAAGCTTCAAGGGCAAGGAGGTCAAGTACTCTACCAAGTATATTGAAGATGCATCATTCCTCAAGCTTGACAACATCTCTGCTTCTTATGACCTGAACTTCAAGAACGAGTACATCAAGAAGCTCCGCCTCTACCTCACAGCACAGAACATCTTCTGTCTCACAGGTTATTCAGGCGTAGACCCTGAGGTCAGCCTCTCAGGTATCGCTCCAGGTATCGAGGGAACAAGCTACTACCCACGTACAAGAACATTTACATTCGGTGCAACAATGACATTCTAAAAACAGGAGTAACATGAAAAAGATATTGAAATATTTTATGGCCGCTCTTGTAATGAGCACTGCGGCATCATGTATCAATCTTGACGAGGAAGTATATTCATATATTTCTCAGGACAATTTCTTCACATCTGAGGAGCAGGTGGCAATCTATGCCGGCCGTGCCTACACTTCACTCCAGAACTGGGGTTCGGAGCAGAGCTGGCTCACAATGGACATGCTTCTCGGTGACGAGGCCTGCGCCCCTATCAACCCTGAGGGTGCATGGAACGACAACGGACGTTATAAGGAACTTCAGGAGCATCGTATCCCGACTGCCAGCAAGCTCAACCTTATGACATGGGACTTCATCTTCGACGGAATTGCAGCCTGCAACGACGTAATCTATGCTCTCGAGAATTCAAAGTTCGAGTTTGACGGAAGAGCACGAGTACTTTCAGAAATCAGAGTTCTCCGCGCATTCTTCTATTATATCGCAGCTGATGGATATGACAATGTTCCATTCTGTATCAACAAGCTGGACACAAGCTATCCAAAGCCGCAGAACAGAGCATTCCTCTTCGGATGGATCGAGAACGAGATTCTCACAAACATTGAGAACCTTGCTGACAGCCGTGAGACCAACTATTACGGCCGTATCACAAAGGGTGTTGCAAATACACTTCTCACAAAGTTGTATATCAATGCTCCTGTATGGGGTCAGCCTGCTCAGTACGACAAGGCTGCTGCAGCTGCAAAGGCTGTGATCACCAGCGGAACATACTCTCTCGCTGCCAACTACAAGGACAACTTCATCGTACATAACGAGACTTCTCCTGAGGCAATCTTTGCAATCCCATACAGCACACAGTACATCGAGAGCAGCGACAACGCATTCTGCCTTTTCGCCCTCACACTGTCTGCTAACATCGCAAAGAAGAAATACAGCATCGGAGACGGCTGGTACGGTTATGTGGGACAGCCTGACTTCATCGAGACATACGAGGAAGGCGACAAGCGTCTGACAGACACCTACCTTTTCGGACAGATGTATGACAAGGAAGGACGTGAGATGTCGATCTCAATCAAGGGTTCAAAGGATCCTGTACCTTATATCATTGACCCTATCTTCCCTGAGTCTGATTTCGTAAACGGAAGAAGCGAGCTCGAGGGTGCATTCCTCCACAAGTGGGAATATCAGAACGACGGTCTTCTCACCAGCTACAAGATCAGTATGGAAAACGATATCTTCATCTTCCGCTATGCTGACGTGATCCTTCTCTATGCTGAGGCGCTCCTGCGAGATGGAAAGGGCCTCGACGCATTGGCTCTCGACGGTCTCAAGCAGATCCGCAAGAGAGCAGGTCTTGAAGAGATCAGCAACTGGGATCTTGACAAGCTCTACATCGAAAGAGGTCATGAAATGGCCCTTGAGGGATGGAGAAGACAGGATATGGTACGTTTCGGCACATACCAGAACACATGGTGGGCGAAGAAGGAAAGAACACCGGACGGAAAGGTTCTCCTCCCTATCCCAAGCGAAATCCTCAATGCTAACCCTAACCTCGTACAGAACGAAGGATATAAATAAAAAACACTATAAACAATGAAGAAACTTTTTATAATAATTGCAGCTTTGGCAGCTTTGGTATCTTGCGGTACCAAAGCTGAGAAAGCTATCTCTGAGGCAGAACTCAAAGATAAGATCGCCGGAGCATGGCTCGGTCAGATGGTCGGTAACATCTACGGTCTCGAGTACGAGAACGACTTCGTAGATGAGCCTGGACACGGTCCTTTCACATGGGAGAAGGGCTTCAAGAAGATGGTGGACGTTGACGGAGCATTCTCTGACGATGACACTGACGTAGAGTACATGTACCTCACTCTTATGGAGAAGTTCGGTACTCAGCCTACTTATGCACAGATCCGCGAGGGTTGGATGTATCACATCCGCGACAGAGTATGGCTTGCAAACCGTGCAACTCTCGGTCTTATGCACTATGGTCTTACTCCTCCATTCACTGGTGACATCGACGTGAACCCACACTGGTTCCAGATCGACCCACAGCTCATCAACGAGATCTGGGCGTTCACAGCTCCAGGTATGGCAGAGTATGCAGCAGGCATCTCTGACTGGGCAGCACGTATCACTTCTGATTCATGGGCAGTTTCTCCAACAGTTGTATACGGTACTATGTACGCTAATGCTTTCTTCGAGAAAGATATGCGTAAGCTCATCGAGGGTTCTATCGAGTTCCTTCCAGAGGGAGATCGTTACAAGGATATCGTAAGAGAGTGTCTTGCTCTTTACGACGCAAACCCTAACGACTGGTACGATGCTCGTCAGGTGATTTCACAGAAGTACTGGCACAACGAGGACACATTCTCAAAGACTATCTGGAATGCTGCTCTTAATGGTGCAATGGGTATCCTCTCAATGCTCTATGGTAAGGGCGACATGGCCAAGACTCTTGAGATCGGTTGCGCCCTCGGTTTCGACTGCGACAACCAGACTGCAACTGTATGTGGTATCCTCGGTACAATGTATGGTCTCAAATCAATTCCTGAAGAGTATTCTAAGCCATTCCCACACTGGGAGAAGCATTTCAACGACCGTTATATCAACGTAACACGTCACGACCTTCCTGATGCTTCTATTGAGGATATCATCGCAAGAACAGTCGTTATGGCTGAGAAGATCATTCTCGAGAATGGTGGACGTATCGAGGAGCGTGATGGCGAGAAGTGGTATATTATCAACGCTGACGCTAAGTACAACTACCCACTCGAGTTCGCTGTAGGTCCTAACCCACGCATCATTGCTGGTGAGCCTGTAGAGTATGAGTTCTACGCAATCACTAACAAGAACTATGACTGGAAGCTCGTTAAGGGTGAACTTCCTAAGGGTCTTACATTCAAGAAGGGTAAGCTCACTGGTACTACTAACGCAGCAGGCCACTACCCTATCACCCTCAGCCTCAGCAACGGCAAGCAGACTATCGAGAAGGACTTCGACCTCGTTGTAAGAGGACGCAACATCTCTAAGGAGAGCGCTGAGATCCTTTCACTCTCTAAGTTCAGCCGTCTTGACATCATCGACTCATGCTGGACTACTAACTCAATGGATTACTACACTGAGAGCGTTGAGGCTATCAACGATGGCATCATCAAGGGCCCGCACTCTGTATTCGCTACAGTTACAGAGAAGTCACACGCTCCTAAGCGTGACTACTTCGGTTACAGATGGGAGCAGCCAATCAAGACAAACATGGTTGCATTCCACTACGGATGTCTTGAGGAGTACGGCGGATGGTATTCAAACATGCATGTTGAGTATCTTGACGCAGAGGGCAACTGGCAGCCGGTAGAGGCAACAGTTACTCCAGCTCTTCCTGAGAGCGACGCTGTGTTCATCCAGCCTCACTTCGCTGAGTTCGTATTCGAGTTCGAGCCAGTTGAGACAACTGCTGTAAGAGTAATCGGAGACAACTGCATCCTTATCCACTACAACAAGTACACAAGAAACGTAGCAGGTTTCGTTTCAGTGTCTGAGGTACAGGTTTACGAGGCTATCTAATCATAAAAGATCAATATATAATGAAGAAAATCATAATTATCGCTGCAGCAATTCTGGCCCTTGTTTCATGTGGCCAGAAGGCTGCTGAGCCTACAGAGGTTACAATGAGCAAGGCCGAGCTCCTTGACAAGATCAAGGGTGGCTGGGCAGGTCAGACTATCGGTGTGGTTTACGGTGCACCTACAGAGTTCAAGTTCAGAGGAACAACAATCCAGGACTATCAGACAATTCCTTGGGGTGACGGCTATGTAATGTACTGGTGGAAGAAGAAACCAGGTCTCTTTGACGACATCTACAACGACCTTACTTTCGTAGAGGCATTCGAGGAACTTGGACTTGATTGCTCACAGGACTCACTCGCACTCCGCTTTGCTTATGCTGACTACCACCTTGCTCACGCAAACCAGGCTGGTCGCTACAACATCCGCCGCGGTATCATGCCTCCAGAGTCTGGTCACTGGCTCAACAATCCACATGCTGACGACCTCGACTTCCAGATCGAAGCTGACTTCATCGGTCTCATGGCTCCTGCTATGCTTCCTGAAGCAGTTCGTATCGCTGACAAGGTTGGTCACATCATGAACAGTGGTGACGGTTTCTACGGTGGTGTATTTGCAGCTAACCTCTATTCTGCTGCCTTCAAGTGCAACGATCCCGCAAAGGTTATCGACATGGCACTCGAGCCGATCCCAACTGAGAGTACATTCTACCAGTGCATCGACGACGTACGTAAGTTCCACAAGCAGAATCCTAAGGATTGGAAAGAGTGCTGGTGGGAGATCAACAAGAAGTGGAACAAGGATGTAGGATGTCCTAAGGGTGTATTCCTCAACTTCAACATCGACGCTAAGATCAACGCAGCGTTCATCGCTATCGGTCTTCTCTATGGTGAGGGTGACTTCACTAAGTCAGTAGATATCTCTACAAGATGCGGTCAGGACTCTGACTGTAACCCTGCAACCGTAGGTGGTGTACTCGGTGTAATGGTTGGTTATGAGAACATTCCTGAGTTCTGGCTCAACCCGCTCGATGAGATCTGGAACCTCGACTTCGAGGGTACTACAGTTTCTCTTGACAAGGGTGCAAACTACTCATACAACCAGGCTCTCCAGCTCATCGAGAAGAACGGTGGTAGCATCGAGGGTGACAACGTAGTAATCCCTCAGGAGAAGGTGACAGTTCTTCCACTTGAGCAGAACTTCACAAACACTTACCCTATCTACAGAGAGAGATGGGACTGCTGGATGGACAAGGAGTTCGAGTTCGACTTTGACGGTAACGGTTACATCATCTGGGGTAACCTCGTGAAGACCAAGGAGATTTCACCAAGATATGCTCACATGGTAGCTATCCGTCACATCGGTTCAGAGCCATTCGCACTTGCAGAGCTTGATGACCCTTATGTAGCTGAGATCGAGGTTTGGATCGACGGTAAGCTTGATGAGGTTTCAATCATGCCTATGAGAAATACAGCACGTCGTCTTGAGCCTACATGGAAGTATCAGATGCCAGAGGGTCACCACACAGTGAAGCTCGTCTGGAGAAACCCACACAAGGATTACCTCCTCCGCATCAACGACATCCAGTTCTACTCTGAGAACGAGAACACTAACCAGTTCTACTACTACGCAAGATAATCATGAAGAAATTTATAGTATTCATCGCCGCTGCTGCGGCATTGCTGTCATCATGTTGTAACAACTGCTCTACCATCAAGTATGGTGAGCAGGTTGTTATCGACGAGGCGACAATGATGGACAAGATCAAGGGCGGCTGGTTCGGTCAGACAATCGGCTGTACTTATGGCGGTCCAACTGAGTTCAAATATAAGGGTGGTATCATCTGGGATGGTATTCCAATTCCATGGTACGACGACTATATCTACGACACATTCATCCTCGATCCAGGTCTTTACGATGACGTATATATGGACCTTACTTTCGTTGATGTAATGATCGAGCATGGTATCGACGCACCTGTAGAGCTCTTCGCTCACAAGTTCGCTACAGATGACTACAAGCTCTGGCATGCAAATCAGGCTGCAAGATACAACATCCTCAAGGGTATGCCTGTACCTGAGACCGGTCACTGGATGAACAACCCACACGCAGACGATATCGACTTCCAGATCGAGGCTGACTTCATCGGTATGATGACTCCAGGTCTCCCTGACGTATCTAACGAGATCTGCGACAGAATCGGTCACATCATGAACTATGGTGATGGTTGGTATGGTGGTGTATTCATCAGCGCTATGTATTCAATGGCTTATGTATGCAACGACATTCCTACAATCGTAAGAGAGGCCCTCAAGACTATTCCTGAGAACACTAAGTTCAGAAACTGCATCGAGAGCGTTCTCAAGTACTGGGAGATGTTCCCTGATGACTGGAAGAGATGCTGGTTCGAGGTTGAGCAGAGACACGGTGTGGACATCGGATGCCCAGAGGGTGTTTGGAACGGCTTCAACATTGACGCTGTGATCAACTCAGCATACGTTGTCATCGGTCTTCTCTATGGTGAGGGTGACTTCTTCAAGACTATGGATATTTCAACTCGTTGCGGACACGACTCTGACTGTAACCCAGCTTCTGCTGCCGGTATCCTCGGCGTAATGAACGGTTACGAGTGGATTCCTGAGGAGTGGAAGAGAGGCATCGGCAAGATCGAGGACATGCCATTCCCTTACACAGACCTCAGCCTCAACTCAATCTGCGACATGAACCTCAAGCTCATGAAGGAGGTTGTAGCGAAGAACGGTGGTTCTTTCGAGAACGGTGTATTCACTTTCACAGCTAACGAGCCTCATGCTGTTCGCTACGAGCAGTCATTCGAGGGCCTCAAGCCAGTTGACAAGGTCGTTCTCAAGAAGCAGTTCACTGATGAGCTCACTCTTAAGTTCAAGGGTAACTCAATCGTTGTTGAGGGCTCAGTTGTGAAGACAGGTCACAGCAATGATGACTATGTGGCTTCTGTTTCTGCTTTCATCGATGGCCAGAAGGTTGAGGACTTCCTCATGCCTTTCGACTATATCACAAGAAAGTATGAAATCTTCTCTAAGTACTGTCTCGAGAGCGGCGAGCACACACTTAAGCTCGTGCTTAACAATCCTCACAGAGACTTTGCTCTCAACGCGACTAACATGGTAATTTACGACAATGAGTAAATTGTTTAAAATATTATCAGCTGCACTCCTTCTCATTGCCTTCAACAGCTGTGAGAAGGAGCCGGCTGATGACCCAACTAATGAAGAGCCACCGGTAGAGAAGTATGAAAGATATGTCAAGGGCAGTCGTTTCAGAAGCGACATTCTTGAGGAACAGCTCACATACACTCTCTTCATGCCTGCAAGCTACGAAACAGACACACTCAAGAGATATCCGGTCGTTTACTTCCTTCATGGAATCGGAGAATCCAGCACCAAGGACTGGACGGAATATATGAAGACCATCGAAAGTCTTGAAGACAATGGACTTCAGGAGATGATTTATGTATTCCCTAACGGATATAGCTCATATTACTGCAATACCTTCGACGGAAAGTTCCGCTATATGGATATGTTCATCCAGGAGCTTGTTCCTCATATCGATGCAACCTTCCGTACAAAGGCTGACAGACAGTATAGAGCTATAACAGGATACTCGATGGGAGGTTTTGGAACGGCTGCATTGGCTCTTAAGAACCCTGATGTATTCGGAATGTCTGCTCCAATGAGCATCTCACTCTGCACAGACAAACGATATCTCAGCGAGTCACAGGATGGTTGGGAAAACCAATGGGGAAGAATCTTCGGTGGCATCGGCCAAAGAGGTGAAGGACGATTGACAGATTACTATAAGGAGCACTGTCCTTTCTATCAGTTCACTCCTGAGAACAAGGATCGTCTCTCACAAGTAAAATGGTTCATCCATTGCGGAGATGATGAGGATCAGCTTCTTATTGCCAACGACAGTCTTCATGTCATTCTTCGCAACAACGGATACGAACATGAATTCCGTATCAGCGACGGTGCACACACGGGAAGCTATTGGAGAAGCGCAATGCGTGAAACTCTTCCGTGGATCGAGCAGATGATGAACGGAGGTGGAGAATGGACAAAGGTCATGGGAACTGTATCCATGAAATCATCTGCACTCAATGAAGACGGAACATTCGCTTCACAGGGATATACGGATGCATCAGAAAAGAATGGACTGGCAATGTGGTTCGTACACAAGGGATTAAGCAAGGACATCGTGGATAAATGCATCGGCGGATTATCTCAATCCGGTTCAATTTTCCAGTACATGATTCTCCCATGCGACCTTGAGCAGAAATCCCTTCAGGAATGGATGACATTCTACAAAGAGAAGTACGAGGTCGGAAAGACACCTGACAAGTCACAGATATTCGCAATCGGCGAAACCGGACGTGATGCATGGGCTCTACAGGATGAATTCAAGAGATTCTACCTTGTCGACGCAGACTTGACTGATGAGGAGGCAAGTATACTTGCGGACAAAGACAAATTCTATTACATAGACACTGTTGATGACAGCAAGTACTACAAGGACTCGAACGCTTTGTACGTATCATGCAAGGCCACAGGTGCAGATTTCGAGTACAGAATGCGCAATGGCATTTCTGACAAGGAGCAACAACTTATGCTTGCAATCCAAAATGCTGCAGAAAAGTTAAAATATCAGTAGAGAATGAGAAAGATACTATACATATTCCTGATGCTTGCATTCAGCGTTTCTGCTACAGCTCAACGTTGGCAAAGCAACCAGCCGTTCCATAGCGAAAAGCTTGGCCAGGACCTTCCCTATGCTGTCGTGCTGCCGGAGGACTACGATTCAGCCGAGCAGAACAGATATCCTGTGGTATATCTTACTCATGGCATCGGCTGCACCCCGGATGACTGGAATGACAAGTATATCCAGTTCGAGAACACGCTGACTCAGCTTGAATCAGAGGGACTTGGAGACATGATCTACATCTTCCCTACCGGTTTCAACTCATACTACAGCAACACTTACGACGGAAAGTATCCTTATATGGATATGTTCATCGAGGAGTTCATTCCGTTCATCGACGGAAAATACCGCACGATTGCAGACAGGGAACACAGAGCTACCATCGGTTTCTCAATGGGTGGTTTCGGAGCTATGGTTCTCCCGCTCAGGAACACAGACACATTCTGCTTCTCCGCCCCTCTGAGCATGTCATTCAGAACCGACGAGATGTATCTCGATGAGCCTCTGAAATGGTGGAATGAGCAGTGGGGATCGATCTTCGGTGGAATTGACCAGGAAGGTGAAGGACGCCTTACTGACTACTATAAGGCACATTGTCCATACTACCAGTTCACAAAAGAGAATCTTGAAGAGCTCTCTAAGGTCCAGTGGTTCCTGCACTGCGGCGATGACGAGGACAGACTCCTCATCGCCAACGACCAGCTTCATATCCAGATGAGAGAGAACGGATATCAGCATGAATATCGAGTGGGAGACGGCGGTCACACAGGAAGATACTGGAGACAGTGCCTCAAGGACGTGCTTCCATATCTCGAAGTGGTATTCAACGGTAAAAGTGAGTGGAAAGCACCAGAAAAATCTGAAGATTTCAGAGAAAAAGTTACTGAAATGGACGGAGAAACTATTATCTTTGTCGCCCATTACGGAATGGATAAAGACTTAGTGAACAAAGTGATAGACATGGTCAGCTCCACTGAGGGATCCACAACTCTCAAGGTAGTGCCATGCGACGTGAAGAAGGAGTCATTCGAAAAGACAGTAAAAACCTGGAAGAAGAAACATTCGTTTATGGATGCCCAGGTCATCGCACTTGGCGAGGCCGGACGAGAGGCATATTCTCTCCAGAACGAGTTCTCGAGACTGTATTTTGACAATGCAGACCTTCTTGATGACGAAAGCCAGCTTAGGGCACATCCGGCGAAGTTCTGGTACATATCCCAGACTGACGACGGTCCATATTACAAAGATATGGGAGGCCTATACAAAGCCTGCAAGAGCAGCGGTGCAAGTTTCCAGTATAGAGTAAGAGACGGCATCAGCGACCTCGAAGCAAGCACGATTGAAGGAATTTCAATACTGAAAACATACATTATTTACTAACTTTAATTTTTATTAAAACATCATGAAAAAGTTTTTCACAATGGCAGCAATCGCATTTGCTGCATTTGCAATGGTATCTTGCGACAAAGAGGGTGGCAAGACTGAGGGTCCAGAGGTCGAGGCACCAAAGGTAAGAAAGCAGCTTCTTGCACTTCCTAGCAAGATCGACGCTGACGGTAACATGACTTCAGGTCGTCAGTTCCGTTATGATGAGGCTGGCGTTCTCGTTGGTATCGATGAGGTTTGGACTAACGACGACGGTACACTCGGAACATGGAACCTTGACATCGAGAGATCAGGTAACACTCTTAAGCTCATCGACAAGGCTAACGACAACAAGGTTGAGTACGAGTGGACAGTAAACGAGAAGGGTTATGTTGTAAAGAACGGTGACTATTCTTACGAGTACGACTCAGAGGATCACCTCGTTAAGGTTATCGAGGACTGGGGCGAGGGTCCACAGGTTGTTTCTATCTGTACTTGGGAGAACGGCAACATGACTTCTTGGACTAAGGAGCAGGAGCTCGAGAACGAGGAGACTGGCGAGAAGTACGCTCGCGTAAAGCGCCAGACTTACAAGGAGGAGCTCAACGAGGGTGGTATCTTCACAGTATTCACTGAGAAGAGCTCACTCAAGAAGTGGATGTTCGAGGCTGGTTTCTTCGGAAAGCCATCAAAGAACCTCGTTGCTACTGACAAGTGGGATGACAATGAGAAGGGTGCTGAGTTCGAGTACAGAACTGACGATGACAACTACGTTGTTGCTGAGGTTAAGTACTACGGTGGCGAGCTTGACGATGAGACTTACTACATCTGGAAGAACGAGTAATCCTTTTTGAATTACATCACAGACATAGGGCCGGCCTGATGGCTGGCCCTTTTTCAAATAAAATTATGAAAAGATACTTCACTGTCCTGATCTGCATCATCTCATGTGCCATGACATCATGGTCGCAGAATCAGAAATTCATCGACGCACTGAAGGTAAATCCTGCAAGAGCCGCAGTCAACTACCAGAGCTACGAATTCTCTGAAACACAGCTGACCGAGGCACCGAAAGGATTCAGACCATTCTACATCAGCCATTATTCGCGTCATGGTTCGCGCTATCATACAAGTGAATCATATTTCCGTATGTGCATGCCTATGATGGCCAAATGCGACAGCCTGGGAATACTGTCTGAAGATGGAAAGGCGTGGTATGAGGATGCGAAGGTGGTGTATGACGAGCACAAGGGGATGTTCGGAATGCTCACCACACTCGGATGTCAGGAACAGGATGCTATCGGAAACAGAATCCATGAACGCTTCCCTGAAGTATTCTCCGGCAGGAACGGCAGAACACAGGTACGCAACAGAAGCACACGCGTGCAGCGAAGCATCATGAGCATGACAAGTTTCAACACTGCCATCGCAAAGAAGTCCCCTGCACTGGAGTTCTCCTATGCCGCCGGAGACAAATTCAGAGCATATCTCAACGCCGATCCGTCTGACTACCGCAAGTTGGAGAAGTTCGGCATCCAGGTGGAGGACTCCCTGAAAAGTCTGATTGACACAGACAGAGTTCTCAAAGTCCTTTTCAAGGACACAGAAGCTGCAGCACAGGTCATAGCTGAGCCATATGACTTTGTCCAGGGCGTCTTCATTGTCTCGGCCATCAGTCCGAACACAGACGCACGCCCCGACATGCTCAAGTACTTCCATCAGGACGACATTCTCGCCCATTGGATCATCAACAGCAACTGTTTCTATGCAGGATATGGAAATTCAGCAGAAATGGCATCGGAAACAGCCACAATCGCCAGACCACTGATCAAAGATATAGTAGAAAAGGCAGACGAGGCTTTAAGGGCAGACAGCAACCTTGCAGCAGATTTCAGATTCGGCCACGACAGCGGTCTTCTTCCTCTTGTAGCAACCATCGCAATAGAAGGCATGCACGAAAAATGGAGCGCATTCCAGGCTCATGAACATTGGAGCGGCTCGGAGTTCAGCCCTATGGCCTCAAACCTCCAGATGGTGTTCTACACCAACAAGAACGGAGAAATTCTCGTCAAGCTCCTCTATAACGAAAAAGAGACCACAATCCCGGCACTCAAGCCAGAACATGGTCCCTATTATGATTGGTCGGCCCTCAGGCAATATCTCCTTGCCTTGTAGGATTTCTAAAGCTTGACATTGAAGGTCAGCCACAATACATTATCATCCACCGGTTTTGTATAATGGTCCTGATAGACATACTGCATCAGGACTGAGAGGTTCTTTGTCACAGACAGACTGACTCCGGCATAATATCTTGTCCTTGCAAACTCAGCCATATAGTATGGCTCCACAGCAAACAAAGGACTGACAGGAGTTCCGGGAATCTTATATCGTACCTGAGCCTTGGTTCTGAACAGGAAACCCCAGCTGTTGTCCGGCTGCTTCCATGTGGCCTGAAGCCTCTGTCTGAGCGAGAAGTCAAATCCTGCCTTCTTATATGTGGCAGTGACCTGGGGCAGGAGTCTTATATTGAAACCGCTCGACATCCATGCAAAATCGGCTTGGGCAGCCGCCTTGAGCCACGGGAGTATATCATACTCGACAATAGGTCTTATATAGTACTGCTGAGTCTGGGATGCATCGTTATATGCCCTATGCTCCGTGCGCAGACCCACGGTCCAGTCATCGTTAATATCCTTCTTCATGGACACTGCATTCCAGAAGCAAAGGTCGTTCTCCTGAGCTGCAAGGGCCATCGGCATTGCAAGCAGAAAGGCAACTATAAAAACTCTTATTCTATTCATATGTTCAAGCATTAAACCTTAATAAATACCTTGTTCTTATACATAAACCTCATGATGAAGAACAGGATCAGCACCCTGCCACAGGCTATAAGAACAGGATAGAATCCCCCTACTATATCTTCCAATCCGTAAATGAATGATTCTGTGACCGATCTGAAGTCAATGACATTGGCAATCATATATGCCGCAATGGAGTTCATTCCGAAATACTTGATCCATTCCATCTTACCGCCCCATTTTCTGACATCCACGATATAATATGTCACAGCCATGAGAAGGAAGCAGATTCCACCTGAATATAATGTCATGGAGTTGGACCAGAGCTGCTTGTTGATCGGAAACCACGGGCTTATGGCAAGACCTGTAGCGGTCAGCGCAACACCAGCCACAGCAAGTTTCAGGGCCTTGCGTCCGGACACTTCGCCACCACCGGCACAGATCATCTGGCCAGCAAAGCATCCAAGCATTACAGTCACGATGAAGTTCAAGCTGCTGAGAATCCAGGTATACTGATACCAGGTGCTGAACTGCCAGTCACCATTCTCCAGCCATCTGACACCGTCCCTATGAGCACCGAGCACGGCCTTATCTATAACCATGGCAATGTTTGTTTCCGGATTCACATCCATACCGGTGAACACAAAGGCAGCCATATATCCAAAGAAAAGCAGAGAAGTAAGGACAATCTGCATCTTTGGACGGAAATATACGAACAACAGAGCAGACGCTGCATATCCTACAGCGATTGCCTGTAAGGTGTTCGCATATGGGTGGAAATACCTGAAATCAAAACTGAGGAGATTACCCTGAACGATCCATCCGAAAAACACAAGCAGACAGAATCGCTTGAGCAGCTTAAGATAAAACTCTTTCTTCGAACCAAGTCCACCCTTATAACGCCTCAGAGAAAATGGAATCGTAATTCCGGACATGAACATGAAGAGAGGCATTATGATATCCCATAATGAAAATCCCTCCCACGCGACATGGTCGGCATGATAACGGATGAATTCCCATCCTTCTCCATAACCGGATCTAAGGAATGTATGCAAAACGGGACCGATCATCAGCAGAAGCCAAAGATCGAGTCCCCTTAAAATGTCCAAAGATGCCAGCCTGTCAGGCTTGACGGTATCTTTCATAATATATTAATGTTTGAAGTGACGCATTCCAGTGCAGAGCATTGTGATGCCACATTCGTTAGCCTTCTTCACAGAATCCTCGTCACGAACGCTTCCGCCTGGCTGAACGATTGCCTTCACGCCATATTCGGCTGCAAGAGTAACTGTGTCATCGAATGGGAAGAAACCGTCAGAGCCGAGTACGAGAGCCTCATTTCTGATATCCTTGCCAACCTCAGCAAGAGCTGCCGAAGCCTGCTCAAGGGCGATCTTTGCAGAACCCACGCGGTTCATCTGACCAGCACCCACTCCGAGGGTTGCACCGTTCTTCACAACAACGATAGCATTAGACTTCACATGCTTGACAATTCTCCAAGCGAAGTCAAGGTCAGTAAGCTGAGCCTCGCAGCAAGGCTTGGTCTCAGTTACACACATATCCTCTGTAACAGTCTTAGTGTCAATATCCTGCTCTTGAACGAGGATACCACCGTTCATGCTCACATACATGTTGTGGCCACCCTCTTCCTTGCTCATATCCACCTTGAGCAGACGGAGATTCTTCTTTGTGCAGAGCACCTCGAGGGCCTCATCAGTGAAGCTTGGAGCCATGATGATCTCAAGGAAGATCGGCTTCATTAGCTCTGCAACCTCCTTGTTCACCTCACGGTTCACAGCCACGATACCACCGAAGATGCTCACCTTGTCTGCCTCATAAGCCTTTGTCCAAGCGTCAACAACGTCAGTTCCGATCGCTGCGCCACATGGGTTCATATGCTTAAGACCTACGCAGAACGGAGCGTCAAACTCGCGAACGATGTTGAGGGCTGCGTTTGCATCCTGGATATTGTTGTATGAAAGTTCCTTACCGTTGAGCTGCTCAGCTGTTGCAAGAGAGAAAGGAACCTTATCAAGAGTTGCATAGAACTTGGCGTTCTGGTGAGGATTCTCGCCGTAACGAAGGCTCTGCTTGAGGTCGTACTCAAGGAAAAGCTTCTCGTTCAGACCTGCAGCCTTACGCATGTATGTAGCAATCATCATATCGTACTCAGCTGTGTGAGTATATGCCTCTGCAGAAAGCTGAAGACGTGTCTCCTTTGTTGTGTTGCCAGTCTCGCGGATCTCTGCAATGATCTTCGCGTAATTCTCAGGATTACATACAACTGTCACCGCGCTCCAGTTCTTAGCTGCGCTGCGAAGCATTGAAGGACCTCCGATGTCGATGTTCTCGATTGCATCCTCCATTGTCACGTCAGGCTTTGCGATTGTCTGCTTGAAAGGATAGAGGTTCACGCATACCATGTCGATGAACTCGATTCCGTTCTCCTTGAGCTGAGCGATGTGGCTGTCAAGGTCACGACGACCAAGAAGACCGCCATGTACCTTTGGATGAAGTGTCTTCACGCGACCGTCGCAGATTTCAGGGAAACCTGTGATCTCGCTGATGTTGATCACCTTAAGTCCTGCATCCTGCAGGAGTTTCATGGTACCGCCTGTTGCGATGATCTCCCAACCAAGCTCTACCAACTGACTGGCGAATTCTACTACGCCTGTCTTATCACTAACTGAAAATAGTGCTCTCATAATATATTAGTATTTAAATTCTCCGAACTCAGAGCGGATGATAAGTTCCTTGGTTCCTGCGCTCTCCTCGACATGACCGACTACCTGAGCGTCGATGCCGAAGCTCTTTGAGATCTCGATCACCTGCTCGGCATGCTCCGGAGCAAGGTAAACCTCCATACGGTGGCCCATGTTGAAGACCTTGTACATCTCGGCCCAATCAGTGCCGCTCTGCTCATGGATGGTCTTGAAGAGTGGTGGAACAGGGAAAAGGTTGTCCTTGATCACGCGGCAGTTGTCGCCTACGAAGTGAAGGATCTTGGTCTGCGCACCGCCTGAGCAGTGAACCATACCATGAATCTCAGGCCTCAACGCGTCAAGAAGCTTCTTCACAACCGGAGCATAAGTTCTGGTTGGTGAAAGTACGAGCTTGCCTGCATCAAGTGGCGAACCCTCTACAGCATCAGTCAACTTGAGTGCACCGCTGTATACGAGTTCCTCTGGAACTGCCTTATCAAAGCTCTCCGGGTATTTCTCTGCGAGATATTTTGCAAATACGTCGTGGCGGGCGCTTGTAAGACCGTTGCTGCCCATACCGCCGTTATATTCCTTCTCATATGTAGCCTGGCCATAAGATGCAAGACCCACGATCACGTCACCAGGACGGATGTTTGCATTGTCGATCACATCGCTGCGTTTCATACGGCAGGTTACTGTCGAGTCTACGATGATGGTACGGACAAGGTCACCCACATCGGCAGTCTCACCGCCAGTGGCATATACACCTACTCCCATTTCGCGAAGCTCTGCGAGAAGCTCGTCAGTTCCGTTGATGATTGCGCTGATCACTTCGCCTGGAACGAGAAGTTTATTTCGTCCGATAGTGGAAGATACAAGAATATTGTCAACAGCACCCACACAAAGAAGGTCGTCGATATTCATGATGAGGGCATCCTGCGCGATTCCCTTCCATACTGAAAGGTCGCCAGTCTCCTTCCAATAAAGATATGCAAGGGATGACTTTGTGCCCGCTCCGTCTGCATGCATGATATTACAATATTCAGGATCTCCACCTAAAATATCAGGAATAATCTTGCAGAAAGCCTTTGGGAAAACACCCTTATCAATGTTCTTGATTGCATTATGCACATCTTCCTTGGACGCAGAAACGCCGCGCTGCATATACCTTTGATTGCTCATATCGACTATTTTTATAATTGACGCGCAAAGATAAAAAATTATTGCTTACTTTGCCTTAGGATAACATCTATATTTCTATGAAAAAACTTTTGTACACATTCGCATCGCTTGCGCTGATCATGGCCATCGGTTGCCAGGAACCTGTCATTGACGATCCTACTCAGAATGAAGAGCCTTCTGAAAAACCAGAGGAAAAACCGGAGGAGAAACCAGAAGAGAAACCGGAAGAGAAGCCTGAGTATAATCTTGAATTCCCTGGAGATATCCTCTACGAGGGACATCTTGAGAACGGTTCCGGCTATGAAGAGGATATGCCTGAGCCAAGTTATGAAGGACTTACTCACATCAGCTTCACTGAATCTGACGAGATATTCGCGAATCCTGAGAGAGGCTTCTACAAGCACTATGATTTCACATATGCCAAAGCTACACCGCTGTCAGCAGCGACTCTCAAGGCTGACCGCCTCAACGGCATCACTCTTTGCTACACAGGACATTATCTCAGCTCGTACAGACAGTCTGACATCGACGAGGATTTTCTGAATCTCGTAAGAGCCAACATGCAGGCCCTCAGAGAAGGTGGTGCTAAATGTATCCTTCGTTTTGCATACAGCCGAGATGCTTCAGATAAGAACAAGGCAAATTGGGATGCAAGTCCTGAATTCGTTCAGCGTCATATCAAGAACCTCAAGCCGATCATCCAGGAATACAGCGACGTGATCCTCTGCTGGCAGGCAGGATTCGTGGGCGTATGGGGCGAATGGTACTACACTACTCATTTCGTGTTCGGTCCTAACACTCCGGAAGAACACGTCCTCCGCAGAGGAGTAATTGATGCCATGCTCGATGCACTTCCTGCAGACCGCACAGTCGCACTCAGAACTCCTATGTTCAAGAAGATGATGTTTTCAGGCAGCTACACAGACACCTTGACAGTCAAGACTGCATACAGCGGATCTGACCTTTCACGTCTGAGCTGCTTCAACGACTGCTTCGGCGCCTCAAAGGATGATGTCGGAACGTTCGAGGGATCAGCATCACGCAAATACTGGGAAGGAGACTCAAGATACGTACTTATGGGTGGTGAAACTTGCGGACTGTCAGACTACTGCAAGTGCGAGAATTCACTCAAGGACATGGAGGACTACCACTGGACATATATGAACAGCGGATATAACGGAAGCGTTCTTGACCGCTGGACTACAGACGGATGTATGGACGAGGTGAAGCGCCGCCTCGGTTACAGACTCTCTGTTGCAGACGTATATCATTCTGCACCTGCAGCCGGCGCAGACCTTCAGGTTGCTCTCAGAATCAAGAACAGCGGTTTCGCTGCTCCGATGAACCCACGTGCAGTTGAGCTTGTCCTCGTTGACGGCAACGGCACCAAGACCGTATATGAGCTGAAGGACGTTGACCCACGCTTCTGGTTTGCAAACAAGACTTCAGTCATCAACCAGACTATTGCGATACCGGCAGAGGCAGCAGGCACTTGTACTCTCTACCTCAACCTTCCGGATCCAAAGCCAACCCTCCACGACAATCCGGACTTCTCCATCCGTCTTGCTAATGACAACGTCTGGGATGCCGCTACAGGATACAACAAGATCCTTGAGTTCACACTCTAATAGATTTGATAACATGACAATTGTCGCCGAAGAATCACAATTCTCCGGCGACAACTGTTTAAATACCATAACTTCCTTAAAATTAGCACAGGTATTAGAGTAGTCTGATTTCGTCACCAATTCCCTTGCGTGAAACAGTGATGATACGGATAGAAGGCTGAGCCTCACCAAGCTGATACGCTGCTGCTGTCATGGTTCTCATAGGGATACCCTCATACTCGCCCTCTCGAAGTGTATGGAGATGGCCTGCATAAACAGCACCCACATCCATTGACTTGAAAAGATCAAAATATCTGCGTCTCTTCGCCTTCTGAATCTGAGAGCTATCCTCCTCGTCAATATTCTCCTTGAAGAACGGATGGTGGCCGAAGACAAGTGTCACCTCTGAAGCCTTCTCCTTCTTGAGAGCCTTCTTAAGCCACTCGAACTGCTCCTCCTCGCGTCCGTCATCGAACTTGATGAAGCTTGTATTCAAACCGACCAGTC
This sequence comes from Candidatus Cryptobacteroides sp., assembly GCA_045612265.1. Taxonomy (GTDB): domain Bacteria; phylum Bacteroidota; class Bacteroidia; order Bacteroidales; family UBA932; genus Cryptobacteroides. The sequence continues at coordinate 40,728 of JAZKYT010000045.1, forward strand.
TTACTCCGCGGTCAGTATACACAAATCTGTCCTCACCAATATACACTGCAAACGGCGAGACATCCACTCCGCGTGATGTATTGAGTACATCGTGATTTCCAGGCACAAAGAAAGTCTTGATATCTGAGTGAATTCTTCCAATGATACCAAGGAACGTATACCACTGGTGGTCATTCATCACCTGGTGTACATTGTCACCTGTAAACACGACTGCATCCGGTTTGATGATGTTAATCTGAGAAACCGCCTTGTTGAGATAATCAGCCTCATAGCTCAAGTCGTCAACATACGCCTCACCAGAGTTCTGATGCTTTACATCAGCATCGAAACCAAGCTGCGGGTCTGCCACCTGAACAATCACATATGGCTTGCTACAAGAAAAGAGAGCAGCTGCAGCCAACAAGCATAAAAATATCTTTTTCATATTCATTAATAATTATTTACCAACCTAACTTAATATTATCTGCAATCATGCTCACCAGGCGTGTGCGGGCCTCAACACTTCCCCATGCAACGTGAGGAGCAAGACTCATTCTTTCCGGATGCTGCATCTTAAGATACGGATGATCTTCTGGAATAGGTTCCACAACAAACACATCCATTCCTGCACCGGCAATAACTCCGGCATCAACTGCCTCAGCAAGCGCTGCTTCATCCACAATGGCGCCACGACCCATATTCACCAGAAATGCCGAAGGCTTCATGCGTGACAGTTCCTCCCTGCCGATCAAGCCGTTTGTCCTTTCGTTCAAAGGTGCATGAATCGAAACAATGTCCGACTTCGCCAACAATTCATCCAAAGTAAGGCAAGGGTAATCCTTGCAATGCCCGGTTCCTGATGTGGAGAAATAACATACATTCATACCGAATGCCTCTGCAATCACTGCCACCTTGCGTCCTATGTTTCCAAGTCCTATGATACCGATTGTCTTTCCTGCAAGTTCCCTCCAGTTCCATTTCGGATCGGTGAACATTCCGCTACGCGAATAATCTCCTGACTTGACACTCCTATCAAAATATGGAGCACCTCCCACCAAAGAGAGAATATGCATGAATGTCGATTGAGCAACAGAATCAGTGGAATATCCTGCTACATTTCTCACAGGGATTCCCTTCGAAGCAGCATAATCAACATCAATATTGTTGACACCAGTTGCAGATATGCAGATGAGCTTGAGAGCTGGCGCAGAGTCAATCAACTGTCTGTCCACCAACACCTTGTTAACAATCACCACATCCAGGTCCTTAACCCTCTCACGGGCCTGCTCCGGTGTAGAGCTGTCATAAGTGATAAATTCTCCAAGTTCAGCAATCGGCTCAAACGAGACATCTCCCATCGTCGCCGCATCCAAGAATACTATCTTCATATTATTTTGAGTTACCAATTGCAAATATAACAAAAAAAGCCCAGTCGGGATGACTGAGCTTTTGTGCCCGAGATAGGAGTCGAACCTACACGCCGTGAAGCACTCGCACCTGAAACGAGCGTGTCTACCATTTCACCACTCGGGCGTCAGAATTGTCCTGCAAATATACGAATTCTTTTTTATATTACAATATCAAAGACAAATTCTTCATCCCAACCTTGAATAACCAAGGTAACTGCTGTCATGGTATAATCCAGCGTCAGCTTGAGGTCTTTAAGATCCGGTTCAGTCCAGTCATACCCCATCTGTCTTATATATTCATGCAATGGAAATGTTCTAAGATTTCCAGACCGGTCGGTAACATCCAGATGAAGTTCATCCCCTACCTGCCGTGGGAGAGATACCTGGGTTGGAATAGCCATTGTCGGATCCACGGAAACAGGGACCTGAAAACCCCCTTTTACCGGTTTTCCGGTTGCCTCATAACCTGCCACATTCCCTCTGATCATCAGAGCATAGGGTTCTTCCGTCTCGCTGAAGAACATGGTCAAGACACAATGATTCTTCCTAAGCAATACTGTATCACAAACATAATCTCCATCCGCGACCATCGAAGAGGAGTGAAGATACACTCTGGGGCAATCGGAGCCGATCGGGATTGTCATTCCTTCATGCGACACCAAACTGTCTCCGCCACTCCAGACAGACACTACAAGCTCCCCTCTGGGCACCTCAACCACATAAGGGTTTTCAGAATTTTCAGATTTAAGCACCGAGCCATACACTTGCTCTCCACCTGAGGACACATATAAGGAAAGAGGAGACATGACAGCCATATCTACTGCCGTCATGTCTACAAAGAGCCTGCACGGGCAGTCCTTTCTATCCTCTTTCACGCCGCATCCGCAAATGCATGCCGGCCATATAATACCGGTCATCAAAAGGAACGCCAAGCGTTTCATGACGATCAGATTTCTTCTGACACGGCAGCACCGGTCTCCCAATCCTTCACTGTCACCTCGAAGTCTGCAGCAAATTTATCCACAACTGCATCCGGAGTATCCGAACCAGGTCTTGTGATCTTCAGACTTACCTCATAACGTTTATTCTGCTGAAGGACCGGCAAGGTAACCGGATAGTAATATTTTGTCGATCCCAGGAGAGTCTCCACAACAAGGCGAGTATGTCGCTCAGTCCATGTGGTACCGAACGCATCATTCACAAGTCGG
>JAZKYT010000046.1:0-3046 GCA_045612265.1 Candidatus Cryptobacteroides sp.
AAGAAGGGTTCCAAGGACCGCGTGTCTGTAAACTATGATTTCAGTTACGGACTTTCAAGCCCTTGGCGCAAGAGTGACGTCCTCAATGCAACTGAGTATGCAGTGATGATGAATGAGGCTGAGATCAACGACGGCCGCACACCTATCTATGCTGATCCTTATTCTTTCGGCGAAGGAACTGACTGGCAGAATGAGCTCTTCAACTGGAATGCTCCTCAGCAGTCCCACCAGCTCAGCATCAGCGGAACAAGCGGCAAGAACCAGTATTTCGTTTCGGCCGGATACTATTCGCAGGACGGTATCATCGGAGGTAACTACGACCGTTCGAACTATGAGCGCTTTACTGCCCGCGTAAATGATCAGTATACAGTTTTCGACGCAACAGCTGATCGTTCTTGGCTCAATAAATTGAATGTCAATGTGAACGTTTCGTATTCACGTACGATCACAAAGGGAATCTCTACAAACTCAGAGTTCGGCTCCCCACTCGGTTCGGCTATTGCTCTGTCACCACTCCTCAGCGTATACGTTGACCCTGCAGACGAACAGGCTGTCATCGATTATTATAAGCATAATCCAGATACTGACCAGGTTGATGATACAGGAGCTCCTATGTATCCTTATTATTCAGACTTCAACCTTGTCCGCTCGAAGGACGGCCGCCTCTACACAGTTCCTGGAGCGGATTTCAGCGAGATGGTGAACCCTCTGGCGGATCTTTCTCTTCCTGGACAGGTGAATAATTATGACCGTTTCATTGCCGGTGGCGAGATCGCTTTCCAGCTTTATGACGGACTTACACTCAGGTCTTCGATCAACGCTGACCTTCAGTTCGGCGGATGGGACGGATGGACTCCAAACCATTTCCTCGGAGGTACACGCAAGCAGGGATATTCTTCAGTATATGGCGGCATGTCCCGCGGAATCACATGGCAGGTTGAAAACACATTGACTTACCAGAAGACTTTCGCCGAGAAGCATAACCTTACAGTCATGCTCGGACAGACAGCCCTGTCTAACACCGGAAGACAGGTGGGTGCATCAAGAAAATATCTCATCGAAGAGGATCCTTCCAAGGCAAACCTCAACTTTGCACTCAGCCAGCCTGCAGAGAATGACGGTAGCGGAAGACTTTACGAAGACTACAGGCTTTCTTCGTTCTTCGCCCGTGCGTCATATGATTTCGATAACCGCTATATGATCCAGGCGACAATACGTCGAGACGGTTCTTCGCGTTTCGGTCCGGACAACCGTTTCGCCACATTCCCATCAGTTTCAGCAGGATGGAACATCAAGAACGAAAGCTGGATGAAGGATGAGGCTCCTTGGCTTTCTACCTTGAAGCTTCGTGCATCATGGGGTATGAACGGTAATGACAGGATCGGTAACTTCCGTTATGCAGCCCTCACATCTACAGGCAACAACTATGTGTTCGGCAGTGGAAACCTTGATAATGAGGACATCATCAACGGAGTGAAGACCCAGACCACCCCTAACTCGCTCCTCGGATGGGAGAAGAGTACTCAGACAGACGTCGGAGCTGACTTCGGATTCTTCGGCAACTCCCTCCTCTTCACAGCTGACTACTTCTATAAATATACAAGCGGAATGCTTATGGAGATGCCGGTTCCTTCATACCTCGGTGAGTCAAAGCCTATCGGTAATGTCGGAACAATGTCCAACAGCGGAGTCGAACTCGACCTCAGCTACAGATATTCTATCGGTGACTTCAACATGACAGTAGGAGTGAATGCATCCCATATCAAGACAACCCTGATCGATGCAGGAAATGAGGCAGGCGAGCGCTTCGAGGGTTCTATGCACATGATGGGTAGCGTTTCACGCGGAGCCAACGGCCTGGTATACCCTCATTTCTACGGATATGAGACAGCAGGTATTTTCCAGAACTGGGATGAGGTCAACTCATATGTAGGACCGGAAGGCAAGCTGATCCAGCCTGACGCCAAGCCTGGTGACCTTCGTTTCGTAGACCAGAACGGTGACGGCCTGATCGACACAGATAACGACCGTACAATCATCGGAAAGTGTGCTCCAGACTGGACATATGGTCTTCACGCTTCTGCAGAGTGGAAGGGAATCGACTTCTCGATGGTATGGCAGGGTGTTGCAGGAAACAGCATCTTCGACGCAACCATGCGTACTGACATTCCGAAGATGAACCGTCCTGCATGGATCCTCGGCCGCTGGACAGGTGAGGGTACAAGCAATGAGATTCCTCGCTTCTCTATTGACGATACCAACAAGAACTGGTCGACAATCTCTGACTTCTTCATCAAGGACGCAAGCTACTTCCGTCTGAAGAACGTCACACTCGGCTATACTCTTCCTGCAAAGTGGACCAACGTTATCTTTGTCAAGAAGCTGCGTGTTTACGCATCTTGCGAGAATGCATTCACACTCACCAGATACAACGGTTTCGATCCTGAAATCTCAAGCTATGTTGACAAGGGTATCTATCCACAGGCACGTACTTACCTGTTTGGACTGAATCTTACTTTCTAATCACCTAAAAGAGAATACAATGAAAAAGATATTATACACTATCGCAGCATTGCTGCTCTCGATGACAGTGAACTCTTGTGGTGAGGATTGGCTTGCTGTGCAGTCACACGACAAGATCTACATTGATGATTACTACACAACTCCTGACAGGATCATGGAGGCCCTGGTGGCAGCATATGACCCTCTTCAGTGGTTTGACTACGGACTTGGCACCTATAACCCGGTTCCGTTCATATATGAGGTTATGGCCGATGACTTCTATCCAGGCGGTTCAAACAACAAGGATATGGAGACATGGCACCTTATGTTCGACTACAAGTCGATTTCTACAAACACTCCTTCTACAGTGTGGGGTGTGGCATACTCAGGCATCAACCGTTCCAACTGTGTCGCCAAGTATATGCCTGATGTACAGGGTATCGATGAGAAGCTGAAGGCTGAATATCTTGCAGAGGCGGCTGTCCTCCGTACATGGTACTATGCCCAGCTCTGGAAGCTTTGGGGCAATATACCTTACTATGAG
>JAZKYT010000047.1:0-3494 GCA_045612265.1 Candidatus Cryptobacteroides sp.
TCGGGCTTTCGTGGGAGAAGATGGATTCGAACCACCGAAGGTATAAACCAGCAGATTTACAGTCTGCCCCATTTGGCCACTCTGGTATTCTCCCAAAATTCCTAAGAACTTTTGAGCCGATGGAGGGAATCGAACCCACGACCCCGAGATTACAAATCACGTGCTCTGGCCAACTGAGCTACATCGGCAATGTTGTTTCCCGTTCGAGAGCGGTTGCTTTCTTAAGGGATTGCAAAGGTAGACATATTTTTTAATTCTGCAAAACTTTTCAAGATTTTTTCAACATTTTTTCAAAAAACCCATAAAAAGTCTCATACAATGCTCCTGTTGTCAGGCCACACTCTTCACGAAGAGCCGTCTGCGTTCCCTGACTGATATATCTGTCTGGAATTCCGACTCCTTTTACAACCGGCGCCTGTTCCTGCGCACTCATATACTCTGTCACAGCTCCATAAAGTCCTCCTAGCAAGGTTCCATCCTCAACTGTAATGACATGATCATAATTTGCTGCAACTTCAGCCAGCAGAGCCTTATCCACAGGCTTCACATACCTTATATTATATATAGACGGATTCCATCCTGTCTCTTCCTTCAGTCTTGAAGCTGCTTCCACCGCCCTGTTGGCAAATGGTCCGGCACAGATCACAGCGACCTTACTGCCTTCAAGGAGAAGTTCGCCCTTTCCTTCCTCCATTCTGCTGAATTTGTGATTCTGCCAATCCACTCCTTCGCCATATCCACGAGGATACCTTATAATATATGGACCGGTCTGGCTGAGCATTGCCGAATACATCATATCCTTGAGCTCGATCTCATTCTTAGGTACTGCGATAACTGCTCCAGGAATGCTTCTGTAAATGGACATATCATAACATCCGTGATGAGTGGCACCATCCTCACCCACAAGGCCACCACGATCCAGGCACAATACCACAGGGAGTCCCTGAAGCGCCACATCATGGAAAATCTGATCATATGCTCGCTGAGAAAAAGAAGAATATATGTTACAGAACGGCTTCAATCCACCTGCAGCCAGTCCTGCCGAGAATGTAACAGCATGCTCTTCCTCGATTCCCACATCGTAGAATCGCTCAGGCATGGCCTTGGCGAGAATATTCATTCCACATCCGGAAGCCATGGCAGGAGTGATTCCCACCACCTTGTCGTTCATCTGTGCAAGCTCAAGAAGAACTTCACCGAACACATCCTGATATCTGCTTTCTCCATTCTGGCTCTTGACGCGCTCTCCTGTTTCCGGATCAAACACACCTGGAGCGTGCCATGTGGTCTGATCAGATTCAGCCGGAGCATAACCTTTGCCCTTTTTGGTCAAGACATGCAGAAGGCGAGGACCGCCGAGATTCTTCATCTTCTGAAGTGTCTCGACAACCTGTCCTATATCATTTCCATCAATCGGTCCGAAATAGCGGAATCCCATCGCCTGGAACAAAGCTCCACCGCTGTCACTCACAAGATGAGACTTGGTCGTAGCGACGAAACGCTGTATCGCCCTGCGGAACCAATTGTCACCAAGGCCATCCCAAACCTTTCTCTTGGCTGTATTGTAACGAGGATTCGTAGTGATGCGAAGAAGATACTCGTGCAGACCACCAATATTCTTATCAATGGAAATATTGTTATCATTCAGAATCACAAGAAGGTCAGCCTTGCTCGCGCCAGCGTTGTTCAGACCTTCAAACGCAAGTCCTCCTGTGAGGGAACCGTCGCCAATCAAAGCTACTGCCTTCTGCGGGAGACCCTGCTGCTTTGCAGCTTCAGCAAAACCGAGGGCTGCAGAAATTGAAGTGGAAGAATGTCCGGCACCGAAAGCATCGTACTCGCTTTCCGAGCGTTTCGGGAATCCGCTGATTCCATCCTTCATCCTGTTTTTACGGAAGGCCTCTCTTCGGCCTGTGATGATCTTATGAGCATAAGCCTGATGTCCGACATCGAAGACAAGCTTGTCTTCAGGTGCGTCATATACATAATGAAGACCGACCATCAGCTCAACAGCACCAAGGCTTGAACCAAGATGACCGGGATTGACCGAACAACACTCAATCATATATTGACGGATCTCAGCACAAAGGGTCTTAAGTTCTTCAATACTCAAGCCTTTGATATCTGCAGGAGAGTTGACGGTTTCCAGGATCTTATATATGTTTTCTTCCATGTATGCTCAATACTTTGAATTTGCGAAGGTACTAAAAAAGGTTATCTTTGCAAAGATTTAACCTATCAGGATTTCATCCTGAAAACATTGAGAAATAATCAAATCAAAATCAAAATGACACAGACAATCAAAAAGTATCTTAACGACAGCTTTGTAGCTAGATGGACAGCATTGGTGCTCGTTGCGTCCATGATGTTCTTTGCATACATGTTCGTGGATGTCCTCTCACCTTTGTCAACTCTGCTTGAGTCAACAAAGGGTTGGACTGCAGAAAACTATGGAACATTCTGCAGCTCTGAGTACTTCCTCAACGTATTTGCTTTCTTCCTCATCTTCGCAGGTATCATCCTTGACAAGATGGGAATCCGTTTCACCGGTATCCTCTCCGGAGCTGTGATGGTGGTTGGTGCATCAATCAAGCTTTTTGCAATCAGCGACCTTTTCTCTCCTGAGAGCGGACTGTATAATTTCCTAAACTCTTTTTGGACAAGTTTTCCTCCGACAGCCAAGCTTGCATCTGTAGGATTCATGATTTTCGGATGCGGTGTAGAAATGGCCGGTGTGACAGTATCAAAGGCTATCGCAAGATGGTTCAAGGGAAAGGAGATGGCTCTCGCAATGGGTCTTGAGATGGCAATTGCACGTCTCGGCGTGTTCGCTGTACTTTCTGCATCACCACGTCTTGCTGACAAGTTCGGCAATGTGGAGGCTCCTATCCTCTTCTGCGTCGTGCTCCTCCTCATCGGTCTTATCAACTTCATCGTATTCTCACTGATGGATGCCAAGCTCGACAGACAGAAGGGCATCGTTGCTGGCGGCGAGTCTAGCGAGGAGTTCAAGGTAAGCGACCTCGGAAAGATCTTCGGAAGCAAGATGTTCTGGCTTGTAGCGCTCCTCTGCGTGCTCTACTACTCAGCTATCTTCCCATTCCAGAGATATGCAACCAACTTCCTTGAGGTAACCCTCAACATCCCTACCACCGAGGCTGCGGATCTTTTCAGATGGTTCCCTATCCTCGCTATGGTTCTCACTCCATTCCTCGGAGCATTCCTTGACAACAAGGGTAAAGGAGCAACAATGCTTATGATCGGCGCTATCATTATGATTGCATGCCACCTCAGCTTCGCATTCCTTCTTCCGATCTTCCCACAGAAGTGGTTCGCTCTTCTTCTGATTGTAGTACTTGGAGTATCTTTCTCTCTTGTACCTGCTGCTCTCTGGCCATCTGTTCCGAAGATCATTGACCCTGTCATCCTCGGCAGTGCATATTCACTCATCTTCTGGATTCAGAATATCGGACTCTGTCTCGTGCCGCTTCTTA
>JAZKYT010000048.1:0-38213 GCA_045612265.1 Candidatus Cryptobacteroides sp.
GGAGAAACCATGACAACCGGCAGGACACCTATATGTTCAGACACCTTTCCATATGGCTTATCATCCTTTCGCACCTTCTTTTCTCCCTTGGAAGTCATCTTAAGAGCAAATCTTGGCGACAGTCCATTTTCCATCCTGTAAGTTCCGGCGACAGAGAATTCATCTGTTCCGTGACGGAACGTGAATCTGTCAGAGGACGAAAATGCACTTTTAGTCATTGAAAGATAATAGATGGCATCAAGAAGATTTGTCTTTCCCTCTCCGTTGTTTCCGCTGATGCAGTTTACATTTGGAGAGAACTCGATCTCCTGAAGCTCGATATTTCGAAAATCCGCAATTACTATTTTTTCAAGAATGGGCATACAAATACTTATATCCTTGCAAAGTTATAAAATATATACTTAAAGACAATCGAAATATTTGTTGGTATTTATGACATTTTTGTCTAAATTTGCGGGCTGTTTGTGCGTGGTATCGCATATCAAACATTGACAAATAATAAAAATCAATAAAATATGGCTAAGGAAATCAAAAATGAGAATGTCGAGGCAGTTGTCGAGGCAGTTTCAAAGACTGAAAAGTTCTTCAATGAGAACGGTAAGGTTCTCGGTTTTGCAGCAGCAGCTGTAGTTGTAGCAGCAGCAATCATCTTCTGCGTTAACAAGTTCGTTTACCAGCCAGCTCAGGCTGAGGCTCAGGGCCAGATGGCAATCGCTGAGGAGATCTTCCGCACTGGTGACTACGAGCTCGCTCTCAACGGTGACGGTAACGTACTCGGTTTCGCACAGATCATTGACGAGTATGGTGCAAAGGCTGGCAAGGCTGCTCCATTCTACGCAGGTGTATGTGAGCTCCAGCTCGGTAACTGGGATCTCGCTCTCGAGTATCTTCAGGCTTACAAGGGCAAGGACGCTATCCTCAAGGCTCGCGCAATCGCTTGCATGGGTGACGCTTATGTAGGTCTCGAGGACTACGCTAAGGCTCTCGGTTGCTTCGAGAAGGCTGCAGCAGTTGTTGACAACATGTTCGCTGCAGGTTACCTCCTCAAGGCTGGTGTAGTAGCAGAGAAGCTCGGTCAGAATGAGAAGGCTCTCGCATTCTACACTCAGATCAAGGAGCAGTACCCAGATTCAATGGAAGGCTACGACGTTGACAAGTACATCGGCCGTCTTCAGTAAGATTTAATTAGAAATAATTTTACTATGGGAAGAGCGTTTGAGTTTAGAAAAGAAAGAAAGTTCAAAAGATGGGGCCACATGGCTCGCGTCTTCACAAAGATCGGTAAGGAAATCACTATCGCTGTAAAGCAGGGTGGTGCTGATGTGACTGGTAACCCACGTCTCCGCGCACTTATCCAGACTGCACGAAGCGAGAACATGCCTAAGGACAATATCGAGCGCGCTATCAAGAGAGCGACAGATAAGGACCAGGCAGATTACAAGGAGGTAGTATTCGAGGGTTACGGTCCTCACGGTATCGCAGTACTCGTAGAGGCTGCTACTGATAACAACAACCGTACTGTAGCCAACGTTCGTTCATACTTCACTAAGAGCGGCGGTTCACTCGGAACTTCAGGTAGCGTTGACTACATGTTCGACCGCAAGTGTATGTTCCGCATGAAGTCAGCTAATCCATACGACCTCGAGGAGCTTGAGCTTGAGCTCATCGACTACGGTGTGGAGGAGATCTTCGAGGAGGAGAACGAGAACGAGGAGATGGAGATTGTTCTCTACGGTGAGTTCACAGCATTCAACACAATCCAGAAGTGGATCGAGGAGAACGGCTACGAGCTCGTTGCAGCAGAGTTCACCCGCTTGCCAAACGTTGACCTTAAGGTTCTTGAGGGCGATGCAAAGGCAGACATCGAGAAGCTCATCGAGCGTATCGAGGAGGACGATGACGTTCAGAACGTCTACACAACAATGCAGCCGTAATTTTTACGACATATTATTAAAGGAATCCGATGGCTGCTGTCATCGGATTCTTTTTTGAACTGAGTTTCGGGACACCTTGGGCAAGTTTCAGGCGTTTTTTGTCAAGGTATCGCAAATGTAATTAGCAATGTTAGGAAAAGGAAGGATTTTGATTCTGGACGGTGCGATGGGCACCATGATTCAGAGACATGGGCTGACCGAGGAAGATTACCGCGCGGGCAAGCTGTCTCAGTGCGAGAAGGAGCTCAAGGGCAATAGCGAGTGTCTGAACCTGACCCGTCCGGAGATTATCAAGGCAATTCACAAGGAATACATCGAGGCCGGTGCTGACATCATCGAGTCCAACACATTCAGCGCAAACAGGATTTCTCAGGCAGAATATGGTTGCGAGAGTTTTGCTGCTGAGATGGCATACGAAGGTGCGCGTCTTGCCCGTGAAGCTGCAGATGAAGCGATGAACTGCAAATCGTCTGAAATGTGGACTGATGGAGATACTGAGACAGGATGCGGAAGAAAGATATGGGTAGCAGGTAGTATCGGCCCTACTTCCAAGTCGCTTTCGCTTTCTCCTGATGTTTCCGATCCGGCATTCAGGGCATATTCCTTCGATCAGATGAAGGAGGCCTATCGCGAGCAGGCAGAGGCGCTGCTTCGTGGCGGTGCGGACATTCTGCTGATTGAGACTTGTTTTGACGCACTCAATGTGAAGGCGGCGCTGGCGGCAATCTCTTGCATAGACCAGAGAAGTCTGATGACTACACCGGCCCCCTCCCAGTTTCACTGGGCCCCTCCCCCTACCCGAGGGTGGGAAAATGCCGGTTCCGTCATTCAGACTTCCCCTAGTAAGCAAAATCTTCCGCCGGTGATAGTATCCGTATCTGTAGGAGACAGGAGTGGCAGGACGTTGACGGGACAGACCCTGGAGGCATTCTATACTTCTGTGAAGCACTACCCTCTTCTGGCATTCGGACTTAACTGTTCGCTTGGTGCAACTGAGATGACCACCCTGTTGGAAGAGGTGAACAAATGGTGCGAATGCGCAGTCAGCTGCTACCCTAATGCAGGTCTGCCTAACGAGATGGGCGGATATGACCAGACTCCACAGCAGATGGGTAAAGCTGTAAAGGCTATGGCCGGCAAGGGACTCGTAAATATCCTCGGTGGCTGCTGCGGAACCTCTCCAGCACACATCAAGGCCATCGCCCAGGCCGTCAAGGGCATCCCTTCCCGTTCCAAATCCTCAAATTCTGGCCATATTAAGGATATGGCTCCCCAAAACGAGGTCATATCCTCAAATTCGAGCATTATTGAGGATTTAACCCAGACCAGATCACTGAAAGTCAGCGGCCTCGAGGCAGTGGAGGTGGACGTGAAGAAGAACAACTTCACAAATGTCGGCGAGAGGACCAATGTGGCAGGATCGCGCAAGTTTGCACGACTCATCGCATCAGGCGAATACGACGAGGCTCTCCGCATCGCTGCAAAGCAGATCGAGGACGGAGCAACAATCATTGACATCAATATGGACGATGCCATGCTCGACAGCACACGCGAGATGGAGCGTTTCGTAAGATATATATCAAATGACCCTGCGGTCTCGAAGGCAGCCCTGATGATTGACTCATCTCATTGGGATACCATCATTGCCGGTCTGAAGAACGCTCAGGGCAAGTGCATCGTAAACTCAATCAGCCTTAAGGAAGGTGCTGATGCATTCGTAGAAAAAGCTAAGGCAATCAAGGACTTAGGTGCAGCGATGGTTGTCATGGCCTTCGATGAGCAGGGCCAGGCAACGACTTATGACAGAAAGGTTGAGATCTGTGAAAGAGCCTACAGGCTTCTGACAGAGGAGGCTGGAGTGGCACCTGAGGACATAATCTTTGATGTGAATATTCTATCCATCGGAACCGGCATCGACGAGCACGCAAGATATGCAGTGGACTTTATCGAGGCAGTGAGATGGATCAAGACAAATCTTCCTGGCGCACTTACGTCCGGCGGCGTATCCAATCTATCATTCGCCTTCAGAGGTAATAATGCAGTGCGCGAGGCAATGCACTCTGCCTTCCTATATCATGCGATCAAAGCTGGAATGGATATGGCGATTGTCAATCCATCCATGCTTCAGGTATATGACGAGATCGAGCCTGAACTGCTTAAGTGCGTGGAGGATGTGATATTTGACACTGACTCGCAGGCTACAGAAAGACTTATCGCAAAAGCTGCCGAGATGATGGCAGCGAAGGATGCCCAGACAGGTTCTGGAGAGGCTCAAGTTGATAATCCGGCAAGCATGAAGACTCTTGAGGAAAGACTCAATGAGGCTATCGTGAAGGGCCGCAGCGAGAATCTGGAGAAGGACCTCAGCGAGGCTATGGAGAAATATGGCGAGGCCGTGAAGGTCATTGAAGGACCGCTGATGGCCGGCATGGAGCATGTGGGCAAGTTGTTTGGTGAGGGCAAGATGTTCCTTCCACAGGTTGTCAAGGCTGCAAAAGTGATGAGGGATGCCGTGGAGATTTTATCTCCATACATGTCATCTCCGCAATCAACCCACCAATTCTCAGAGACAAAATCAGACACTAAAGTACCAGGTAAACGCAAAGAAAAGAATGTGGTGGTGATAGCCACAGTAAAGGGTGATGTGCACGATATCGGCAAGAATATCCTTGGAATCGTTATGACATGCAACGGATTTGAGGTGCACGATCTTGGTGTGATGGTGGACAAGGAGACTATTCTTGCAGAGGCACAGAAGCTCAATGCAGACCTCATCGCAGTCAGCGGACTTATCACTCCGTCACTGTATCAGATGGAGGAGATATGTCGCGAGATGACAGCACGAGGAATGCAGACGCCCCTTCTTATCGGCGGAGCGACGACATCTGCACTCCACACAGCAGTGAAGCTTGCACAGCTCTACGACCACGTGTTCTATGGTCCTGACGCATCAGCAAGTGCTGTACTGGCGAAACGCTGCATGATGGACCGCGAGAAGTTCGAGAACGAGATGCACGCTGAGCAGAAGAATCTCCGTGACCTATACAATAAGAAAGACAAAGCAGAAGCGGCTTCATCACAGGAAGCCAGGACTGCAGAAAACAACGAAAACAAAATGAAAGGATTCAATCCGGATACATATCTGACAACCTGCCCGCAGGATATTCCGACACAGGAAATCCCGGCAGAGCAGGTGATGCCATACTTCGATTGGAAGATGTTCTACGCAATTTGGGGAGTGAAATATGGTAGCGCAGTACCTGAGGCAGCTGAGCTTATGCAGCTTCGCAGGGATGCCGAGGAGGAGATCAAGTTCGGCGACTTCAAGATCATGCTTTCTGCCAGATTCTTGAACGGATATTCAGAGAATGACGATATCGTAGCCACTGTCAACGACACGGAAGTGCGTCTTCCTATGATGCGTCAGGAGACATTCAAGATGCAGTCTCTCAGCGACTTCGTGATTGCTAAGGCAAGCGGCAGGACTTCCCCATTCGGTATGTTTGCAATATGCGTAAGCAAGCGAAGCACAGCCCATGAAGAAGGCTGCAGCTGCCCTGCCTGCAACAGCAGATACGAGGATATGATCGGCAAGACCGTACGCCATACAATTGCTGAAGCTGCTTCCAAGTGGCTGAGCGTCAAGGTGGAAGAAGCCACAAAAGTGAAGGTTGTGAAGCCAGCAGCAGGATATTCAAGCTGCCCTGACCACACTCTCAAGAAGGATATCCTTGAACTCCTCGGAGAATGTAAGGAGCTGCATGGTCACGACTGCACATGCGGCTGCCATGGACATGGCCACGCACATCAGCACGACCACAAGTTCGAAAGCCCTTCTCTGGGAATCAAGATGACAGAAAGCTACGCGATGACACCGGACGCAAGCATATGCGGACTTATATTCATGCATCCTGAGGCAGGATATCCTGAGGTAAGAGCTATCAGCGAGGGCCAGTACGAAAGTTACAGAACCCGTCGAGGAATGGATCAGGAAACTGCCCGCCGCTTCATCGGACACCTATTGAAGTAACCGACAGCAGCCATATTGTGAAATAAGAGGGTATTTATTATTTTTGCGACCGTTTATAATATAGGACTTAATCATGAGAATTGATATTCTGACAGTAGTACCGGAGCTTCTTGAGAGCCCGCTCAGCCACTCGATCGTAGGACGTGCAATCAACAAGGGCCTTGTGGAGATCCATGTGCACAATCTTCGTAAATACGGAAAGGGACCGCGCCAGCAGGTGGATGACTACAACTATGGAGGCGACGCCGGAATGGTGCTTATGCTTGAACCGGTATATCTTATGATTCAGGAGCTGAAGGCCGAGAGAGACTATGACGAAGTGATATATATGTCACCAGACGGCGAAATCCTCAATCAGAACATCTCTAACGAGCTCTCCCTCAAAGAGAATATCATCATCCTCTGCGGTCACTACAAGGGCATCGACCACAGAATCCGCGAGCATCTCATCACACGCGAGATTTCATGCGGAGACTACGTACTCAGCGGCGGCGAGCTTCCTGCAGCTATTCTTGCGGACTCGATCATCAGACTCATCCCCGGAGCTATTTCTGATGAGACATCGGCATTGAGCGACAGTTTCCAGGATGGTCTTGTATCCCCTCCTGTGTACACACGTCCGGCAGAGTTCAACGGATGGAGAGTTCCTGACGTACTCCTGAGCGGCAACCCTAAGCTCATCCGTGCATGGCAGGACGAGCAGGCAATCGAAAGGACCAAACTGCTCAGACCAAACCTTTTGAAAGACGAATAAGAATTGTCATAGTTACAAAAATCATCAAAATAAAGTTTGCAGGTAACGATTTTTTACATACATTTGCATTTGACATAACGATTTTATGTCATTTAGAAGTTTCTAACCACTAATAATTAATCATCCCATATGGGATATACACTACACTACTAACTAACCGAAAAAAAGCTCGCAGTGATGTGAGCTTTTTTTAATATCTTTGCACGCGATTTTTGAAATTAACTGATACTGAATATGGAAGAGAATACACAGTACTTCGACACTTACGAAGCGAATCTTATGCAGGAGATGCTCAAGATGTGTGCAAGCCTTGGAATGCTTGACAAGGAATTGCTCGCTTCAGAAGATATAGACCAGAAATGGAAGGAATGGGCTCCTGAATATATTGCAGAGGCTCTTCCTGAGGTGAACAGCTATCCTGAGTTCGCAATTGCATGCGCCGGCTATGTAGGCATGGCAGCTGCAAAGTGGTGGGACGAGGATTGGGGAAGACACCATTCGGAGGCTTATGCAAACCTGCACGGCCCACGCGGATTCGACGACATGGACGAGCACATCGTACAGCATATTCTCGGACTCACTCTTGATTCAGTTGAAGCAAAACAGATCATGAACATCATGCTCTGCTGCGCTCAGAAGGCTGTCAACTTCATCCGTCACGAACAGATCGAGCACCAGACCACCAAGGCGTTCCACATTTTCGCACGCACAGTACGAGTGATGTACAAGGTAGGTGCTGCAATCCAGCTCAAGAGACTCGGATACAAGTTCCACAAGGTGGCGCTCAACCAGAACGGTCGCCAGCTTCTTTCGTAGATTATTTTTCGATAAGACGGATTTCGTAGAGTTCAGGCCAGTTTTTACCTGTCAGATATATCTTTCCGTCTTCCGGATTATAGGCAATACCATTGAGGACATCGGTCATCGGTGTCCTCTTTTCTTTTGCAAGAAGACCACGGCAATCCACGATTCCCTCAACACGACCATCCTTTGGATTGATTATCACAATCTCGTCGGTCATATATACGTTTGCCCATATCTTTCCGTTGATATATTCCAGCTCATTGAGCCATCTCACCGGCTTGTCCTCATACTTCACGATCAGTCTGCGCTCAAGAGCAAAGTTCTCATCCATGAAATACAGGGTTGCAGAACCATCAGAAGCGATGAGGCTCTTTCCGTCAGTAGTGATTCCCCAACCCTCGCGCGGATATCTCCAGGATGACTTATATTCCAGAGTTTCAGCATCATAGACAAAAGCCACCTTTGACTCCCAGGTAAGGATATAAAGGTTGTTCTTCCATATGACCGAACCCTCCACGAAATACGACTTGTCGAAATCAAGTCGTCTGAGCGGTTTGCCGGTTGTCATATCCACTTTTCTGAAAGTGGACCTGCCTCGCATACCGGTGCTTTCATACATCTGACCTTCATGGAAGAAGAGTCCCTGTGTATATGACTCAGTATCATGTGGGTAGGTTTCGATGACTTCTACCTTGTATTCTTTCACCGCTTTTTCGCCACATGCAGCGCATACAATTGAAATAAGGAATATATATATGAATCTAATCATAGTCAGTATGGTTTGTTGCGACGACAAAAGTAGCTAAAAAATACGTTTTGAGAAAATATTCATTAACTTTGCAGTCTTTGCAAAACTGAAGATATAATGAGCACATATTATATGATAATGGCCGGAATGGCGGCAATGGCAGTGGTTGTTTTCGTGGCCCTGTTCTTCCTCAAGGCAGGATACGGATACCTCTCAAACTCCAACTGGGGACCAAAGATCAACAACAAGGTTGCATGGGTGCTCATGGAGGCTCCAGCCTTCCTCTTCATGCTTTATTACACTGTCCGTTTCGCACTCTCAGGAGTGGATACAGGCAACAGCAAAATCGTATTGTACATCATGGCAGGACTCTTCCTGCTCCACTACTTCCAGCGTTCATTCATCTTCCCGTTCCTTATGCGCGGAAAGAGCACAATGCCGATTGCAGTAATGCTTATGGGATTGGTATTCAACACATTGAACGCATACATGATCGGAGGTTGGCTCTATGAAGTTGCACCTTCAGGAATGTACACAACAGCATGGCTCCACAGCCCTAAGTTCATCATCGGACTCATCGTGTTCTTCACAGGAATGGGCATCAACCTTCATTCCGACCACGTGATCCGCAACCTCCGCAAGCCAGGAGATACAAAGCATTATATTCCTCGCAAGGGATTCTATAAATATGTGACTTCAGCCAACTATTTCGGAGAATTCACAGAATGGGTCGGCTTCGCCATCCTTACATGGTCACCTGCAGGAGTCCTTTTCGCAATCTGGACATTCGCCAACCTTGGACCTCGTGCCAAGTCATTGACTGAAAAGTACATTCAGGAATTTGGAGAGGAATACACAAAACTGAATAAGAAACATATTATACCATTTGTCTGGTAATGAGCGAATTGTTTACACCATATAAGATCGGCCCCATTGAGCTGAGAAACCGCACCGTAAGGTCTGCGGCATTCGAAGCCATGTGCCCGGGCCAGCGTCCGTCACAGGAGCTGTTCGATTACCACACCGCTGTAGCACGCGGAGGTATCGGAATGACTACTGTTGCATATGCTGCAGTATGTCAGAGCGGTCTTTCGTTCGAGAACCAGCTCTGGATGCGCGAAGAGATCGTTCCTGAGCTCAAGAAACTGACAGATGCCATCCATGCAGAAGGCGCGAAGGTCTCCATCCAGCTCGGACACTGTGGAAACATGTCGCACAGAAGCATCTGCGGCTGCATGCCTTACGGAGCGAGCCGCGGTTTCAACCTCTACTCTCCTACTTTTGTTCAGAAGATGAACATGAAGCAGATCAACGAAGTGGCTGATGCCTATGGCAGAGCAGTAGAACTTGCCATCGAGGCAGGTTTCGATGCAATCGAGATCCACGCCGGCCACGGTTATCTGATTTCTCAGTTCCTCTCCCCTTACACCAACCATCGTCGTGATGAGTTCGGAGGAAGCCTTGAGAACCGCATGCGCTTCATGAAGATGTGCGTGAGCAAGGCTGTTGCAGCAGGTAAAGGCAAGGTTGCTCTCTTTGCAAAGCTAAACACACGAGACGGCTTCAAGGGCGGCCAGGAGACCGATGAGCTGATTGAGGTAGCAAAGGTCCTTCGCGACCTCGGAATCGAATCTATCGTGCTTTCCGGCGGATTTGTGAGCCGTCATCCTCAATATGTGATGCGCGGACAGTTCCCTGTAAAACCGATTGTGCATTATTTCCCATGGAGCAAATGGTGGCTCAAGCTTGGTGTCGGACTTGCCGGAAGGATTGTCGCTCCGACAGTTCCGTTCAAGCCGCTCTTCTTCATGGAAGACGCGCTCAAGTTCAAGGCAGCGATGCCGGACTTCCCGTTCACATATGTCGGTGGCGTAATTTCACGAGAAACTGCTGATGAAGCGCTTGCAAAAGGCTTCCCTATGGTCCAGATGGGACGTGCAGTCCTCGAAGATACTGACTTCGTGAACAAGATGCAGGCAGATGAGAAGCACTGCAGCGGCTGCGAACACAGCAACTTCTGCATCGGAAGAATGTACTCTAAATCAATGCAGTGCCACAAACGCTGCGAAGACATAACTCCAGGCCTTGTCAAGGCTGTGGAGAAGATCAACAGACAAAACGACAAGCTTGAGCGCAAACTCGGCTACAAATAGTTCATTGACATATAGGTAGAACGCTTCTGTCGCGATCTTGAAACAGAGGTAACTCTTAATTTCAGATTGAGGAAAGTCCGGACTGGACAGGGCACCCTGCTGTGGAAAGCACAGATGGGAGTAATCTTATGAATGCCGTAACAGAAAACAAACCGCCTTTTCGGAGGTAAGGGTGAAACCGCGAGGTAAGAGCTCACGACATTGTATGGCGACATACAGTGGTGACGGCACCAGGGCCAGCAAGACCATGTATACTGGCACAACCAGGCTTCGGCCAAGGTTAAAAGAGCTGCCCGCTCTTTGTCAGGGGGTAGGTTGCGTAGATAAATGACAGATTAAAACAGAACCCGGCTTACGGTTCTACCTATTCTCAAAAACGGCTGACCAGATACGTGTCAGCCGTTTTTTTGTAAATTGTGTTTGGAATAACGAGGGAGAAAATTTATCTTTGTAACCCGTATGAAAACGGGATTTGACAATAATAAGTATCTTAAGATACAGTCCGAACAGATCAAGAAGCGCATCGCTCAGTTCGGAGACAAGCTTTACCTCGAATTCGGAGGAAAATTATTCGACGACCATCACGCCAGCCGAGTACTGCCAGGTTTCGAACCTGACAGTAAGCTTCAGATGCTCATGCAGCTGAAGGACGAGGTTGAGATTCTGATCGTCATCAGCTCATTGGACATCGAAAAGAACAAGGTCCGCGGCGACCTTGGTATCACTTATGACGAGGACGTTCTCAGACTCCGTGGAGAGTTCGAAAAGGTCGGTCTCTATGTAAGCAGCGTTGTGATCACCCACTATAACGGCCAGTCCAGCGTTGACGCATACCGCAAGAGACTTGAGCGTCTCGGCATCAAGGTATTCTATCACTACACCATCGACGGCTATCCTAACAATGTGGCTCTCATCGACTCTGATGAGGGATTCGGAAGAAATGACTT
The DNA here is from genome assembly GCA_045612265.1 of Candidatus Cryptobacteroides sp. Lineage (GTDB taxonomy): Bacteria > Bacteroidota > Bacteroidia > Bacteroidales > UBA932 > Cryptobacteroides. The sequence continues at coordinate 11,371 of JAZKYT010000048.1, forward strand.
CGTCGAGACCACCAAGCCGCTCGTTGTCGTGACTGCCCCAGGTCCCGGCAGCGGAAAGATGGCAGTCTGCCTCAGCCAGCTCTACCACGAGAACAAGCGCAATCAGAAGGCAGGTTATGCAAAGTTCGAGACCTTCCCTGTGTGGAACCTCCCTCTCAAGCATCCTGTGAACATCGCTTATGAGGCCGCTACAGCAGACCTCAATGACATCAATATGATTGACCCGTTCCACTTCGAGGCATACGGAGAAGTGGCAGCAAGTTACAACCGCGACATTGAGATCTTCCCTGTCCTCAATGCGCTCTTCGAGGGTATCTACGGAGAAAGCCCATATAAATCACCAACAGACATGGGTGTGAATATGATCGGCTTCTGTATGAACGACGAGGATGTATGCTGCAATGCGGCACGAGAGGAAATCATCAGAAGATATTACTACGCTCTTTGCAACCTCGCAGAGAAAGGCGATAACGAGAATGAGGTGAACAAGATCGCACTCATCCTCAAGCAGGCGAAGCTCACAACAGAGTACCGCAGAACAACAGTTGCGGCCAACCAGAGAAAGGAACTATGTGGCGAGGCTACAGCAGCCATCGAGCTTCAGGATGGAACAATCATCACAGCACGCACAAGCTCGCTTCTGGGTCCAAGTGCGGCACTCCTGGTGAATGCCACAAAGCATCTTGCCGGCATTCCACACAGCACGAAACTCATTCCTGAAGAGATGATTGCGCCAATTCAGAAGACTAAGGTCGAGTATCTCCATGGCCATAACCCGCGCCTTCACACTGACGAGGTTCTCGTGGCAATCTCGCTCTTGAGCAACCATGATGAGAACTGCCGCAAGGCTCTTGACCAGCTTCCAAAGCTCAAAGGATGCCAGGTTCACTCAACTGTAATGCTCAGCGAGGTGGACAGAAAGATATTCAAGAAACTCGGAGTAGGACTCACTTGCGACCCTGTTAAGAAAGGAGAGTAAGCACAGAGTCATATAAATAAGAAAATCCGCCCACCGAAGAGGTTGAGCGGATTTTTTATTTTCTGGCATTTATTCGTTTTCGAAGTGCATCGGACACCGGCAGCAGATTATCCTGATCAGACCTGTCAAGCCATTCGGTGGCGAGGTCGTAATCTCCAAGCATATAGCAGGCTACTGCGATATTGTATTCAGCACAAGAACGTTTGTAATGGTCATTGGTCGAAAGCAGTCCGATCCAGGTATCCATGGCACCACGCCAGTCAAAGTTCTGGGCCCTCATGAGAGCATTATACCATTTTTCAGTCTCATAATAGATGATGGAATACTGTTCATGCTTCCACTGCGACTTGAACGTCTCTGCAATGACCTCACCAGTCATTGTCGCCTCCCTGGACACATCATCGGCCGAAACATTCATGACGGTGTTTCCGACGAATGAGAACACCTTTTCATCCTTATTCATGCCATCAAAGCAATACAGCTTGATATTGAACTTGATGGTACTCTCTCCGACACCCTGCATGCCCACCTTGTCAAAAAGGAATACTGCATCGCAGTCAGTGTCCATCAGCAGATTGATGAGCGTATCCTTCTGCGAATATACTCCGCCCTTATCCTCAAGGCTATATACACCGACGCTACCCTCTCCTGTTCCATAATCCTTCTCCAGTTCTGTCGCAAATCCCTGAGCCATAGAGGCATTGAAGGTATCACCTGTAGTATTGCCATCAGTAAGATATACTACAGAAACAACCTTTCCGAAAAGCTCTATTCCAGACTTGGAAGGATATCTCATCTCCACCTGAAGCGCATGTCGGCTGGGACCGCAGGCACTCACAAGCAGAGCACACAAAAACAAAAGAGTATATAGACGCTTCATACCTGTTAAATTTCAACGATTTCTGCAATAAGGTCATACTCATCGGCACCAACCACCTTCACAGTGATGAACTCGCCTATAAGTGAGTATGGATCAACCTCCACAGAAGAATCATACTTGACAAGAATCTCGCCATCGACTTCAGGACTTTCGAATTCGCTTCGGCACACGAATACACCGTCATTGAAGTCATCCACGATGACCTTGATCTCAGAGCCCACACGCGACTGGTTGAAGTCAAGTGAAATCTCGCTCTGAAGGGTCATGAGTGCATCCAGACGCTCCTGCTTGGTCTTTGCTGAAATGCTGTCCTTGAAGTTCTCGGCACCATAAGTACCTTCTTCCTCTGAATACTTGAACGCACCAAGTCTTTCAAAACGTGCCTCCTGAGCAAAATCAAGAAGTTCCTGGAAGTCCTTCTTACCCTCGCCCGGATGTCCGACGATCATGGTTGTTCTCAAGACAACTCCCGGCACACGCTCACGCATACGCTTGATCAGATCACGGGTCCACTGTCCAGTGACATTCCTGTGCATATTGTCAAGCACCTTGTCAGCGATATGCTGAAGAGGAATATCCATATAGCGGCAGACCTTAGGATTATCCGCCATCTGGTCGAGAACATCCTCTGGGAAGGCTGCAGGATATGAATAATGGATTCTGATCCACTCGATGCCCTCTACCTCAGAAAGCTTCTGGAGGAGCTCAGCAAGAGCACGGCGACGATAAAGGTCAAGTCCGTAATATGTTGTATCCTGAGCAATGATGATAAGTTCCTTGACACCCTTTGCAGCAAGGCTCTCAGCCTCTGCTACGAGCTTCTCCATCGGAACTGACTTATGTCCGCCACGGATGAAAGGAATTGCACAATACGAGCAGCGACGGTCACAGCCCTCAGATATCTTGAGATAAGCATAATGCGAAGGTGTGGTCAGATAACGCTCCGAACGCTTTGCCTCAGAAGGTTCCGCACCAAGAGCCTTGATCACAGGATCGAACTCACGTGCACCGAACCATCCGTCCACCTCAGGGATGAGGTCAGGAAGCTCATGCATATAGCGCTGCGAAAGGCAACCGAACACGATAACCTTGCCGACCTCTCCTGCATTCTTTCTCTCGACAGCCTCAAGAACAGCCTGAACAGACTCCTCCTTGGCATCACCGATGAATCCGCAGGTATTTATAAGGAGTACATCAACGGGAATATCCTCTCCCTCAGGAATGATCTCATAAAGATCTTCCACCTGGGAAAGGATATGTTCTGTATCTACCTTATTCTTGGAGCAACCCAAGGTTATGGTACTAAGCTTCTGCATCTTCAGTCTCAGGATCAACGAAGTCAAGAGAAGCGTTCTTCTTCAAACAATTGTACCAGTCAACAACCTTCTTCATGTGTGAAACATAGAAACGGTCACGGTCGTATGTAGGAAGAGCCTTCTCGAAGAGTGCCTTAAGATCCTCTGCGCTTGCCTTTGATGTTGGAGCATCAGCCTCACCAAGAACCTCCTTAAGGTTAAGGAATACCTGCTGGAGCTTAACCTCCTCCTCGTCAGTATAGATTGAGATATCAGCGAGTGAAGTCACCTTGCCTGTTGCAGCTACATTTGAGCGCTTCTTGTCAACGAGGCTCTCTACAATCACACCTGTTCTCGACTGAGAAACAAAATGAAACAATCCACTCTGGCCTGAAATCGCCAAAACTCTAGTCAAATCAGTTTTCATAATATTAAAACGTTTAATTAATTATCATTTAATCGGTTTAACAAATATGTTCGCACTTATAACATTTTTGTTAACCCATATTTTCCCATAAATTCATTCAATTCCTGCTGCAGATCTTCGACTGAACCATCATTCAAGATCACATGATCAACACGCTCACAGGTACCGCCGTCAGAGATACGATTCATCAATGGCTGGGCTGCCATTCTGCCTTGAATCTTCTCCTTTCCAAGACCATCACGAGAGCAGGCTCTTGACAATCTGAGTTCCTTTGGTGCATCGACAAGAAGCAAAACATCCCCCAAGTCATTCAACTGTTCCTTCTCAAGAATGGTCGCAGACTCTAAGGCCACAACCTCTTGCCCCTGCTCCTTAGCCCAACGTGAAAAATCCTCTGTCAATCTTGGAAAGACAATATCCTCAACCTTGCGCAAGGCATCAGCGTCACTGAAGATAACATCTGCAAGTCTCTTTGGTTCAAAGTCCCCTGACTCACTCCTGAGAGGAACTCCCAATACATCCTCAATCTCATCCAACATGGAAGGAATCTCGGAATAAAGAGCCTTGACCCTACTGTCTGCCTCATATACAGGAACACCATGACCCTCGGTCAACATTCTGCACACAAGCGACTTTCCGCTTCCGATCCCACCTGTGACTATCAAGACCTTCATTATCTGTCCTCCAGCACACAGTCCACAGCCACCGGATAGATCTGATAGCTCAGAACACTATCTCCAATATTAACGGGCTTGAGAGTGCACTTACCATTAAGTGAAGATATGAACTCTTCATAATCGACAACAAAGGCAATATTCTCCATTGCATTGTCGGCCAATGGATACTCGCATTTGAATGTAGCTTCTACAGATGACGGATATACAAGGAGTTTCTTGTCCGCAGGGACATTGACTGTCTGAATCTGATATGTGTTCTTTATCTCCACATACCTTGTGACATCCATTGAGTATCTCACCTCGGCATCTGAATAACGTACACCTCTGATCTTTTCAATCGGCGCAAGTCCCTGGATATTTTCATACAGGTCAGTCTTCCTGATAGGAGTAGTATATACCCTGTCAATCTTGTCGATCTTGTACTTGTCTCCGTAGATGGTGATTGTGTCAGGCACACATGTGAACTCACTGGCATTTATATACTGAGGTCTGAATGACAATGAATGCACGAGGTACACCGGCACACGCCTGCTGTCCTGCTGAGGGAACTTGAAGAAAAGGGTATCTGACACAAAATACTCTACAGAAACCTTATCTCCATATATCAGATGTGAATATTCCTGAAGGTCGGATGAAGTTATATAGAAAGTATCATCCGAAGCCGGCTTCATCGCCGAGGGGTTGAACTGAACCTTTGCCTCAATCGTACGAGGTCTGAAACTATGCTTGATGATCTGATATCCTGTAGTCCTGCATCGGGCCATCACTTCACATCTGTTCTCCGACACATTGGAATGTCCGTCGATATTGCAGACAGCTGTAACAGAGACTTTCAGATATTCGTTGTATCTCAGGGACAGATTATGAATAAGCCATGTACTAAACGCCAACAGGAGAGCCAGCAGCAATACTGCCCAATCTCTCCTATTGAAATTCAAGGCCTTCAACAGCCTATGTAAAATGTCCCTCATGTATCAGATACTACTGAGGCTGCTCTGTGAAATCCTTCACAAGAGCGTTCTTGTTCACGCGGATCTTGACGTTGTTGTCTACCTCCATGAGAACTGAACCCTCCTTAACCTCGCATACAGTACCATAGATACCACCGATAGTGACAACCTTGTCACCCTTCTTGAGGCCATCACGGAAGTTCTGAAGCTCCTTCTGCTGCTTCTTCTGTGGGCGGATCATGAAGAACCACATAACCACGAAAATAAGGGCAAGCATGATCCACATAGACATTCCGCCACCCTGCTGTGCTGCTGGTGCAGCCTGTAAAAGTGTAATGAAATTCATTTCTAAGTTATTTTAATTTGATTAATCCGATTAAAGAAGACCCTTGCCTGTCTTGACAACCTGACCCTGCTCTGTCAAAGACTGCACCAATCTGTCGAGAAGACCATTCACGAACGAACGGCTCTTTGGAGTACCGAAGTGCTTTGAAATCTCCACATACTCGTTGATTGACACCTTCACAGGGATTGTAGGGAATGTTGCCACCTCTGCAAGACCCATCACGATGAGGACAACGTCAGTCGAGAAGAGTCTCTCCTTCTCCCAGCCTGAAACTGCCTCTGCAACCATTGCTGAATATCTTTCATATCCTGCGAAAGATGCCTGGAGAAGCTTTCTTACGAAATACTTGTCGCTCTCCACGTCAGCACCTGACATCAGGTCGCTCTGATAAAGCGGCGGCAAGCTGAAGCCCTGTCCCTTTGCAAAATCCCTGAAGGTTCTGCAGCACCATGAAAGTGCATAAGGAAGGTCCTCATACCAATGGATTGACTTTTCCTCGAGAATTGACTCAAGCTCCATGCTGTCAACGAACTCCTCTTCAAAGATCTTTGTGAAGAGCTGGCAGTCCTGCTCGAGTGATCTCTCCTCAGAAGACATATATTCAGCGAAATATTCCTTTGACGATACAGACGCCCACACCTTCTTGAGGAAGAGGTCATACTGCTGCCATCCGAACTTCTTCTTTGCAAAAAGCTTCTTGAAATCAACATCCTCGTCGAGAAGTCTTGCAAGGGCGTTATCCACGAACTTCGTATTAGGGTTGCGCTCCTCCTCTGTAGGGTTGAATTTTGCCTTGGCTGCCTCAAGTCTCTCACGGGCAATTGCAGTGAGAGGAGAAACGATGCCAAGCATATAGACATATAGATCTCTTGTGGCTTCACACGACACCTCAAGCTGAGCCTCAGCCTGAGCCAATGACATATTGTCTGAAAGCACGCTACCGTAAAGCGTCTTAAAAGCCTTGATTCTAAGTATTCTTCTGTTAAGCATATTTTTCTTCAAAAAATTTCCACAAAGATACATTCATTTTTCAGAAAAAACTCTAACTTTGTAAGGATTTATTTAAAAAAAGACAAGCTATGTATAGTGTGGATTACGATGGAGCAAATGCTCAGGAGCGTGCAGGTGAGGACGTATACTCAAAACCTGTCAGAGCTGGAAAGCGTACATACTTCTTTGACGTCAAGGCCACCAAAGGCAACGATTACTACCTGACGATCACTGAAAGCAAGCGCAGGATGGATTCAAATGGCCATTTCGCTTATGACAAACACAAGATTTTCCTTTACAAAGAGGATTTCGAGAAGTTCGCGGAAGGTCTTGAGGAGGTCATTCAGTACATCAGGACAAACTGTCTTAAGGACGGTGGTGCAGACAATAAATTTTCTGATGTGAATTTCGAGGAACTTTAATATACGAAAGGACAGTTTTCATGCTGTCCTTTTGTTTTATTTTGATATACGATGAAGAATTTCGGATTTTTAAGAGTTGCTGCGGCTGTTCCTGTTGTGAAGGTAGCCTCAGTAAGCCATAACACGAAAGAAATCTGCAGACTGGCTGAAGAAGCTGCTGCAAAGGATGTTTCAGTTGTAGTATTCCCTGAGCTCAGCGTCACAGGTTGTTCATGCGGTGACCTGTTCTACCAGAACTACCTTGTGCGCGAAGCAGAGAACGGCGTTGGCGCCATTGCTGAATTCAGCATGGGCAAGGACATCGTCCTCGTTGTCGGAGCACCTGTACCAGTGAACGGAAGGCTGTACAACTGTGCAGTGGTGATACGAGACGGAGAAATCATGGCCATTGTGCCGAAGACCTGCATCAGCGGAATCCAGAGACGCTGGTTCACTTCTGGCAGCGGCATCAGCAGCGAATCCGAGATAACTTATGCAGGACAGACCTGTGCATTTTCACAGTCACTCCTCTTCCGTCTTGGAGAGGCAAAGATGGCCGTTGAATTCGGAGACGAGCTCGGCACACCACTCACCCCATCTGCATACCACACACTTGCAGGAGCACAGGTCGTATTGAACCTTTCTGCATGCAACGAGCTCGTGATGTCAGACAGCAGACGCAAATCCACACTCAAAGATCTCAGTTCAAGAAATATCTGTGCATATGTCTATGCATCAGCAGGTTTCGGAGAATCATCTCAAGACCTTGTTTATGCAGGAGCCGCATGCATCTGCGAGAACGGGGCCATGATTGCAGAGAACGAAAGATTCTGCACTTGCGGCTCACTTGCAGTGGCTGATATCGACATTGAAAAGCTTGATATACTGCGCAGAAAGACTGACGACGACACAAGAGCTATCGTCGGTTCAGAATATGATGTGATTGACCTTGGGGAGGCATGCGAGACAGATTTTTCTGCCGGACTTCTCCGTCATGTCGAGCCGAATCCATTCCTTCCTGCAGGCGAAGAGGACTATAGATGCCGCGAGGTGATCTCTCTTCAGACAGCAGCATTGATGACCCGTATGAACCACATCGGATGCAGAAGTGCAATCATCGGAATATCAGGAGGTTTGGACAGCACACTTGCACTTTTGGTTGCGGTGATGGCATTCGACCGTCTTGGCTGGTCAAGAGATAGAATCATTGGTGTGACTATGCCTGGTTTCGGCACGACATCCCGCACCAAGAACAACGCATGGGATCTCATGCAGGCCCTCGGAATCACTTGCCGCGAGATCTCAATCAAAGCAGCTTGCGAACAGCATTTTGCAGACATCTGTCACGATGCATCAGTTCACGATGCCACATACGAGAATTCGCAGGCACGCGAAAGAACTCAGATCCTTATGGACCTTGCAAACAAGGAGAGCGGAATCGTGATCGGAACCGGTGACCTTTCAGAACTCGCTTTGGGCTGGGCCACATACAATGGCGACCACATGTCAATGTACGGAGTCAATGCAGACATCCCTAAGACACTGGTCAAGAGCCTGGTCAAGTGGGTGGCAGAAAACAAGTTCACAGAGGTTTCGGGAGAACGTTCAGTCAAGGAGATCCTCATGGATATCGTCGACACCCCTATCAGCCCTGAGCTCCTTCCAGGAACCGCAGACGGCAAGATCAAGCAGGTTACAGAAGACCTCGTCGGACCATACGAACTCCACGATTTCTTCCTCTATAACTTTGTCCGTCTCGGATTTGCTCCAGAGAAGATCTTCTTCCTCGCCCAGAAGGCGTTCGGTCCCGACTGCAAGGCCCACTATGATGACGAGACCATCATGAAGTGGCTCAAGACCTTTATGAGAAGGTTCTTCAACCAGCAGTTCAAGCGTTCATGCATGCCGGATGGTCCGAAAGTCGGATCAGTGGGTCTCTCCCCTCGCGGCGACTGGCACATGCCATCTGATGCCTGGAGCACCGACTTCCTTGGCAGTCTGGAATAGGCCCACGGTACACAGCAACAGTACACAAAATAGCGCGTGCTACACGAAATCAGGCATTTCATGTAGCACGCGCTATTTTACAGGCAGACAATTGCCGCCGAACCAGAATCAGAAATTAGAGAGATGCAATGATTGCAGTAAACAGTGCAGTCATCTTGTCTGCAGCCGCATCAGCTGCCTCCACAACGTCGTCCGCGTCGTTTGCAAAGTCCTCAGCATAGTCGTCGTGAGCCTCATTTGTGATCACCGATACACCGAAGACCGGGATATCCGAGTGACGGGCCACGATCACCTCCGGAATTGTGGACATACCCACAGCATCACCACCGATCAGGCGGAAATACTTGTACTCAGCTGGAGTCTCATATGAAGGACCTGTTCCAGCGAAATATACACCCTGCTTCAGCTCGATACCGAGTTCCTCAGCGAATTTGAAGGCCTTTGCCCTGAGATTGAGATCGTAAGGACGGGTCATGTCAGGGAAACGAGGACCGAACTCAACCATATTTGGTCCGATGAGCGGATTAGGAAGGTGGCTGATATGGTCTGTGATCACCATCAGGTCACCAACCTTGAAATCGAAGTTCACACCGCCGGCAGCATTTGAAACGAAAAGATATTCGATGCCAAGAACCTTCATCACACGGATAGGAAGTGTGACAAGATCCATTGTGTAGCCTTCATAATAATGGAAACGTCCCTGCATTGCAATCACAGGTTTTCCACCAAGATATCCTGCAATGAAGTTACCCTTGTGACCAACCGCTGTTGAAACAGGGAAACCAGGAATCTCCTTATAAGGAATTACTATAGGATTTTCAATCTTCTCAGCCAACTTGCCCAGACCGCTGCCAAGGACGATACCCACAAGCGGCTTGTGACCATTAAGCTTAGACGCGACATATTCAGCCGCAGTCATTATTCTTTCTACTCTTGGATCCATATTACAATAATTTTTTAAGAGTCTCTTTTGCTTCCTTGAGAATCTGCGCCTCGTTCGGAACAACCCTGTCACGCATCACAAACTTACCGTCACATATTACAGATTCAATGCAATCCGCATGCGATGCATATACGAAGTTCGCCTCAAACGAACCTGGAGAAACAAAGCTATATCCCTGAGTGTCAACAATCAGAATATCAGCCAGATAGCCTTTCTCGATCTTGCCGATCTTCAGGCCGAGGGCCTTGCCTCCGTTTGCTGTCGCCATATCCATAAGCTCAGGAAGAGGCATCGCAGTCGGATCATCTCTCCAAGCTTTCTGGATCATCGCCGAAGTCTTCATTGTCTCAAGCATATCGAGATTGTTGGACGACGCAGAACCGTCTGTACCAAGACAGATGTTTGCACCAGCATCACGAAGCTCATTATAAAGGAACTTATATCCCGAAGCGAGCTTAAGATTTGAATTCACGTTGTGTACACAGTTGACACCTCTCTTGCCAAGAATCTCGATATCCTTCTCCGACAGCCAGAGAGTGTGAGCAGCAATGACATCCGGACCAAGAACGCCGAGCGAATCAAGATACTCCACCGGAGACATTCCGCCATGCTGGACCTTGCAGTCCTCGACCTCCTTGCGGGTTTCCGAAAGGTGGATATGGATCTTCAATCCCCTTTCGCGTGCGAAATTCGTTGCCCATACAAACATCTCCTCACGCACAGAATATATTGCATGAATAGCTATGCTGAATGTGGAAGTGACGCCCCAAGCCTTCGCCATCTCATACATTTCCTGGCACTGAACCTTCTGGCGTTCAGACTCTTCCGGATCATTCCTATCGAGAACGACATACGCATGTACTCCGCGGATTCCCATCTCGAGAGCAGCCTTATATCCTTCAGGCATATGCCAGTAGTGATCGTTGAAAGTCGTGGTACCGGTCTTGATCATCTCAAGGCATGCAAGCCTTGTGGACTGATATACCAGTTCCTCATCGAGTTTAGTCTCGATCTGCCATATCCTGTCGATCCACTCATGAAACGCAATATCCTCTCCCACTCCCTTCATCATCATCATGCCTGCATGAGTGTGCATATTGACGAAGCCAGGCACTGCAGCCTTTCCTGTACAATCCACCACCTCGGCATCCTGAGCGGAAGCAGAGCCTGCAGGAAGCACATCCGAAATATATTCCCCGTCGATGAGGATATCGGAAGCAACACCTTTAAGTTCTATATTTCTAAGTAAAATCTTACTCATGGCTACAAGCGTTAAAAGTTTTCAAAGTTAGACATTTTTCTCATATATCCTCACCAAAAATTTACACCCGTTTACTTTTTCAAATTATATTTGATAATTCAAATAAAATACCGTACTTTTACTTGGTTTTTTAAAGAAAAAACACGAGAACCGATAACAATCTCTTAACAGAATATCTAACACTTTAAATTTCAAGATAATGGCATTCAAAGGAGCAATCGAGGTAGATACCCAGAAATGTAAGGGCTGCGGTGTCTGCGTTGAAAACTGTCCGACCAAGAGCATCGAGCTCTCTAAAATGGTCAACAACAAAGGTTATCATTATGCCGAAATGGTGGGAGAAGCATGTATTGGCTGTTCAAACTGCGCAATCGTGTGCCCTGATTCGGTGATTACTGTTTACAGAGTTAAAATCTAAAGGTATGGCAGAGAAGATTTTGATGAAAGGAAACGAGGCGATTGCCATATCGGCAATCCGCAACGGTGCGGACGGTTATTTCGGTTACCCGATCACCCCGCAGTCTGAGGTAATGGAAACCCTCATGAAGGAAAGACCATGGCTTACAACAGGTATGGTGGTTCTTCAGGCAGAGAGTGAGACCTCATCTATCAACATGGTTTACGGTGGCGCATGCTGCGGAAAGAAGGTATTGACTTCTTCAAGCTCGCCTGGTATCAGCCTCATGTGCGAGGGCCTCAGCTATCTCGCAGGTGCAGAGCTTCCATGCGTTGTTGTGAACTGCCAGCGCGGTGGCCCTGGTCTCGGAACAATCCAGCCAAGCCAGAGTGACTACAACCAGTGTGTAAAGGGTGGCGGACACGGTGACTACAATGCAATCGTGCTTGCACCTGCTTCTGCACAGGATATGTATGACTTCGTTGACTGGGGATTCGACCTCGCGTTCAAGTATCGCACTCCTGTCATCATCCTCGCTGACGGTATCGTTGGTCAGATGATGGAGAAGGTTGAGCTTCGTCCGGAGAAGCCTCGTATGACAAAGGAGGAACTCGTGAAGATCGCACCTTGGGCAACAACAGGAAAGCCTGCTGACAGACCATATAACGTGATCACATCACTTGCTCTCGAGTCTGACGTTCAGGAGCGCTTCAACCAGAAGCTCGCTGCCAAGTACGAGGTGATCAAGGAGAACGAGGTGAAGTATGAGGAATATATGACTGAGGATGCTGAATATGTATTCGTTGCATTCGGCTGCTCTTCACGTATCGGCGAGGCTGTCGTTGATCAGCTCCGCGAGGAGGGCATCAAGGCAGGTCTCCTCAGACCGGTTACCCTCTTCCCATTCCCTACCAAGAGAATCGCAGAACTTTCCGAGAAGGTAAAGAGCATGATGACACTCGAGCTCAACCTCGGTCAGATGGTTGACGACGTAAGACTTGCAGTCAACGGAAAATGTCCTGTAGGATTCTACGGAAGACAGGGTGGTATCATCTACACACCAGATGAAATCGCTGAAGAGTTCAAGAAGTTCAACAACCTGAAATAAGACATAAAATGAATATAGAAGATATCAAGAAGCCTGAGAACATCGTCTACAAAAAGACTCCTGTTCTTACCGACAATGTGATGCACTATTGTCCGGGATGTTCTCACGGAACAGTTCACAAGCTCATCGCAGAGGTAATCGAGGAGATGGGTATCCAGGAGGAGACCATCGCAATCAGCCCTGTAGGTTGCTCAGTATTCGCATACAACTATCTTAACGTTGACTGGCAGCAGGCAGCACACGGTCGTGCTCCGGCTCTTGCAACTGCAACCAAGCGTCTCAATCCGGAGAAGTACGTATTCACTTATCAGGGTGACGGTGACCTTGCTTCAATCGGTACAGCTGAGATCATCCACGCTTGCAGCCGTGGTGAGAACATCGTAGTGATCTTCATCAACAATGGTATTTATGGTATGACAGGTGGTCAGATGGCCCCTACTACCCTCCTCGGTATGAAGACAGCCACTACTCCTTACGGACGTGACGCGAAGCTCAACGGTTTCCCTCTCGTACTTGCACCTATGATCGCTCAGCTCGACGGTACTGCTTTCATCACAAGACAGTCAGTTCACACAGCAGTTGCAGCGCGCAAGGCTAAGCAGGCAATCCGCAAAGCATTCGAGTACAGCCAGAAAGGCATCGGACTTTCATTCGTAGAGATTGTTGCTACATGTAACTCAGGATGGAAGATGAGCCCTACAGCTGCCAACAAGTGGATGGTGGAGAACATGTTCCCTAAGTATCCGCTCGGCGACATCAAGGACGTTTTAAAACAGGAGTAATTAATTGATAATAAGAATATAAGATATGAAAGAAGAGATTATCATTGCTGGATTCGGCGGTCAGGGTGTCCTCTCAATGGGTAAGATCCTCGCATACTGCGCCATCATGCAGGATATGGAGGTGACTTGGATGCCATCTTATGGTCCTGAGATGCGTGGAGGTACAGCGAACGTAAGCGTTATCCTCAGCGACAAGAAGATCAGCTCACCTATCGTAACAAAGTTCGACACTGTCATCGCGCTTAACCAGCAGTCACTTGACAAGTTTGAGAGTTCTGTAAAGCCAGGTGGTCTTCTTATCTACGATCCAAACGGTATCATCACCCCTCCTAGCAGAACTGACATCAAGATCTGCAAGATCGATGCAATCAATGTTGCAGCACAGGTTGGAAACTCTAAAGTATACAACATGGCTGTGATGGGTGCATACCTTAAGATGAAGCCTATCATCCTCTCTGAGAACATCGACAAGGGTCTTGCAAAATGCATCCCTGCACGCTACGCAGACCTCATCGCTCTCAACAAGCAGGCAATCGAGGAAGGTATGAAGGCAGTAGAGGAGCTCTAAGCGTCATAAAACCTTAAAATAATATGGTAAAAAGCGGAAATCGGTCTTGATTTTCGCTTTTTATTTTGTATTTTTGCATGGTAGGAAAATTTGTTTTGTCATGCTTGAAAACATTAAGCACAAAATTGAACAACTGATTGCAGCTTATGAAAAGGAGAAGATGGAGCGAATCCGTCTCCAGGAAGCATTGCACCAGTCTCAAAAGCAGAACGAAACCTACAGATTGCAGATAACAGAGTTAGAGAGAGAAATTGATAACCTGAAGCTAACCAAAGCTTTTATGGCTGATGGCACGGATAATGCCCAGGCTATAAAGAAGATTGATAGACTGATGAAGGAGATTGACAAGTGCATCTCATTGATGGAGGGTTAATTATGGATCAGAAGATTACAGTAAAGATTGCTGATTATAACTTTTCACTTGTGGCAAAGTCTCCTGATCAGGAGGAAATCATCAGAAAGGCAGCGGCGCACACAGACAAGCAGATCACTACTTATCAGACAAAGTATCCTGATACAAGTGTCGCGAAGTTGTTTGCGATGGTTGCCTTGAATATGGCAGTAGAGAACGTTTCATTCAGCAAGCGCCTCCAGGAGCTTATGAAGGACGAAGAGATACTCGCAAAGGAGCTTGAAGGTTATCTTGCGAATATTGATAAATAATAGCCGTTAGTTACATATTATTTGCTGAAATCAACGTTAATAATGTAACCAGGTGACTCGGATGGCAATGACAGGCCTATGTGACCTTCGGGGATTCCGCATGCGGGACGGAGGAAGTCAGACCCAGATAATCCGGAGCCTAAATCTTATTTTTTAAGATTTTCTGTCAAACTTGCTAACGGCTTTTTATATAACTAACCTGACCAGTCTGCACCTAGTACGGACTGGTCATTTTTTTTGAAACTATTAATAATATATACTAAAACATTATGAACTTAATTATCAACGTATTATGTGCAGTATGCGGTGCTGTTGCAGCACTCGTAACCTACATATTGGTCCGCAGGATACTACTGAAGGGCCAGAAGGAAGAGATCATCAAGAAGGCAGAGATTGAGGCAGAAAAGATCAAGAATGACAAGATCTTCCAGGCAAAGGAGAAGTTCCTCCAGCTCAAGAGCGAGCACGAGCAGGTGATCAACGAGAAGAACAAGCAGATCAGCGACGTTGAGAACAGACTCAGACAGAAGGAGAACAGCCTTAACCAGCAGAATGCTGAGCTTGGTCGCAAGAACAAGGAGGCTGATGCAATCCGTGAGAACCTCAAGAACCAGGTTGAGATTGCAACCAAGAAGACAGATGAGTACGAGAAGCTTCGTCTTGAGGCCATCAAGCAGATCGAGCAGATTGCAGGTCTTACTGCAGCGGAGGCCAAGAATCAGCTTATCGAGAGCATCAAGGAAGAGGCAAAGACACAGGCTCAGTCATATATCAACGACATGATGGACGAGGCTCGTCTCACTGCAACAAAAGAGGCTAAGAGAATCGTTATCAACACAATCCAGCGTACAGCATCAGAGACTGCAATCGAGAACGCAGTGACTGTATTCCATATTGAAAGTGACGAGATCAAGGGTCGTATCATCGGTCGTGAAGGTCGTAACATCCGTGCTCTTGAGGCAGCTACAGGAGTTGAAATCGTGGTTGACGATACTCCAGAGGCAATTCTTCTTTCAGCTTTCGATCCAGTCAGAAGAGAGGTTGCACGCCTTGCACTTCACCAGCTCGTTCTTGACGGACGTATCCACCCGGCTCGTATCGAGGAAGTTGTTGCCAAGGTTCAGAAGCAGCTTGAGGAAGAGATCATGGAAACTGGTAAGAGAACATGTATCGACCTCGGTATCCACGGAATGCACATCGAGCTCGTCAAGCTCATCGGCCGCATGAAGTACCGTTCATCATATGGTCAGAACCTTCTCCAGCACGCTCGTGAGGTTGCAAACATCTGTGCGACAATGGCTTCAGAGCTCGGTCTCAACCCTAAGATCGCTAAGCGCGCAGGTCTCCTCCACGATATCGGAAAGGTTTCTGATGAGGATCCAGAACTTCCACATGCAATTCTCGGTATGAAACTCGCCGAGAAGTACAAGGAGAAGCCAGAGGTTTGCAACGCCATCGGTTCTCACCACGAGGAGGTTGAAATGACTTCTATCATCTCCCCTCTCGTTCTTGTGGGTGACGCCATCTCAGGTGCACGTCCAGGAGCACGCCGCGAGGTCATCGAGTCATACATCAAGAGACTCAAGGATATGGAGAACATCGCTCAGTCATATAATGGAGTTACCAAGACATACGCTATCCAGGCAGGACGCGAGCTTCGCGTGATCGTCGGAGCTGATCAGGTGACAGACCAGGATGCTGAGACATTGTCAACAGAGATCGCAAAGAAGATCCAGGAGGAGATGGTTTATCCTGGTCAGGTCAAGATCACTGTGATCCGCGAGACACGTTCAGTTGCATTTGCAAAATAATTATAACCTATATTTAAATGAAAAGATTTATGACAATGCTTGCTGCGCTGCTTATTGGTGCAGCAGCTTTTGCCCAGGGTCAGCTTGTAACATGGTCATCACATGTTGAAAAGGTTGACGGTGACACCTACAAGGTGATCTTCACAGGTAAGGTTGCCGAGGGGTATCACACTTACACACTTGCGGACGAGTTCTCTGCAACAGAGATCATGGACGCAGTTGTGACAGGCGGTGAGCTTGCAGGTCAGCCATACGAACTCAGCACTCCGACTGAGGAGCTTGACGAGTTCGGCGACAAGGCTCTCCACTACTATAACGAGATTGTAATCGCCCAGGATGTGAAGGTGACTGAATCTCCTGCTGTCTACACAGGTACAATCTTCACTAATTCATGCACAGGCGGTGCGTGCAAGGCTGAATACTACGATTTCGAAGTGGAAGTCGGTGAGGCTGATGCTGCAGCTGCCAAGTCTGAAAGAAAAGGTTCGATCTGGGGACTTATCCTCGAGGCTATCCTCTGGGGATTTGCAATGCTCCTTACTCCATGCGTATTCCCAATGGTTCCAATGACAGTATCATTCTTCATGAAGGGTTCTGAAAACGTGGCACAGGGACGTTTCAAGGCAGCAATGTACGGTCTCTTCATCGTGCTTCTCTACACAGTTCCAATCTCTGTGATCATCATGCTCACTAAGATCATCGGTGGAGATGCTGTTACAGCTGATATCTTCAACTGGCTTTCTACACACTGGTTGCCAAACATCATCTTCTTCATCGTGTTCATGATATTCGCTGCATCATTCTTCGGTGCATTTGAGATCACTCTTCCACAGTCACTCGTGAACAAGAGCGACAAGGGAGCAGACAAGAAGGGCCTTGCCGGTGTATTCTTCATGGCACTTACACTTGTACTTGTGTCATTCTCATGCACAGGTCCAATCGTGGGTTCAGTGCTCATCAAGTCAACTCAGGGTGAATTCTGGGAGCCAATGGTGACAATGCTTGCATTCTCAATGGCCTTTGCACTTCCATTCACAGTACTCGCCTTCTCTCCATCACTCCTCAAGAAGTTCAGATCAAGCGGTGGTAGCTGGCTCAACTCTGTGAAGGTTGTTCTCGGATTCGTTGAGGTTGCACTCGGTCTCAAGTTCCTCAGCGTTGCTGACCAGACTTATCACTGGGGACTCCTCGACAGAGAGGTTTACCTTGCAATCTGGATTGTAGTCTTCACACTCCTCGGTCTCTACCTCCTTGGCAAGATCCGTTTCGAGCACGACGATCCAATTGAGCACCTTACAGTTCCAAGACTTGCACTTTCAATCGCAGTTCTTTCATTTGTAGTATATCTCATCCCTGGTATGTGGGGTGCACCGCTCAGAGCACTCTCTGGCTACATGCCTCCTATCACTACACAGGACTTTGTAATCGGTCAGAACTCAGGTACTCACGCCGGCGCTACAGTAGCGTTGGAAGATGCAGCACCAGTTGCAGACTCAAAATATGGTCTTCATTTGCCACTTGGCCTCCACGGCTACTTCACCCTTGAGGAAGGCCTTGCAGCTGCCCAGAAGACTGGAAAGCCTGTATTTGTGGACGTTACAGGTCACGGATGCGTAAACTGCCGTGAGATGGAGTCAAGAGTATGGAGCGACCCTCAGGTTCTGAGCATGCTCAAGAACGACTTCGTGATCGTGGCTCTCTACACAGACGACAAGCAGAAACTTGACAAAGAGGACTATGTGACTGATGCAGAGACTGGAAAGGTTTACAAGGATCTTGGCCGTGCAAACTCATACACTGCCCGCACAAAATGGAATGTAAACGCACAGCCAAACTATGTTCTCCTCTCCCCTGAGGGTGAGATGCTCGTTCCGGTTCGTGGTTACGATCTCTCTATCGACGGATTCGTAAACTTCCTCCAGAGCGGACTTGACGCTAACAAATAGTCGTTTCCAACATAATATATGAAGAGTGTGATCATGCGGTCACACTCTTTTTGTTTAAAACTGTTCACTTACTATAAAACCTTGGTGCCCGTAAATAAATAATATATGTATTCCAATATAGATTAATGGGCACTAAGGGGTCATCAAAATACCCTTAGTGCCCAAATATGCAGAATATAGACAGCTGATTGATGATTTACGGGCACCAAGGTTTGGCAGAACTGGGGTGGGCAAAAAAAATAGTGGCCATTTTTCAATGACCACTATATTTATATAAGGTATCAGACTATTTGCTGAACTGAGCGCGAAGTACCTCGTTCTTAGCATCTGCATCGGCACCCTTGATACCGAAGTAGAACTTGATCTTAGGCTCTGTACCTGAAGGACGAACTGTCACAACGTCACCAGCCTCGTTGTAGAACTGGAGAACGTTTGATGCAGGAAGACCTGTCTCCTCTGGCTTGCTGTAGTCGATCACCTTGATAACTGGTGAGCCAGCGAGCTCTGTAGGAGGGTTCTGACGGTAATCAACCATCATCTGAGCGATCTCCTCGAGACCAGCCTTACCCTTCTTGGTTACTGAAATGAGTGACTCCTTGTAGTAGCCGAACTCTGCGTAGATGTCCTGGAGGAGCTGATAGAGGGTCTTGCCCTGCTCTGCTGCCCA
Source organism: Candidatus Cryptobacteroides sp. (assembly GCA_045612265.1). Taxonomy (GTDB): domain Bacteria; phylum Bacteroidota; class Bacteroidia; order Bacteroidales; family UBA932; genus Cryptobacteroides. The sequence goes on from JAZKYT010000048.1 coordinate 30,469, forward strand.
AGCGGCACACTCAGCAACGAATGCGCAAGAGATAGGAGCATCCTTGTCGCGTACGAACTCACCTACGTTGAAACCGTAGCTCTCCTCACCACCGCAAACGAATGTAGTCTCACCCTCGTTCTTCTTGATGATGTCAGCGATCCACTTGAAGCCTGTAAGAACGTTGTATACCTTCACACCGTACTTCTCAGCGATTGCGCGCATGAGCTCAGTTGTAACGATAGTCTTCACGATGTACTGCTTGCCGTCAAGCTTACCAAGCTCTGACCAACGACGAAGGATATAATATGTAAGAATTGAACCTGTCTGGTTACCGTTGAGAAGAACCATCTTGCCCTCATTGTCGCGAACTGCGATACCGATACGGTCAGCATCAGGGTCAGTTGCCATCACGAGGTCAGCACCCTCCTTCTCTGCAACTGCAACAGCCATTGCAAGAGCTGAAGGCTCCTCAGGGTTTGGAGACATTACTGTAGGGAAGTTACCATCCACTACATCCTGCTCAGGAACGTGATAGATGTTCTCGAAACCAAGCTTTGCGAGGAACTCAGGAACGATCTCAACACCTGATCCATGGATTGGAGTGTAAACGATCTTAAGGTCCTTGTGAGCAGCTACAGCCTCAGGAGAGAGCATGAGAGTCATCACTGAATTGAGGTAAGCCTCATCCATCTCGTGACCCATAACCTCGATTGGAGCAGCATCTGCACCTGGCTCGAACTTCACCATTGAAGGGTCTGTAATCTTTGCAACCTCAGCCACAATCTCCTTATCAACTGGTGACTTCACCTGTGCACCGTCTGACCAGAATACCTTGTAACCATTGTACTCCTTAGGGTTGTGAGAAGCTGTGATCATGATACCTGCAGTCGCCTTCTTCAATCTTGTCGAGTAGCTCATGAGAGCGATAGGATGGAGTTTGTCGAAGATGAACACATGGATACCGTTTGCAGAAAGAACATCTGCAGCGATCTTTGCGAACTCTGGGCTGTTGTTACGGCTGTCATATGAAATGCATACGCTGAGAGGGCCCTCGCAGTTAGCCTTCATATAGTTTGCAAGACCCTGGGTTGCCATACCTACTGTATATTTGTTCATACGGTTGGTACCTACACCCATGATACCGCGAAGACCACCTGTACCGAACTCAAGGTTCTGATAGAATGCATCCTCAAGGGCTACAGGATCGTTCTGAAGTTCACGCACCTGTGCTTTTGTCTCCTCATCGAAGTTACCGTCGAGCCAGCTCTGAGCTACCTCTTTATAATTCTTTGCCATATTTGTTTTGGATTTAAATTTTCAGTTAAAACCTCCCGTCAGCCATTAAACTGACTGACGAGAGGAATATAATTTAGAAGAGGCGAACAAATACCTCCATTGCCTGATACTCTGCCATACCGAGCCCATTGTAGAGACGAGCAGTGTTACCTGTTCTCTCCTCTGCTCTCTGCCAGAACTCACGTGGGTCATCGCCAGGGAATGGAACGATGTCCTTCTGTGAAAGGTGGCGGTAGATAGCGTGACGCTTCTTGATCACTTCGTCCGGGCTGAGTGGAACTGCCATATCAACCTTTCCGAGCTCCCACTCCATCCACGCACCGCGGTAGAGCCATACGTGGCACTCCTTGAGCCACTCTGCACCCTGAAGCTGGTTGATTGCCTCAAGAACTGCTTCTGTACATACACGGTGAGTTCCGTGTGGGTCGGCGAGGTCACCTGCGAGATAGATCTGGTGTGGCTTAACCTCCTCGAGAAGTTTAGTGATGATGTCGATATCAGCCTGAGTACGCTCACCCTTCTTGATACCTCCTGTCTCATAGAATGGAAGGTTAAGGAAGTGGCAGTTTGTTTCATCGTTGAGTCCGAATGAACGAACAGCTGCCTTTGCCTCAGCGCGGCGGATAGAACCCTTAAGGTTGAGAAGAGCGCGTGGCTCTGGCTCACCTGGCTTCTTGGAAGCGATGATCTCCTTCACCTCGTCGAAACGGTCACCGAAACCGAGTTCGCGAGCTGCATCCATATGCTGGAGAACTACGTCATCGTGAACGGCAACGTTACCTGATGTCTCGTATGCAACGTGCACATCGTGACCCTGCTCAGCAAGACGGATGAATGTACCACCCATAGAGATCACGTCATCATCCGGATGTGGCGAGAAGATCACAACTCTCTTAGGGAATGGATTTGAAGGAACTGGTCTTGTGCTGTCGTCAGCGTTAGGCTTTCCGCCTGGCCAGCCAGTGATTGTATGCTGAAGTTCGTTGAATACCTTGATATTGATCTGATCATATGGACCGTGGAGCTCAAGAAGCTCGCCGAGACCGTTTGTAAGGTAGTCACCCTGAGTGAGCTTGAGAACTGGCTTGTGAACCTGCTCGCAAAGCCATACAACTGCCTTTCTGATGAACTTAGGAGTCCACTCGCAAGGGCCTACGAGCCATGGGGCAACGTTTCTTGTGATCATAGAAGCAGAGTTCTCGTCCACGTACATTGAGATATTGTCGTGACGCTGGAGAAGTGAAGCTGCAACTGTTGGATCTGCCTTATCCTCAGCAACCTTCTTTACTGCGGCTGCCTTGTCCTCACCCCAAGCCATCAGATAAATCTTCTTTGCAGTAAGCATAGTTGAGATACCCATTGCGATAGCTGTCTGAGGAGTAGCCTCGAGGTTTCCGCCGAAGCTCTTAGCCTGACGCTTTCTTGAAGCGTATGGAAGAAGAACTGTTCTTGTGCGGCTGAACTCAGAAGCTCCTGCCTCATTGAATCCAACCTGGCCCTTTTCGCCTACACCCATGACAAGAAGATCAAGGTTTCTTGACTTTACATCAAACTCATTGCAGAACTCAGTTACTGCAGCTGCATCGATCTTCTCAGCAATCTTAGGAACAAAAACATTCTCAGGTTTGACATCAACCTTGGAAACAAGCTCACCATAGAGTCTTCTGTTACGACTCATTTCATCTGCCGGTGCAGGATAATACTCGTCTATGCTGTAGATCTCCACATTCTTGAAAGAGACCTCACCAGCCTCGAAACGACGAACAAGGCTCTTGTAAAGAGGAACTGGAGATGTACCTGTAGAAAGACCGAGACGATATACGCCTTCTGCATTGTTGATTGCAGCTACAATCTTCTCGGCAAGTCTCTCACTTGCATCATCCTCATCCTCAAAAACATGGACTGGAATGCTCTCAAAAGTGTGTTTTACACCGAGTGAAAGGCCTTCCTCAATCAGACCACCATCTTTTGGTAATGTAAACTTCTTCATATATGTGGTATTAAAATTTGAACATTTAGCAAATTGTACAAATATATAAATTATATTTCTAAAATCATCTTTGTCACTAATATATCAAATCAAAATTCTTAATTGAAAAAAACGACAATGGTCAGACTGTTTTCATTTTCAACAACTATAACACTTTGTGCCAAACCTGAGAGCCAGGAAAAATGCTATAGAATGAATAAAAAGTTTTCCCAACTTTGATCTAATTCGTCAAAGTCGGAATATTCATTTATTTCTCTTCAAAATTCTCATCCTAAGCCCTAATGACCGTACCGACCGTTCAATTCTGTCAATTCGCAGATACTTAACTCAGTAAATTCAACAACCTTGTCAACAGAAACTCCAGCTGACAACATCTTCTTTGCTACAGCCAACTTTCCCTCTGCACGTCCCTTAATCTCGCCAATTTCCTGAGCCGCCGCGAGCTGACTTCTAAGCTATCTTTCGTCCTTCATATCGCATTCGTATTTTTCACGTTTATCCTCATCGTTGTCGTCAATACATAAAACAGCGAGAATGCCATCATACTTTTCTTGGCTTAACCATACCGGAGGTGTGTCAAATTTACCTAAGTTCTTCAGCATGTAGAGCATCCTGTCCTGGCGAGTCACGCACTCATCTTCGCGCTTATCGAAATTGCCGAGCTCAGCAAAGATAATTACAATTGCTTCGCCAAGCAAGTCGTGCGTATTCTTTTCCATGAATGTATATTCGGGAATATAGCGATCCTTCCACAAATCTTTATTAGGATGGTCAATAGCAGTACGCATCAAACCAATGACGAATGTTCCTTAATCATAGATATAGTCACTTCAGTACAATCCATAATCTGTTGGAAATTCACCTATTCTCAACTTAATAGAAGAAAAATATTGATCAAAAATATTATATAGCGAAGTTTAGTAACAATCAAACATTACATTGACAATAGATAGTGTTTTGTTGGTTGGTACTTTAAAATAAAAAGTATACATTTGTTAATATATATTATGAACTAGTAATCATTAACAACTGATAGAATCATGGTAAATTTTTCACTCGAAGGTAAGGTAGCACTTGTTACTGGTGCTGCTTACGGAATCGGATTCGCAATGGCTCAGGCCCTTGCTGAGGCAGGTGCTAAGATTGCATTCAACTGCCGTACACAGTCTAATATGGACAAGGCTGTTGAGGAGTACAAGGCTCTTGGTATCGATGCTAAGGGATATATCTGCGATGCTACAGATGAGGAAGGCGTTAAGGCAATGGTTGCAGACATCGAGAAGACTCTCGGTCCTGTGGACATCCTCGTGAACAATGCAGGTATCATCAAGCGCGTTCCTATGCACGAAATGCCAACAGAGGACTTCCGTCAGGTTATCGATATCGACCTCATCGCTCCATATATCTGTGCTAAGGCTGTTCTTCCTGGCATGATGGAGAGAAAGGCCGGCAAGATCATCAACGTATGCTCTATGATGTCAGAGCTTGGTCGCGAGACTGTTTCTGCTTATGCTGCAGCTAAGGGTGGCCTCAAGATGCTCACTAAGAACATCGCTTCAGAGTACGGCGCATACAACATCCAGTGCAACGGTATCGGACCTGGTTATATCGCTACTCCGCAGACAGCTCCACTCCGTGAGCGTCAGGCAGACGGCAGCCGTCATCCGTTCGACTCATTCATCGTGGCTAAGACTCCTGCGGAGCGTTGGGGTAACCCTGAGGACCTCATGGGACCTGTTGTATTCCTTGCATCGAATGCTTCAGACTTCGTGAACGGTCACGTTCTTTATGTGGACGGCGGTATCCTCGCTTACATCGGAAAGCAGCCAAAATAATAACACATTGTGCAAGTGTATTCCTAATTATTATCAAATCTATAAATGGAACAAGTATTCAGTTATATCATCGGCTTGGGAGCTGCTGTGATGATGCCTATCATCTTCACCATCCTTGGCGTATGTATCGGGATTAAATTCAGCAAGGCCCTCAAGAGCGGTCTTCTGGTCGGAGTCGGATTCGTAGGACTTTCTGTCATCACTTCCCTCCTCACCAGCACCCTCGGCCCTGCACTCAGCCGCGTTGTTGAGATTTATGGTCTTCAGCTCAAGGTCTTCGACATGGGTTGGCCTGCAGCTGCTTCTGTGGCATATAACACATCTGTAGGAGCATTCATCATCCCTGTCTGTCTTGGTGTGAACATCCTTATGCTCCTTACAAAGACCACAAGAACAGTCAACATCGACCTCTGGAACTACTGGCATTTTGCATTCATCGGAGCCATCGTATATTTCGCATCAGGCAGCATCCTCTGGGGATTCTTTGCAGCAATCGTATGCTACATCATCACCCTTATTCTCGCTGACTATACAGCTGAAAAATTCCAGGGCTTCTATGACAAGATGGAGGGTATTTCAATCCCTCAGCCATTCAGCCAGGGTTTCGTACCATTTGCAGAGCTCATCAACAAGGGTCTTGACAAGATTCCTGGCATGGACAAGCTCGAGATCGACGCAGAGGGAATGAAGAAGAAATTCGGTCTTCTCGGTGAGCCTCTCTTCCTCGGAATCCTTGTGGGTATCATCATCGGAGCACTTTCTTGCGAGAGCTGGAAGGAAGTTGTGGACAAGATTCCATATATCCTCGGTCTCGGTATCAAGATGGGTGCTGTGATGGAGCTTATCCCACGTATCACTTCCCTCTTCATCGAAGGTCTCAAGCCAATTTCTGATGCTACAAGAGAGCTCATCAACAAGAAGTTCAAAGGTGCCAAGGGTCTTAACATCGGCATGAGCCCTGCACTTGTGATCGGCCACCCTACAACTCTCGTTGTATCTCTCCTCCTCATCCCTGTGACACTCGTACTTGCAGTCGTGCTCCCGGGCAATGAGTTCCTTCCACTTGCTTCGCTTGCAGGAATGTTCTATATCTTCCCGCTCATCCTCCCTATCACTAAGGGTAATGTGGTGAAGTCATTCATAATCGGACTTGTGGTAATCCTCATCGGACTTTACTTCGTGACTGACCTTGCACCATTCTTCACCCAGGCAGCTCAGGACGTATTCGCAAAGACCGGAGATGCAGCAGTGGCAATTCCAGAGGGATTCGAGGGCGGTGCACTTGACTTTGCTTCAAGCCCGCTTGCATGGGTAATCTTCCACCTCTCATATTCATTCAAGTGGATCGGTGCAGGTGTGCTTGTGCTCATTACAATGTTCCTTATGTTCCTCAACCGTCGCGCAATCATCAAGATGCAGAAGGACGCATAAATCTGAAATATATAAATCTGAAATATATAAAACGAAATCAATATGAAGAAAATCATTATTCTGGCAGCAACATGCCTTTTTGGATTGGTAGCTAATGCACAGGTGAACTTCACTGTTCAGACTGCATGCCATCCGAACGATGTAAAGAATTACGACACTGAGCGTCTTCGTGAGTCCTTCCTTATGGAGAAGGTAATGTCACCTGACGAAATCAACCTTACATACACACTTTATGACCGCCTTATCTACGGTGGCGCAATGCCTGTTGAAAAGGTCCTCGTTCTCGAGACATTCGATGAGCTCAAGGCTGAGCACTTCCTCGACAGACGCGAACTTGGCGTGATCAACGTAGGTGGCCCTGGCGTCGTTACAGTGGACGGCAAGGAGTATCCTATGATCTTCAAGGAGGGTCTTTATGTAGGCTGCGGCAAGAAGGAAGTCACTTTCAAGAGCGTTGACCCTGCAAACCCTGCAAAGTTCTATATCAACTCTACCCCTGCTTACAAGGAGTACGTGACTCAGCTCATCACAACTGACAAGAACGCAGACCCTAAGAAATATGCAATCGCAAGATCTGACAACTATGGCAAGATGGAGGACAGCAACGACCGCGTTGTGAACCAGCTCATCGTAAGCTCAGTTCTCGGCAAGGTAAAGGGCGGCGGTACAAACCAGCTCCAGATGGGTCTTACAGAGCTCAAGCCAGGTTCTGTATGGAACACAATGCCTGCTCATACCCACACACGTCGTATGGAGGCATATTTCTATTTCAATGTACCTGCAGGCAATGCAATCTGCCATCTTATGGGCGAGCCTAAGCAGCAGCGCCTCGTATGGATGCAGAACGAGCAGGCAATCACTTCACCTGAGTGGTCAATCCACGCAGCAGCAGGAACCAGCAACTATATGTTCATCTGGGGAATGGGAGGTGAGAACCTCAACTACGGCGACAAGGACGAGATACCTTACACTGAAATGAGATAATAAATACTTTAAATATATATTACACTATGCCAAAAATAATTACATTCGGCGAGATTATGCTCCGCCTTGCAACACCTGGCTATCTCAGATTCAACCAGGCAAAACAGTTTGAAGCCACTTTCGGTGGTGGAGAAGCTAACGTTGCTGTTTCACTTGCAAACTATGGAATGGAAGCCGAGTTCGTGACTCGTTTCCCTAAGAACGATATCGCAGAAAGCTGCATCAAG
>JAZKYT010000049.1:0-55890 GCA_045612265.1 Candidatus Cryptobacteroides sp.
AAAGACCTTGCTGTAGCCGATGGAGGCGCATCTGAGCTCATCCGCGGATTCTGGTCAGCCCAGGAAACCACAACAGATGAAGCTAAGTGTGCATGGAAGGATGACGCATGGGTTCGCGCCTTGAATACAGACACCTGGTCCGAGGCTCAGAACGATGCTACATATGCAGTGTATGTCCGTACTCTTCAGGGAATTACTTTCGTGAACGAATATCTTCGTCAGACAGAACCGGGCCTTCTTGCTTCAAGAGGTGTATCTGATGACGTTGCCAAGAGAATCGAGGGTTATCGTGCAGAGGCGCGTTTCCTCCGTGCATATTTCTACTGGATGGCTATGGACACATTCGGAGACGTTCCTTTCACTACAGAGAAGGATGAACTCGGAATGGATTTCAGACCGAAACAGAAGTCACGTAAGGACGTGTTTGCATATGTGGTTTCTGAACTCCAGTCTCTTCTTGAGGACGGCAGTGCCATGCCGGCAGCAAAGTCAAACTACCCACGTGCTGACAAGGGTTCTGTTCTTGGTCTCCTCGCGCGCGTATACCTTAATGCTGAGGTTTATACCGGCACTCCAATGTGGGCTGAGGCTAAGTCAACTTGCGAGAAGATCTTCGCTCTCGGTTACAAGCTTGCTCCTACTCACGCAGAGCTCTTCCGTGGCGACAACGGTGAGAACCCTGATGCAAAGGGTGAGTTCCTTTTCGCTGCTGCATACAACGCTGAGCACACTCAGTCATACGGTGGTACAACATACCTCACACTTTCTACTCTCTCAGGTGACGACGGTGCTATCAACATCACTGGTATCAACGGTGGTTGGGCAGGTAACCGTGTTCCTTACGAGTACGTTACAAAGTGGTTCACTGATGTGAAGAACCCTGACTATACTACTGGTGAGTATACTTACACTGACAAACGTGCCGGTTACTTCTACATCAAGGGTCGTTCAGAGTCTATGCAGGATAACCTCAACACATTCCTTAACGGTTGGTCATGCATCAAGTACAACAACGTACCTCACGATGTTGATCCTATTGACTACGCTGCAACAGCTGCAACAAAGAACTTCTCAGACATCGACTGGCCTCTCATCCGTCTTGGTGAGATCAACCTTATCTATGCTGAGGCTTGTATGCATGCAGGTGGAGGTGCTTCTGCACAGGGAAAGGCTCTTGCTGACCGTGCCGGCGTAGCAGCTCCTAAGACTATCGATGCTGACTTCCTCCTCGCTGAGCGTTCACGCGAACTTATGTGGGAGGCACACCGTCGTACAGACCTTATCCGTTTCGGTAAGTGGATCAGCGGTTACAACTGGACATATAAGGGTGGTAACTTCAGTGGACAGGATCTTCCTTCACACTTCAACGTATTCCCAGTTCCTTCAACTGAGCTCTCTACTAACCTCGACCTTGAGCAGAACCCAGGTTATGCTAGACCATAAAACAGTTTAAGAATATGAAAATTACAAAATATTTCCTTTCAATGGCTGCTGCGCTCGGAATGATCGCAGGTTGTTATCAGCCGGAGATGGTTCAGATCTCAGCTCCTGAGGACGTGGTAGCTCCAGTTCTCGATGCTATTGACGGACCTATCGAAATCACTGCTGCCAACATGGCTCTTGAGTCTGTTGTATTCAACTGGACTGCAGCTGACTATGGCGTAAAGACTCAGGTAAACTACTCTCTCGAGGCTTCAACTGTTGCAGCTCCTGAGACTGTGGTAACAATCACTTCAGGTCTTACTGACACTACTACTGTAGTTGCTTATGAGACTTTGAACCAGATCCTCTTCAATGACCTTAAGCTTGCTGACGGTGTAGCTGAGAACGTGGTATTCAAGATCGGTGCTCAGGTTGGTGAGTATTCAAAGATCTACTCAAACGAGGTTACAGTATCTTGCAAGGTAACTGCTGCTGAGAAGGTATATCCTAAGTTGACTGTAGCAGGTAGCTACGCATACAACAACTGGTCTCCAGGTAAGGGTCAGTTCGTATTCGACTTCGATGGCACTGACACTAAGTACAGCGGTGTGATCGACTTCGGTGAGGATGTTTCTGCTCTCCAGTTCAAGTTCGTAGGCGAGGCATGGGGTAACAATGAGTTCTCTGTTCCTTCAGGTGAGGCACAGGCTCCAGAGGCAGCTGAGCTTCCTCTCGTTGCTGGTGGTGGAGACAACATTGCTGCATACACAACTCACAGATATGTCAGCCTTACACTCGACAAGGCAACTCCTAAGGTAATCAAGAACTTCTCATTCAACCAGCTTGGCGTAATCGGTGATTTCAACGGTTGGGGCGAAGATGTTGTGATGCAGTTCAATGCTGCTAAGCAGCGTTTCTATGCTGACGTTGAGTTCGCTGCTGACGGTGGCTTCAAGTTCCGCGCTGACGCAGGTTGGGATGTTAACTGGGGCGCAACAGACGGTATTCTCGTTGCAGGTGGTGACAATATCCCTGTAACAGCTGGTAACTACCGTGTTTACGTTAACATGAACAACCCTGCTGAGATGACATTCGAGCTCAATGCCAAGGCATATGGTACTGAGGAGGGCACTGCAGCTCCTGAGACTCCTGAAAAGCCAGAGCCAGAGGTTCCTGCACACAAGGGATGGGCTCTTATCGGTGCATTCAACGAGTGGGCTGGTGACCTTGCTCTTACCTCAGATGGTAATTACTATGTTGTGAAGGGTGTTGAGCTTGAGGGTGAACTCAAGTTCCGTAAGGATGCTGATTGGGGTGTAAACCTCGGTCTTGCTGAGGGTGCAGCTTTCGCAGCTAACACTGAAATCGCTCTTGCACAGGATGGCGGTAACATCGCAGTGGCTGCCGGTACTTATGACGTATATCTCGATGATGCCAATTCTAAGGCATGGTTCATCACTGACGGTTCATACCCAGGTGGTGGTGCTGCTCCTGAGGCTTCAGAGTGGGGTGTTGTAGGTGTTGTCAACAACTGGGGTGCTACACCTGACGTTGCTATGTACAAGACCAATACTGAGGGTCTTTTCGTAGCAAGAAATGTGGCTATGCCAGACGGTGGCTTCAAGATCCGCGCAAACAATGCTTGGGTTGACACAGCTAACTACGGTCTTGCAGCAGCTGGTGCAGTTGAGGTTGATCACGTATACGACCTCGTATGCAGCGGTGGTTCAGGCGACATGACTCTCGTTGCCGGTACTTATGACATCTGGTTCGACCTTACAAACTCTAAGGTATATATCATGACTCCAGGCAAGGCTATCTCTGAGGCTGTAGGTGGCGAGGGTACTACTCCTGCACCAGAGCCAGAGGTACCAGCTGAGTGGTATCTCGTGGGCAGCTTCAACGGTTGGACTGCTGCAGATGCTGCATATCAGATGACTAAGGAGGGTAGCTTCTTTGTATTCAAGAACTTCACATTGGCAGAGGCTGCTGAGGTTAAGTTCGTGGCTGATGCAAACTGGACAGTTAACCGCGGTGGTGTTTTCGCAGCTGCTGGTGAGGCAATCGCTGTTGAGCACAACGGTGCTAACATTGCAGTTCCTGCCGGTACTTATGATGTATATTTGAGCGCTGACGCTACAACTGCATATTTCATGACTGCAGGCCAGGCTCCAGCTCTTCCTGATACAGCTGATAACACATGGTACCTTGTTGGTAGCTTCAACGGTTGGACAGTAGCTGACACTGCTTACCAGATGACTTATGCAGCTGGCTGGCATGTGTTCAAGAACTTCACATTGGCAGAGGCTGCTGAGGTTAAGCTCAACGCCGGTAACTGGGATGTTAACCGTGGTGGAGTCTTCACAGCTGCCGGCGAGGCAATCGCTGTTGAGAACAATGGTGCTAACATTGCAGTTCCTGCCGGTTCTTATGATGTATATCTCAACAAGGCTGAGGATACACTTTATTTCATGGCAGTAGGTGCAACACCTGCAAACTAATTCATAGAGAGAGTGGCCATTGGTCACTCTCTTGACTTTAGCCGGCGGTCCTTGAACCGGCCGCCGGTTGCCAATATTAACTTATTATATTCAGATGAAAAGAACTCTTATTTTATTTTTGACCGCGATGTTCGCACTCTGCGCATGCGTGCAGACTGAGAATGTTCTTACAGTAACTCCGTCAGTCCTTGATTTTGACGGTGCTGCAGGAACTAAGACTCTCACTGTGACATCGACAGGTACATGGGCATTGACAATGCCTTCAGGTGCTTCATGGCTCAGTTCATCGAAGACATATGCAAACTCATCGATGACAATCGAGATCTCTGTTACAGAGAATACTCCAGAGGCACGTACAGCAGAACTTACATTCAACTCATCAGGATGTCCTGCAGTCAAGGTTACTGTCAACCAGGCTGCCGGAACAGCTGAAAAGCCTGTCGGCGGTACTGAGCCAGGCGAATTCTATCCTGTTGCTGAATCAGGTATCACAGTAGAACCTGCATATCCGGATGCTGATGCACCTTGTACAATCAAGTTCATGCCTGATGCATCCAACCCTCTCTATGGTCACTCAGGTGAGCTCTACGGCCACTTCGGAGTTGTTGTGGACGACGAGTGGAAGTTCGTTCCTACAGATTGGGGTACAACAGAGGAGAAGACTCACTTCACTAAGGTTGCTGACAACCACTGGGAGTTCAAGATGGAGCCTTCAATCCGTGAGTATTTCGGTTCAGGCGAGACTCCTGTGACAAAGATCGCTCTCATCGTCAGAACTGCTGATGGCAATACTAAGAGTCATAATGATGACCAGTTCTGTTCTGTTATGGACAGCAAGTATCAGGCAGAGGAGTTCACTCCAGATCCTCTTGTGACCAAGAAGATGCCTGAGGGTGTTGAATATGGTATCAACTACAATGAGGATGGCTCTGTGACCTTCGTTCTTTATGACAAGGATACAGCAGGCAGCAGCCACAAGTATTGCTATATCGTAGGTGACTGGAACAACTGGGAGCGCAAGACTGAGGGCTCTATGTACTGGGACGGCTCACAGTACTGCTGGTGGATCACTCTCGACGGCTTCGATGCTGACAAGGAGTATCGTTTCCAGTATCGTCTCGGCAATGCTTCAGGTGCTGATACTTTCGTAAGTGATGCATTCACTGAAATCGTTTACGACCAGTGGAATGACCAGTATATCCAGGGCGTTCCTGCATTCCCAGAGGGTGCAAAGGCTCTTGTTTCTGCATTCCAGATCAACAAGCCTGTGTACAACTGGCAGCACAAGGATTTCAAGGTTGAGGACAAGAATGACCTCGTGATCTATGAGATGCTTTTCCGTGACTTCACAAAGACTCAGAATATCGCTGGTGCAATGGCTCAGCTCGACTACATCGAGAACCTCGGTGTGACTGCAGTTCAGCTCATGCCTATCCAGGAGTTCGACGGCAACCTCAGCTGGGGTTACAACCCTAACCACTGGTTCGCTCTTGATAAATATTACGGAACCCGCGACGAGTACAAGGCTTTCATCGACGAGTGCCACAAGAGAGGCCTCGCAGTGATCGTGGACGTTGTATATAACCACGCTACAGGTTCACATCCATGGGCAAAGATGTGGTGGGCTGGTGACAGAACCGCTGCAAACAACCCTTGGTTCAACGAGTATGCAAAGCATCCTTATAACGTATATCATGATATGAACCATGAGAATGCAATGGTTAAGGATCACGTGAAGAAGAGCCTTGAGTATCTCCTTACCGAGTACGACGTGGACGGTTTCCGTTTCGACCTCACAAAGGGCTTCACTCAGAAGGATACAGGTGGAGACAATGGTGACGTTGCTGCATGGGGCCGCTACGACCAGTCACGTGTGGATATCCTCAAGGGATATGCAGACCACATCTGGTCAGTTAACGACAATGCAGTTGTTATCTTCGAGCATCTTTCAGACTGGGATGAGGAGAAGGTTCTTGCTCAGCACGGAATGCAGCTTTGGAGAAACGTGAACCACGAGTACCGCACAGCTGTAAGCGGTGGCACAGGTAACTTCTCGAACATGTATTCTACTGATCCGTTCGGAGGATATGTAGGTTATATGGAGAGCCACGACGAGGAGCGTCTCTGCTATGGTGCAGCTGCTGATGCAACTTCAGTGACTTGGGGTGTTATCGGCCTTGGCAATGACTGGAACAATGATAAGGTGATGTCCAAGGATGGTGCATTCTTCTCAGTGAAGAACGTAAGCGTTGCTGCTAACGACCGCTTCAAGATCCGTAAGGCAGGTGAGTGGAACGACGCATTCAACTATGGTGCATCAAGCTCTAACTACAAGCTCACAATCGGCCAGGGCTATAAGATGACCAATGGTAGCAGCTCACAGGATATGTATATTGCTAATGCCGGAACATATGACTTCTATTTCAGCCTCGAGACAGAGACTGTATGGGTTATGACAGCCGGTCAGCGTCCTGCAGATCCATCTGTTGCTCCAGGTGAGGCTGAGGATGCTCTTACAGTGGCAATGCGTCGTGCAGGTGCTTCTGCAGCATTCTTCCTCACAGTTCCTGGTCCTAAGATGATCTGGCAGTTCGGTGAGATCGGATACGACTACACAATCGAGCACAACGGCCGCACAGGTGAGAAGCCTGTCGTTACAGATGAGTACCTCGCAGTACCTGCTCGTAAGGCCCTCTACGACACTTATGCAGCTCTCCTTAAGTTCCGTAAGGACAATCCACGTTTCTTCGACAAGGATGCGAAGTTCCAGTGGACTCCTTCAGGATCGACCAAGAAGATCACTTGTACAGTTGACGGCAAGAGCTTCCATGTGGTTGGAAACTTCTCATCATCTGCAGCTTCTTATACAGTTCCTGCAGGAAATTGGACTGACTACATCAACGGCGGTTCAGTTTCAGGAACCATCACCCTCAAGAATGGTGAGTTCCGTCTGTTGACTGACTTCTAAACCGACTTTTAAACTGGTCTTGACACCAGTCTTGAGATAGTTTCGTTTAGGAAAGAGGGGTTTGGAATAAGGATTGTTTTGTCTGGTTTGTAATGATTACAAATTAGATAAAATGATCCGATATGAACAGGTATAAAAATATATTGACGTCACTTGCGCTGTTGTGCGTGAGTGGCGTTGTTTTGTCTGCACAAGGCGGATACGGGGTCAGCGGAACTGTGCAGGATGATATGGGACCGGTGATCGGTGCGACAGTCATGGAGCAGGGTACCAGCAATGGAACCACGACTGGCAGCGACGGAGGATTTTCCCTCACGGTCGGCAGCCCGGATTCTCCAGTGGTGTTCAGCTGCATAGGATATGTCTCGCAGGTGATCCAGGCCTCGCAGGTGCCTTCCACCGTGACCTTGAAGGCGGACTCGGAATTCCTGAATGAGTCCGTGGTCATCGGATATGGCACGGTGAGGAAGGATGATATGACCGGCTCCGTGGCAGCCATCAAGGCTGAAGACCTGAACAGGGGAGCTGTGGTCAATACTCAGGATATGCTCAAGGGTAAGGTTCCGGGCCTGCTGGTCACTCCGGGTGATGGTGGTCCGGGATCGGGCTCAAGGATCAGAATCCGTGGCGCAGCCTCCCTGAATGCATCCAATGATCCGCTGATTGTCATCGATGGAGTGCCGGTTGCCCAGGGTGCGGGCGGCGCGATGTCCAACCCGCTGGATCTGTTGAATCCAAACGATATAGAATCGTTCTCTGTTCTCAAGGATGCCTCTGCTGCGGCCATATATGGCTCCAGAGCCTCGAATGGTGTCATCCTTATCACTACTAAGAAAGGAGTGGGTCAGCGCCCGCAGGTGTCATATAATGGCTCGGTGAGCGTTCAGCATATATCGCAGAAAGTGCCGGTGATGTCGGCTGCAGAGCTGATGGACTTCTATTCGCAGATATATCCGACAGGTACCGCAACAGGCGACAGGATAGCAGAACTTGCGGGTGAATACCAGACCGACTGGCAGGACCTCATATTCCGCCCTGCCTTCACGACTGACCATAACGTAAGCATATATGGCAATCATAAGAGCCACATGCCATACAGGGCCTCAGTCGGATATAATGGTCAGGACGGTACTCTCCAGAGCTCCAGCTACGACAGGGTGACCGCGGACCTGGTGCTTTCGCCGGACTTCCTGGACAAGCACTTGAGCTTTGACTTCAATCTCAAGGGTGTATATTCCGGACAGGACTATGCAGATGGTTCGGCTGTTGGAAAGGCAGCCTTCTTCAACCCTACAGTATATCCATACTGGCTGAACGCTGACGGCACGATCGACACTTCCACCACTAACGGCTACTGGAACTATGGAAACGGACGCGGAACAGCCTTCTCTCCTAACATCCTTGTCGGTCCGAGCCCGCTCTCGATGTTGTATGATGGCATAAGCACAGCGGATTCGTACAGATTAATAGGCCGAGTTGCTGCGAATTACAAGGTTCATGGACTTGAGGCCCTCAGCTTCAACGTGAGCACAGGACTGGACGTGACGGCGACTGATTCATACAACGGAGTGCGTCCGGGATCCTTCCAGGCATACACGGATACCGCCAATCTGAAGATCGGACGATATACCAAGGGATATAATCTCAGCCGCAGCCAGGTGCTGGAGACGTATGCCAATTACAGCCCGACCTGGGGTGTTCACAAACTGGATGTCATGGCCGGCTACTCATGGCAGAACAACTACTGGGCAAGCCGCAGCATCAAGTATCGCAACATAACACACGAAATGGATCTCGGTCCCGGTGAGACTGCTGCCAGCAGATATCTGTGGTACCGCAACGAGAACTATATGGTCTCATTTTACGGCCGCGTGAACTACTCGCTCGATTCCCGTTATGTGTTCACCTTCTCGGCCCGCGGTGATGGATCGAGCAAGTTTGCAAAGGAGCATCGCTGGGGTTTCTTCCCTTCTGGTGCCTTTGCATGGAATATCGCCCAGGAGCCGTTCATGAAACCTCACAAGGATGTCTCCACACTTAAGTTCAGGGTATCAGTCGGCCTCACAGGCCAGCAGGATGGCATCGGAGACTATGCGCATCTGGCAAGATACAATATATCCAACGACCCTTCATATATGTATAATATGGGCGAGGGGACATATTACAAGCTCATCACTCCTCAGGCATACGATCCGACCATAAAGTGGGAGACCACTCTGACATATAATGCCGGTCTGGACTTTGGATTCTTCAACGACAGGTTGAGCGGTAGCGTGGATGCATATCTGCGAGATACGCGAGATCTTTTGAATTCCGTGCAGATTCCTATGGGTTCCAACTTCGGCAACAAGCTGATGACCAATGTCGGATCCATCCGTAACAAGGGTCTGGAATTCGCGCTGTCCGGCATCCCTGTGCAGACCGGTGACTGGAGCCTCCAGCTGGGTTTCAACGGCACATTCCAGGATACCAGGTTCACAAAGCTGAACCCGACAGAGGACGATAATTACTATATCGAGACCGGTACAATCTCCAAGGGAACCGGTGGCTATCTCTGCCGTCAGATGGTGGGATATGCCCCATATACCTACTATGTCTATGAGCAGAAATATGATGCCGACGGCCATCCGATCCAGAATGAGTTTGTGGATCAGGATGGAGATGGAACCATCACAGAATCAGATAGATATATGAGTGGAAAGAGCGCTGCTCCGAAATTCTTCTATGGTGTGAATCTCAAGCTTTCGTACAGGAACTGGGACTTCGGAATCAATGGTCACGGCTCGGCCGGAACCTGGGTCTTCAATGATTTTGCTTCGGCAAATTCAACTGCTTCGCTCGACCTGAATGCGGGCAGCCTGCCTAACCAGGCTCAGCTGGTCAAGACCACCGGATTCACCGCTCCTAACAGCGCACAGCAGTGGTACTCCGACTACTTCCTGGAGAACGCATCCTTCTTCCGACTGGACGATATCAACCTTGGCTACACCTTCCGCCGTCTTGGCAGTTGGGAGACCGACATACGCCTTGCCCTCGGCATGCAGAATGTCTTCGTTCTGACCGGCTACAGCGGAATGGATCCGGAAGTCATCTCGGAAAACGGAATCGACGGCACCATCTGGCCACGACCACGTACCTACTCCCTCCGTGTTAATATCAACTTTTGATGTTCAATGGCATAAAATATCCGGGTTTTCGTGCCAATAAAAAATAGAATATATTATGAAACGAATATTAATCCCAATAATGACGTCCCTAACGGTAACTTTGGCAATTACCGCCTGCGTGAACGACCTGAACACACTTCCGCTGAACAAGACGGAACCCATATCGGAATATGTCTATGGCGCTGATGAACAGGCATATATGGAAGGTCTCGCCCGACTTTATTTCCAGTTCGCCAGCAACGACCTCACCGACCTCCAGCAGATGGACGGCGGCGCTTCCGAGCTCGTCAGGGCTTTCTGGTCGGTCCAGGAGACCACCACAGACGAGGCAAAATGCTCCTGGGAAAACGATGCCTGGGTCCGTGCTCTCAATACGAACACCTGGAATGATGCCCAGAATGATGCAATATATGCGGTCTATGTCCGCACTCTCCAGGGCATATCCTATGTCAATGAATATCTCCGTCAGACCACCCCGGAAAAGCTGGCTTCCCGAGGTGTGGATGCTGCCTTGAGTGCCAAGATCCAGACCTTCCGTGCCGAGGCCAGATTTATTAGAGCATATCTCTATTGGATGGCCCTGGACTGCTTCGGACAGGTGCCGTTTTCGACCGAGAATTCACCGTTCGGAGGTACTTATATGCCTGCGCAAGCATCTCGTACTCAGGTGTTTGACTACTGTGTCAGTGAGCTCACCGACCTGCTCTCGGACCAAAGTCCTCTGATGGAACCACGTGCTCTGTATCCCCGTGCTGACAAGGGTTCGGCAGCCGGTCTGCTGGCCAGATTGTATCTGAATTCTGAGGTGTATACGGGTGTTCCGAGATGGGATGAGGCGAAGGCAATGTGCGAGCAGATCTTTGATATGGGGTACGCCCTCTGCCCTGATTATGAGGCTCTTTTCCGTGGTGACAACGGTGAAAATCTGCAGGCTCGTGGCGAGATGCTCTGGACCATTGACTACGATTCCGGCAGCACGGAATCCTATGGCGGAACCACCTATATCCTTGCGGCTTCGCTTGCCTCGACCGACATCACCGACACCTCCAAACCGAACGGCCAGGTCAACGGCTGGGCTGGTCTCAGAGTCCCATATGAATTTGTGTCCAGGTACTTCAATGTCAGCGGTCAGGACTATGTGACCGGCACCTACGAGGTTGACGATCTTAGGGCTAAGTCCTTCTATATCAAGGGTCGCCAGGAGTCCATGGATGGTGCGCTGTATGTGTTCATGAACGGCTGGTCTTCGCTGAAGTTCAACAATATCCCGCACGACCAGACCGAGGAGGAATTCCTCCCGACAGCGAATACGGAAGGCTTTGCAGATGTGGACTTCCCGATGATCCGACTGGCTGAAATCTATCTCATATATGCCGAGGCCTGCATGCACGTGGGCGGTGATGCCTCTGCACAGATTGCGGCTTTGAGAGAGCGTGCAGGGCTGCCTGTATATGCTGGCGATGACCCTGGTGCTGTCTCTGTCGATGACCCTGGTGCTGGTCTCGGTGTTCTAGTCGATACGGATTTCCTGGTAGCTGAACGAGCCCGCGAACTGATGTGGGAGGCGCACAGGCGCACCGACCTGATCCGCTTGGGGCTCTACAGTTCGGACACATATCTCTGGCCATACAAGGGCGGCTCCAGCTACTCTGGCCAGTCATTCCCGTCCTATATGAACATATTCCCGATTCCTCCGACCGAATTAGCTACCAACAAGGCTTTGAAGCAGAATCCAGGGTACTAGTGGGTGAGGCGTAATGCTTTGTGAATCAGTGTGATGGGTGGTTTGCCTCGCATGGTTTGGACTGCGAGGCAAACCATTCATCTTGTTGAGTGTCATTGGTTTAAGCCTCACCCCAAATTGTATTTGCTTGAGTTGTAAAGAGTTGGGTTTTACGCTCCTTTCGTCGGTGAATTTGCTCCATTCGTCATAGTTTTCCGTCTTTTCGTCATATATATGAAATATATATGCGGGAAAATGTTTAAATTCGAAGGTTTGTGCATTCGAATAAACGAAAAGATTAAAAATATGATGAAGAAAATTAACAATTTACTGATGACATCAATGGCGGCGGTTATGCTTGCTTCTTGTGCAACTGACAACAAATTGCCAGTTCCGGTAGCACCACTCGAAGAGTGCGTTTACATGGGTGACAAGACTGAGTTTGCAGTCTGGTCTCCTGATTCAGAGGCTGCTCAGCTCAGACTCTACAACACAGCTTCAGACGAGGCAGCTTTCAAGACTGTGGATATGAAGCTTTCCAAGAAGGATGGTCTTTGGAAGGCAGTCGTGAAGGAGGATGTGAAGGGTGCATTCTACACTTTCTCGGTGAAGAGAAACGGTGAGTGGCTTCCAGAGACAGCCGGTATCTCTGCCAAGGCTGTCGGCGTGAACGGCTGGAGAGGTGCTGTGGTTGACTGGACTGAGACCAACCCTGAGGGATGGGCAGAGGACAAGAGTCCTGAGATCAAGCCATCTGACATCATCGTATATGAGATGCATCACAGAGATTTCTCGATTCATCAGACATCAGGTGTGCAGAACAAGGGCAAGTACCTCGCACTCACTGAGGAGGGAACAAAGAACCCTGACGGTCTTGCAACAGGTATCGACCACCTCAAGGAGATCGGAGTGACATATATCCAGCTCCTTCCTTCGACTGACTACATCACTGTGGACGAGACCCGTCTCGACACTCCGCAGTACAACTGGGGTTATGATCCGTTCAACTACAATGCTGTAGAGGGTTCATACTCAACAGATCCATACAATCCTGTCGTTCGTATCCGCGAGTTCAAGGAGATGATCCAGGCTCTCCACAAGGCCGGTTTCCGTGTGATTCTTGATGTGGTGTATAACCACACTACAGATGCCAAGAAGACAGGTTTCGAGCGCACAATGCCTGGATATTTCTACCGCATGCGTCCGGACGGAACATATTTCGACGGTTCGGGATGTGGCAACGAGACAGCTTCAGAGCAGGAAATGTTCCGCAAATATATGATCGAGTCTCTCGAATGGTGGATGAAGGAATACCATATCGACGGTTTCCGTTTCGACCTCATGGCCATCCACGATCTTGAGACAATGAACATCATCGGTGAGCGTCTTCGTGCTATCGATCCTGCAGTCGTTATCTATGGTGAGGGTTGGGCTGCCCAGGCTCCAGCAATGCCTGCAGAGGAAATCGCTCTCAAGGCAAATACATACATGATGGACGGCATCGGTGCATTCAGCGACAATATTCGTGATGCAGTCCGCGGTCCTCTCGGTTGCGAGAACGCCGGTTTCATGGACGGTGTTGCCGGCAACAAGGCAAATGTGGAGTTCGGTATCGCAGGTGGTGTCGAGCATCCTCAGGTGAGCGTCGAGCGTTGGACCAACAACCCTCTCCAGCACGTGAGCTATGTGAGCTGCCACGACGACCACTGTCTCCGTGACCGTCTTGAGGAGGCTACAAAGGCAACTGAGGCCCAGCGCCTTGCAATGGTGAAGCTTGCTCAGACAGCAGTATATACATCACAGGGTATTCCATTCATCTTCACTGGTGAGGAACTCTATCGTCACAAGCAGGGCGTGAAGAACAGCTACTGCAGCCCTGACTCAATCAATGCAATCGACTGGACATACAAGACCAAGTACAAGGATCTTGTTGACTACTATGCTGGCCTCGCTGCAATCCGTCACGCACACCCAGGCTTCTGCCTTGGCGATGCAGAGCTCGTACGCGAGAAGCTCGAGTTCATCGAGGTCGCTGACCCATGCGTAGTTGCATTCCGCATCAGCGGTCTCGAGGGCATCGACTCAGCGAAGTCACTCACAGTCCTCCTCAATGGTTCGAAGAAGACTGCCAAGGTGGAGATTCCGCAGGGTAACTATACAATCCTTGCAAGAGGTGGCCAGGCTGATGCAGACGGCCTTGGAGCATACTCTGGTTCATATATCAGCGCTCCTGCAACATCTGCAACAATTCTTGCTGAAAATTAATAAACATAGATATGAAGAAAGTACTTTTTGCAATCTGCGCCATAATCCTTGCAGTATCATGCTGTCAGGCGCCAAAGCAGCAGCCACTCGAGAACTCAGTGGTATATGAAATGAACGTACGCCAGTACACTCCGGAAGGAACATTCGCAGCAGCTCAGCAGGAGCTCCCACGCCTTGCCGAGCTCGGAATCGACATCCTCTGGCTCATGCCTATCTATCCGATCGGTGTTGACGGCCGCAAGGGTCCTCTCGGTTCGTACTATGCAGTGAAGAACTACTGCGACGTGAATCCTGAGTTCGGTACTCTCGAGGATTTCGACAACTTCCTTGCTGAGGCTCACAGACTTGGTCTGCGCGTGGTCCTCGACTGGGTTGCCAACCACACTTCACCGGATGCTGTCTGGGTTACTGAAAGACCTGCGGACTGGTATGAGCGTGATGCACAGGGCAATACAACATTCACAGCTGACTGGTCAGACACAGCAAACCTCAACTATGAGAACAAGGATGTGTGGACAGGAATGGCTGGTGCAATGCGTTTCTGGATGGAGCGTGGCATCGACGGTTTCCGTTGCGATATGGCTTGCGAGGTTCCGCTCGAGTTCTGGCAGGAGACAATCTCAGGCCTTCGTGCTGACTACCCGAACATGTATATGCTTGCAGAAGGTGAGGAGCCTCTTCTCCACACTCTTTCTGGCTTCAACTCATCATACTCATGGGAGCTTCACCACATGATGAACGCAATCGCACGTGGTGAGCAGAACATCCCTGAACTTCTTGCATACCTCGAGAAGGACGCTGCAAGACATCCTGCAGAGGCTTTCCGTCTCATGTTCACATCTAATCACGATGAGAACTCATGGGCAGGTACAGAGTTCGAGAGAATGGGTGATGCAGCAAAGCTCATGGCAGTTCTCACATTTACCCTTCCTAACGGTCAGCCACTCATCTACACCGGCCAGGAAATGGGTTGGAACAAGAGATTCGAGTTCTTCCAGAAGGACCCTGTACCAGCTTGGGAGAAGAACGAGTACTTCGACTTCTACAAGGAACTCATCGCAATCCGTCATGCAAACCCTGCACTCGCAGCAGGTGCAAACGGTGGTGCATTCGAGGTTGTTTCAACTGACGACAGCACACTCGTGTTCACACGTACTCTTCCAAACAACAAGGTGACTGTGAAGGCAGAGCTCAAGGCTCCATGGTCATACGAAATCATCGCTGAGTAATGAAGAAAGTAATCATAGCACTTGCAACAGCAGCTGCCCTCGCATCATGCGGCGCGCCGGCATTCAATCCGGATGAAGTGGCCGATGCAACCAAGCAGCAGGTAACCCGCGTGGAGCCTCTTTCATGGTGGGTCGGAATGAAGACCGATCTCCAGCTCCTCGTTCAGGGTGAGAATATCTCCGAGTACAACGTGACCGTTGAAGGTGGCAAAGGCGTTGAGGTAGAGAAGGTGAACAAGGCAGAAAGCCCTAATTATCTCTTCGTCGACGTGAACGTTGCAGCCAACGCACAGCCAGGCACATACTACATCGTGTTCAGCAAGGACGGCGAGTCTTTCAAATATCCATACGAGATTGCAGCACGTGAGGCTGGCTCAGCTGAGCGAAAGAGCTTCACAACAGCAGACATGGTATATCTCATCATGCCGGACCGCTTTGCAAACGGTGATGCTTCGAACGACTCTACAGACGACACCACAGAGGATGTGAACAGAGCCAGCGGCGGCGGACGTCACGGTGGTGATATCCAGGGCGTGATCGACCATCTCGATTATATCAGCGAGCTCGGTGCGACATACATCTGGACAACTCCATTCCTCGAGGATAACGATCCACGTGGCTCATATCACGGATATGCAGCTTCTGACTATTACCATATCGACTCACGTTTCGGATCGAACGAGCTCTACAAGACCCTCGTTGAGAAAGCACGCGAGAAAGGTCTCGGCATCATCATGGACATCGTTCCAAACCACTGCAGCTACGTTCACTGGTGGATGGAAGACCTTCCGTTCCAGGATTGGGTGCATCAGTTCGACACATACACAGGAACCAACGTGGCGTTCTCGACCAATATGGACCCTAACGCTTCCACCAAGGATCTCTATATCCAGGAGAGCGGCTGGTTCGTACCTACAATGGTGGATATGAACCTCGACAACCCATATGTGCTCAACTACTTCATCCAGTGGGGCGTGTGGTGGATCGAGTATTCAGGTCTCAACGGTTTCCGTGTGGATACATACCCATACAACGAGAAGGTTCCTGCATCAAAGTGGTGCGAGGCCATCATGAACGAATATCCTAACTTCAATATCGTGGGTGAGTGCTGGACATCGTCCATCCCTCAGCTCGCATACTGGCAGGGCGGCAACGCCAACAAGGATGGTTTCGATTCGCACCTTCCTTCAATCATGGACTTCCCGCTCCACGACGCACTCCGCGATGCCCTCGACGAGGATTACGGCGGATGGGGCGCAGGTATGAGCAAGGTA
This sequence comes from Candidatus Cryptobacteroides sp., assembly GCA_045612265.1. GTDB lineage: Bacteria > Bacteroidota > Bacteroidia > Bacteroidales > UBA932 > Cryptobacteroides. The sequence goes on from JAZKYT010000049.1 coordinate 16,550, forward strand.
TATGACATCCTCTCACACGACTTCGTATACCACGATCTTTCGAAGATGCTCATCTTCCCTGGAAACCACGACACAGCTCGTATCGGCGACTGCGTCCGCAAGGACCCTCGCGCCCTCAAGATCGCGATGACAATGATGGCGACAATGCGTGGTATCCCTCAGATCTTTGCCGGTGACGAGCTCATGTTCGTTTCCACAAACCCTGGTAATATCGGTGACCACCCAGGTCTGCGTGTGGACTTCCCAGGCGGATGGGAGGGCGACAAGATCGACCTCTTCACAGCTGAAGGACGTAAGGCTCAGACTCACAACACCGACGGACTCAAGGTTCAGAAGGGTATGGCAGATGATCTCTTCAATCACTCAAGCCGTCTCTTCCAGTGGAGAAAGACTAAGGACGTAATCCACAATGGAAAGACAGTGCATTTCATGACACGTGATAACAACTATGCATATTTCCGCTACGACGAGGACGATGTTGTGTTCGTATTCATCAACAACAACCTCGAGCCTGTCAATGTTCCATGGTCTTACTATTCAGAGATCAACGAGGGACTCAAGGACGGAACAGACGTTCTCACAGGCGAGCCTTTCGAAGTGTCTGATGCAACCGTTGTTGCTCCTAAGACAGCCCTTGTTGTGGAGTATAGACGCTAACACGTCATTGCGAGGCCCGAAGGGCCGTGGCAATCTATAGAAAGATAATTAATGACATATATGAAAAGAATTCTTACAGCTATCGCAATCGTCATCGCTGCTGCATCATGCGCAAAGCAGGGCGCAGTGACCGACGTACAGACCCTGACTTCACCGTCAGGCAACATGGAAATGACCTTCCAGCTCACTGCTGACGGCACGCCTCAGTATGCCCTCAACTACGGCGACCAGAAGGTCATCCTCCCATCAAACCTCGGATATGAGCTCCGTGGTGTCCTCAAGGCACAGAAGCTTATCTACAACGCAGATGGTACCATCTCAAAGGAAGACCGCGAGCCTTGCTACTCATTCCATGACGGATTCGCAGTGGAGAGCGTTGAGACTGCAACTTTCGACGAGACTTGGGAGCCGGTATGGGGTGAGGAGGCACAGATCCGCAACCACTACAACGAGCTTCTCGTGAACCTCGTGCAGACTTCTTCAGACAAGAAGATGTCAATCCGTTTCCGCCTCTATGACGACGGTCTCGGCTTCCGCTACGAGTTCCCTTACCAGAAGAACCTCAGCTACTTTGTAATTAAGGAGGAGCTCACAGAGTTCGCAATGGCAGGTGACCACACAGCTTGGTGGGTTCCAGGTGACTACGATACACAGGAATACAACTTCACAGAGTGTAAACTCTCAGAGATTTCAAAGCACTATCAGAAGGCTCTCAACCCTAACGACTCACAGACTCCATATTCTGTGAACGGTGTCCAGACATCTCTCCAGATGCGTACAGACAATGGTCTTTATATCAACATCCATGAGGCAGGTCTTATTGACTACCCATGTATGCACCTCGAGCTCGACCCTAAGACAATGACATTCGTGTCACACCTTACTCCTGATGCACAGGGTTGGAAGGGTCGTCTTCAGACTCCATGCAACTCACCTTGGAGAACAGTTCAGGTGGCTCCAAGCGCAACAGCACAGCTCGCTTCACGCCTCATCCTCAACCTCAACGACCCTTGCGCTCTTGAGAGCACAGACTGGATCAAGCCAGTAAAGTATATCGGCGTATGGTGGGAGATGATTTCAGGCAAGGGTTCATGGAACTACACTGACGACTTCGCTTCAGTTCAGCTTGGCAAGACTGACTACAAGAACGCAACTCCTAACGGCCGCCACTCTGCAAACAATGAGAAGGTTCGCCGCTACATTGACTTTGCTGCCGAGCACGGCTTCGACCAGGTTCTCGTAGAGGGCTGGAACGAAGGTTGGGAAGACTGGGCAAACTGCAACAAGGACTACGTATTTGACTTCGTGACTCCATATCCGGACTTCGACATCGCAGCTCTCAATAAGTATGCTCACTCAAAGGGTGTTCGTCTGATGATGCACCACGAGACTTCGTCTTCAGTACGCAACTACGAGCGTCACCTCGACCAGGCTCTCGACCTTATGGATAAATATGGCTACAACTCCATCAAGAGCGGATACGTGGGTGACATCCTTCCTATCGGCGAGCACCACTACAGCCAGTCACTCATCAACCACTACATGCACGTGGTGAAGAAGGCTGCTGAGCACAAGGTTATGCTCAACGGCCACGAGATGGTTCGTCCTACAGGTCTCTGCCGTACATATCCTAACCTCATCGGTGCTGAGGCTGCCCGCGGAACTGAGTATCAGGCATTTGGCGGAACAATGCCACACCATGTGACAATCCTTCCGTTCACACGTCTCAACGGTGGTCCTATGGACTATACTCCTGGTATCTTCTTCATGGATCTCGCATCTGTGACAGAGGGCCGCAACACTTCATGGGTCAACGCGACAATCGCCAACCAGCTCGCTCTCTACATCACTCTCTACTCACCGCTCCAGATGGCAGCAGACCTTCCTGAGCACTATGCACAGTTCATGGATGCATTCCAGTTCATCAAGGATGTGGACATCGACTGGATCCAGTCAAAGTATCTCCTCGCTGAGCCAGGTGAGTATGTGGTCATCGCTCGTCAGGGCAAGAAGAACGGCCAGTGGTTCTGCGGTGGTGTGACCGACGACCAGAAGCGCACCCTCGAAGTTCCTATGAACTTCCTCGATCCAGGCAAGAAATACGAGGTAACTGTATATGCAGACGGTGACGATGCAGACTACAAGCAGAACCCTCAGTCATACAAGATCTGGAAGCAGACAGTGACTGCAGAAGATGTGATCTCAATGACAATGGCCCGCGGTGGTGGTTTTGCCATGAGTTTCATTGAATTATAGCTTTGAGATATCAAAATATTTGCTATATTTGCGCGCTTTTTTCGTGAAGCGCGCAAATTGTTGAAATACAAGAAGAAACAAAACTATACAATGAACAAAAAAGACAATAACTACGTATCTCCAACAGCGACTGTCAAGGAGATGCAGGCAGAGGGAGTGCTTTGCATGAGCTTTAAATTGATGACAACTAGTCAACTTGAGGACTGGAATGAAGAAACTAAGCTTGAGTGGTAACAGAAGTTTAACTATTAATGGATTTTAAAAGATGAAAAAGATATATTCATTTATGGTTGCTGCTGTTGCTATGTTTGCAGCAATCTCATGTACTCAGGAACTCGACACTGTAAAAGTTACAGATACGAGTTTTTTCACTGCTTTTACTGATGGCGTTGATACAAAAACAGTTAAGGATGGAAGTAAGTCACTTTGGGCTGACGGTGATCAAATTTGGGTTTTGAACGGTCAGAAAGGTGGCGACAATGATTATAGCTGGAAAAAATCTTATACCACTCATTCAAATGCGGCAAGTGAGGCAGTGTTTGAAGAGGATAAGGATTATGATATGACTGGCTCTGCCTTCTTTGCTGTATATCCTGCAAGTGCTGCTACCAATGCAACATGGGAAGGACAAGGAAAAGAGGTGAAGCATATTGAGCTAAAGAAGGTGCAGACAGCCACAGTTGGTTCGTTTGATCCAGAAGCACACATTACCGTGGCACAGACTACAGATAATACACTTTCATTCAAGAACGCTGTTTCTCTACTTAAGTTCAAGGTTGCAAGTGAAGGTGTTAAGAGTATCACTATATACTCAAATAATAAGGAAAAACGTGAATTGCTTACAGGTCTGTGCAGTATTGCTGCCAATGGTGACGTTACTCCGTGGACAAACTACGTTTCTGAAGGTGTGCCTGAGGCTGAAAATTGGGTTGAACTTTCTGCCGGTCAGGGAGAATTTACAAAAGATAAAGATTATTATTTATCAGTGTTCCCTGTAACATTAGCAAAGGGATTTACTGTTGAATTCTCATATGATGGTACACAAAAGCAGACTATTAAGTCATATGATAAAGAACTCGTACTGCCACGTAATGGCGTTCTTGATTTAGGTTTGATTGAGCATGATGCGCACCCATTCTCAGTAGCAGGAACGTTTAATAATTGGAACACTTTAGCCAACCCAATGGCCTATGAGAATGGTCTCTATGTTGTAAGAGGTGTCACTGCTCTATCTAGTTCTTCTACTGGTTTCAAGTTTGTTTTGAATGGTGAAACATGGAGAGGAGCTGAAGGTAAAGTAAACGCAAATGCTTGGAACTATGTTTGGGGTGAAGGTTCGAATGTATATGTTAATGGCTCAGCATCAGATACAGCATATGATATATATCTTACCCTTGCAGAAGGAGACTATGGTATGTTCGTGATTGTGCCAGCTGGAGAGACAATGCCAAAGATGCCAAGAGACCTTAATTTTGATAAGAAGTTGGTTTCTGTTACATTGGGTAGCAATGTGTCAGAACCTGCTTTAAGTGGAAAAACTAAGGATGTTGTTTATCAAAGTTCGGATATATCTATCGCAGAAGTTGATGCAGAAGGTAATGTAACTACGCACAGTGCTGGTACGGTAACAATTACTGCCACAGCTCCAGAGACTGATATTTATCAGTTGGGAGAAACTAGCTATACACTTGAGGTCAAAAAGAAAAATAGAGATCTTAAATTCTCGTCAACAAGTGAATCATCAATAAATGGTAGTGTATTTACTAAACCAAATTTATCTGGTACTACTTCCGGAGTTACTTATAGTAGTTCTAACGAAAATCTCGCTACTGTAGATGCATCTGGTGATGTTACAGTGAAAAATTCTAACGGAACAGTAGTGATTACAGCAAGCGCACCAGAGACAGAAGAGTATTTGGCAGGTACAGCTACTTATACAATTTCTGTAAATATGTTGTATTTGATACCAAATAGTAATTGGAAAGTTGATGGCGCTAGATTTGCTGCTTATTTCTTTGGAAATGGTGAAACATGGGTAAGTATGACTGATACTGATAAAGATGGAGTTTATGAAGTAAAGGTTCCGACGAATAAGAAATATCCTAAAGTCATCTTCTGTCGAATGACCCCAAATGCAACAGCAAACAACTGGAACAACAAGTGGAATCAGACAGGTGACCTTACTGTTCCTACTAATGGTAATAATCTCTTTACGATCACTCAGTGGGACAATCAAACTTCGGGATGGTCAAAGATGACAAATTAGTTTGAGCAGAAATTGTGAATACAGAGTCGGTTTCTCGTATGGCGGGAGACCGACTCTTGTTTTTGTATAATCCCTATCTCTCAAACCTCTCCTCAAGCTCCTCCAGCCAGAGCTTGCGCATCTCGGGGCCGCTTTGCTTGACCATGTTGATGCTGATCCACTGGACATCGTGGATGCCGATCTGGTTGAAGGTGAACTATATCCCCAAACCTGCAGGTTTCAAAATAAATTTTCGATACAGAATCGGCCTCCAGCATGTCTGGGTGGTCGATTTTTCGTTTTATGCGTGTACTTTTTCGTTACACGGATAGTTCTGCTGACCTTTGCGGGCAATAAATATATTGCATTATGGAAAAGAATAAGACAGAAGTTGTGCAGAGGTATGTGAATCTGTTGACCAACAGCGGATTCAAGGCTGTGTTTGGTGATAGGAACAACAAAGATGTTGTGATGTCGGTCATCAATATGTTGTTGCCTGAGGGAAAACAGATCAAGCAGTTAGAGTATGCCCCGACGGAGCATCAGGGTCAGCAGGAGAATAATAAGGAGTTTCGTTATGATTTTATGTGTCACGATGCCGATGGTTCGTTCTTTATTGTCGAGGTGCAGAGCAATCCTGAAGAGTTTTGGTTCAAGCGATGTGTGAGTTATGCCAGCAGGGTATATGACAGGCAGAACAGACGCGGAGGAGAGTATGATGTTCCGCCGGTGTATCTGATAGGCTTGATGGGTATTGATGTAAAACACAAGGATCCTGAACTTTGGAGGAATCGTTTTGTTTCGGAATACACTTTCAGGGAGAAACTGACCAACGAGTTGCATGACGATACAATTTTCATTATCTTCGCGGAGTTGAGGAGGTTTAATAAGCAGCTGCATGAGTGTGAGAATGATTTGGAAAAGATGCTTTACATTATCAAGAACGGATGGCGTCTTGCAAATCAGCCACAGGAACTTCAGGATGAGATTTTCACCAGATTGTTCAATGCGTGTGACATTCCTCGCTTCGATGAAGTGAAACGAATTCAATACGACAAGGATATGTTTGACGAAAGACGATACAATGGTGAGATCGCTGCTGCACGCGCAGAGGGACTTGCGGATGCGAAGAAGGAACTTTGTATGAGCATGCTTGAGAAAGGTATCCAGAAGGAAACTGTTGCTGAAATCGCTGGCTTGACATTGGATGCCCTGGAGTCGTTGCTTACTCGCTAACGGGTCGTCCTGATATTCCTGCAGTCAGGATATTTATCTCCAAACCTATAGATTTTAAAATAAATTTTCGATACGAAATCGGCCTTCAGCATGTCTGGGTGGTCGATTTTTCGTTTTATCCGTGTACTTTTTCGTTACACGGCTGTTTCTGCAGACCTTTGCAGAAATAATATGTCGTATGAAAAGAGAATTAGATTTTGTTCCAGTGAGTACACTCGATGTTGAGGAGAGAATGATTGTGTTGCGACAGCAACCAGTACTTCTGGATTGTGATGTCGCTGCTTTATATGGAGTGGAAACAAAACGCGTGAATGAAGCGGTCAGTAATAATCCACACAAGTTTCCAACAGGTTTCATTTTTGAATTAGATGAGTATGAGAAATGTGAGGTGGTCGAAATTTTCGACCGCCTTAAAAAACTGAAATATAGCACAGTAGCTCCTACCGCATTCACAGAACGAGGATTATATATGTTAGCTACTATCTTAAAGAGTGAGCGTGCTGTCAATACTACTTTAGCTATAATAGATACATTTGTTCGAACGCGTGAACTTGCTCGGACTATGGCTCAGCTCCAGAATGTGCAGGATGGCGGCGAGCAGCAAAGAAATCTGCTTCACCGTACGGGAGTCGTTTTATCAGACATTGTTGGTCGGAATCTTAGCACAAATTCAACTGAGACGGAAATAGAGTTGAATTTCGCAGTTGTGAAGATTAAGCATAAAGTAGTACGTAATGATCATCCCTAAATTTACCACGAAACCTGCAGGTTTTAAAATAAATTTTCGATACAGAATCGGCCTTCAGTGTGTCTGGATGGTCGATTTTTCGTTTTGTCTGTGTGCTTTTTCGTTACACGGATAGTTCTTCTGACCTTTGTCCTTAACGTCATTGCGAGGAGCCAAAGGCGACGTGGCAATCTCATATAGATATTCAAAGGTTATGAATAAGTTTTACGTATACATAATGAGTAATATGACCAGGTGACCTTACAGTCCCTACTAATGGTAATAATCTCTTCATACTTCCTAGTGGCTCATGGGATGGTGCTACAAGCACTTGGTCAAAGATGTCATTCTAGATTTAAAATATTGTTTATTAGACAGCGTCGCAAGGCGCTGTCTTTTTTTGTGCGGATATCTGTCTGTATGGCATCCAAACCTTGGTGCCCGCTGGTTGTTGTTATATGTGTTGTATGGCAGATAGTCGGGCACCGAGGGTCAACCGAAATACCCTTGGTGCCCGCAATTCATAATTTTATTGATTCTGTGCCACTTTTCCGGGCACCAAGGTTTGCGGGCAAAAGCCGAATGCAGTCTTGGGACAGCTCAGCCAAAGGGCTGTCCTCCCGGCTGCCGGTGCCTCTGCAAGCTACGCCCAAGGGCTTGCTCCACCTTTTTGTGCTATGGGCTACTCGTTGCATTTCATTATATTTTCCTAAAAATTTATCCTCAAACCTGCAGGTTTCAAAATAAATTTTCGAAACAAAATCTGCTTCTCGCGTGTGTGAGAGGCAGATTTTTATGCAAAACTGTCAGTGATGGACTGGATAGTTCATCACCTCTCAAACCTCTCCTCAAGCTCCTCTAGCCAGAGCTTGCGCATTTCGGGGCCGCTTTGCTTGACCATGTTGATGCTGATCCACTGGACATCGTGGATGCCGATCTGATTGAATGTGCCCTTGACGAGTGAGCCTTCGAGGGAGTTGTTGAATTTCTCGCGGTAGACGTCAGATGGGGTGTTCATCGTGGAGATGATGATCACCTGTCTCAGTGAGTGCAGGCGCGAAACCAGCTGCGAGCCTTCCATCTTGTAGGCTACTCCCGGGAATATGACCTTGTCAATGAATCCCTTCACCATCGCCGGGACATTCATCCACCAGATAGGGAAGATCATCACGATGCGCTCCGCCCACTCCAGCTTCTTCTTGTAGTCCAGAACGAGAGGGTCTACATCCGACTGGGTAATGTCTCCTGTCCTGCCATATACAGCAAACGCCTCCAGGTCTTTTGCATACATCACGGGATCGAATGAATCTCGCAGCAGATCTATGGTCTTGTAGGGGTGATCTCCTTTCTTGAGCCCCTCCTGCACTGCCTTCAGAATGGCATTGCAGTAACTTTCATCATAAGGATGATAATATACGATAAGTGTCTTCATTTCTGTTCGTTTTTTTCGTCCTGAATGCAAGTCTTATGCTATTGGTCGCTAAAACCTTACCATTCGTCAGCGTGTTACGGCAATTTGTCTTCTGCCGGTTTGATGCTGTGGTATTTATTGTTATTTTTGCGAGATTGTAAATAGAACTATAATAACCGATTTTATATGAAGAAAACGCTTAGAGGAATTTTCTCGATACTCATGGTAATGATCCTGATGAGTTCGTGTGTCAGAGACATGATGCACGAGTCTGTTCAGATGGATGGTATCGTGACTTATACAGCCTACTCTGATGCACCTGAAACCAAGACCGTGCTCCAGGAAAGAACAACCCTGTGGAAGGGAGAGGAGTGGATCCAGGTGGTTGGTAGAAATGGCAACTACTGGTTCGGATCGAACACATCAGGCACATCAGCACAGACCTCTTTTACCTACAATGGTGCAAACGGTGAGTTCAAGGAGGACGATGTATTTGCAATCTATCCTGCAGGAAGTGCGAACTATGGCAAGGACTTCGAGAATATGTCCGTATCCGGCGTGACTATTCCGTCAAACCAGACAGCGGTTGTGGGCTCGTATGATCCGAATGCGGCGGTGGCTATCGCATATTCGGCAGATGATGACCTGAAGTTCAAGAACGCGCATTCGCTTCTCAAGTTCACTATGGGCTCGGACGGCATCAAGAATGTGACCGTGTGGGGTGAAATGACAGAGGTGGAGGGTGATGGCCTTCCTTCTTGGGTGAATGAGGGTAATGTATATCTTACCATTGATCCGGCATGGACTTCTGACGGTGCAAGATTCGCTGCGTATATGTGGAATAACAGCGGTGACCACTGGGAAGATATGACAGGTGTTGAGGGTCAGGCCAACATGTACACATGCGTGGTTCCGGCAGGATATGATAATATCATCTTCTGCAGAATGAATGGTAGCACTACCACAAACAGCTGGGACAACAAGTGGAATCAGACTGTGGACCTCAAGCTTGCTGATGGCAATCATTTCGTGATCACGAATCCATGGAACAATCAGAACGAAGGAAAGGCAACCGGTTCATGGGAGAGCTTCTCAGGTGTCAGATATCTCGGAATCTCCGGTACCGGAACAGTTCACTATAACGACGGAGCTCCGGTGTTCGACGGCGCTTCCAACAGCTATGTTTCACTCAGCGGTGATTTCAAGAAGGGTAAGACATATTACATGGTCGTTGCTCCTGTCGTGTTCGAGAAAGGTTTCACTGTGGAGTTCAGCTATAGCGGCGATTATGATAAGTTTGCTGTCAAGAGCACCACAAAGAGAGTGGAGTTCAAGCGCAATACCATTCATGACCTTGGTACAATCCGCTCAAATAACGAGACAGGTTTCTTCACAGAGCCGGCTGTTCCAAATGCTGACGAGGCCTGTACCATCTATTATCGACCTGCTGAAGGCGATGAGTTCGTTGGATATACAGGCGATCTTTATGCGCACGTATGGATAAGGAATGGTGCTGCTGACAGCAACGGATCGAAGTGGGGAGACAATAATGCAAAATACAAGTTCACCAAGGTGGCAGGAGAGTCAAACCTTTGGAGCCTTGAGGTGGCACCTTCGGTACGTGAGTGGTTCGGTATCGGTGAGGAATCTCCATGCTGGAAGATCGGTATCATTGCAAGGTCTTCTGACGCCAAGACTCAGACTGATGACAATTTCCTTAAGGTTCAGGATGATCTTCACCAGGCTCCTGAAATGCCTGAAGGCCTTCAGCATGGTATCAACTACATCGACAACAGCACAGTGACCCTCGTCCTCTATGACAGAGACAATCAGGGAAAGAGCTACGATTTCTGTAACCTCCTTTGGGATGAGAACTGGTGGGGAGATTCTTCAAAGCCAAAGAAGCCGCTTAATTATGACGATGAGGCTGGCTGCTGGTGGATCACTCTGACAGATCTTAACCCTGACAAGCAGTACAAGTTCCAGTATCAGCTCGGCAAGGGCAGCGATGTCTGGGTGACAACATTCGACCCATACACTGAGATCGTGTATGACAGAAGCAATGACCAGTGGATTTCAAGCTACGCTTATCCAAACCTGTCTGCTGAGTACGGCGACACTCACTACGGCCGTGACAATGGTTTCGTTTCAGCATTCAAGATCAACAAGGATATATATAACTGGAAATATGCTGACTATCAGATCGAGGACAAGGATGACCTGATCATCTATGAGCTTCTCGTACGTGACTTTACTGATAACTCATATGGCGAGGGCTGCCTCAACGCAATCATGGACCGCGAGTGGGAGTCTGGCAAGAACTGGCTCGACTATCTCCAGAATCTTGGTGTGAATGCAATCGAGCTTATGCCTATCCAGGAGTTCGATGGTAACAACAGCTGGGGCTACGGTAATCATGCATATTTCGCGATGGACAAGGCCTATGGTAACCGTGCGACAGTCAAGAAGTTCATCGATGAGTGTCACAAGCGTGGTATGGCAGTGATTCTTGACGTGGTATATAACCATGCGACAGGTGCTCACCCTTATGCTGCGATGTACTGGAATCTCGAAGGCAGGACAGCATCAAACAATCCGTGGTTCAATGAGTATGCAACTCATCCATATAACGTATATCATCAGTGGAATCACGCCAACCCTATGGTCCGTGAGCACGTGAAGAGAAACCTTGAGTATCTGATCAGGGAGTACAAGGTGGATGGATTCCGCTTCGACCTCACAAAGGGCTTCATGGGTACAAGCAGCAATGTCGAGGGCTACAACCAGGAGCGTGTGAACTATCTCAAGGAATATGCAGCTCACATCAGACATGTTGATGCTAATGCAGTGATGATCTGTGAGCACTTCGTGGACGACGAGAACTACGAACTCAGCAAGGAGGGCATCAAGGTGTGGAGAAATATGAACCACAGCTATAGAAAGTCCATGAAGAGGGATATGTCACAGGCTGACCTCTCAGGCACTGCACAGGGCTACAACCTCGTGTCATTCATGGAAAGTCACGATGAGGAAAGAATCAATTATGATGGCCAGTGGTCTTATGATGGATCGTCAATACCATTCTCTACAAGAATCGAGAGAGCAAAGCTCAATGCTGCCTTCTTCCTCCTTTCTCCAGGTCCAAGAATGATCTGGCAGTTCGGTGAGATCGGATATGATATCTCTATCAATGACGGTGACCGTGTGGACAAGAAGCCTTACAAGGCTCCTGAATATCTGAAGGTTGCAGAGCGCAAGGCTTTGTACGATACGTATGCAATGCTCCTGAAGTTCAGAAAGGACAATCCTCGCTTCTTTGACGGTGATGTGAACTTCAACTGGGCTGTGGGAAGTGGCAATCAGAAGGAACGACACATCTATTCGAAATCTGCAGATGGCAAGCATTACGCATTGTTCGGAAACTTCGGAACAGGCACGCAGACCATCAGCGTGAACCTTCCAAGTGGTGTGAGCAAATGGTATCAATATGACAATGGTACCGAGTGGAATGGATCTAGCCATAGCCCAAGTATGGCAGAGGGTCAGTTCTACCTTCTCGTAAGCGACAGAAGCATGTGTCTTAGGTAATTCGCAAACAAATTATAATCTGAAAAACCAGTAAAAACTAATAATATGGAAAAGAAAAATTTTAAGTCAGAGCTCTATGTAGCTCCAATGATTGAATTCTTAGGCTGCGAGGCTGAAGGTGTTCTTTGTTCAAGTTTCGAAAGTTACGAAGAAGATACGTTTGAGTGGTAACTGATGTATAACCTTTAATGGATTGAAGAAATGAGAAAGATTTATTCATTTATGGTTGCAGCGGTTGCCGTATTCGCAGCTGCTTCATGTGCAAAGGAGCTTCCACAGGAGAATCTCCCTGCAGGCGAGACAGTAGTATATTCTGCTTCATTCGATCAGGATACTAAGGCAGTTCTTAACGAGGCAAAACTTCAGTCAGAGTGGGTGGCTGGTGACGCCATTACAGTTCTTGACGGTACTAAGGGTTGGGAGTTCACAACAGCAGATGCTGGCGCAAATGCTGAATTCACTAACAGCGAGGGCTTCGGAGAGTATCGCCCTGTTCTTGCAGTTTATCCTAAGGGCGAGTGGACTGCAAATGTTGCCCAGAAGACAGTGAATGCTAATATTTCGCAGTGGCAGCAGGCTCAGGCTGGAACATATCATGCAGATGCAGCTCTTGCTGTTGCATATTCTGAGAACAATGAGTTCTCTTTCAAGAATGCTCACGCACTCTTGAAGTTCCAGGTGGATGCTGACAATGTGACTCACCTCTATTTCCGTGGTAATGCCAACGAGGCAATCACAGGTGCTACAGTTGTAACTCTCAATGCTGATAACACAGTTTCTGTTGTTGCTCAGGAGACATCCGTAGAGTGCTATGCATACCATGGCGATGATGACAAGTATTTCCATAAGGGAGAAACATACTATGTTGCTATTGCTCCACAGGTATTTGCAGAGGGTGTGACTGTTTCCATCAAGGTTAACGAGGGTGCTGAGGTTGTTGCCAAGACTACAACAAAGAAGGTTGAGGCTAAGCGCAGCACAATTCTTGACCTCGGAACAATCGAGTACACTGCACCAGAGGCTCCAGCATGGCAGATTGCAGGTACATTCAACGGATGGCAGCCAACTGAAATGGTGAAGGAGGGCGATTATTATGTAGCTAAGAACGTTACTGGTCTTAACTTCGTGAAGAAGGAAGAAGGTGACGAGTCTGCAAATGGCTTCAAGTTCCTTGACAACGGCAACTGGAAGGGTTGCGGTAACAACGGTAAGGTTGCTGCAAGCGCATGGGAGTATGTTTGGAATGAAGGTGGCTTGAATATCTACGTTGACGGTGCTGCCGAGACTGACGCATATGACGTATATCTTAACTCAATCGCTGAGGGCGAGGCTAAGTTCGTAGTTGTTCCTGCAGGTGCTGCAATGCCTGAGGACGTTCCATCAGGTGACGATAACACAGGCGGTGACAATGCAGGTGAGGGCACTACAGGTTGGGCTCTTCCTGGAGGATACAATACTTGGAGCACAACAACAGTTTTCCTTGTTGAGGAAGGTGCGTACTATGTTGCTAAGAACGTTACAGTGATGGATGGTACTGAGCCTGGTTTCAAGTTCCAGCACGCTGAGTTCGGCTGGAAGGGCGTTGGCGCAACTACTCCTCTTGCTGTAGGCGAGTGGCACAAGCTCAATGGCGAGAACAACATTACTCTTGATGGCGGCAATGTCGCATACGATGTCTACATGACTGCTGATGGTTCACAGTTCCAGGCTGTTACAGCAGGTAGCCCTGCTCCGGAGGCTCCAGCTGTTATTGCTGACTACTGGGCTCTTATCGGTTCATTTACTTCATGGGCAGATGAGATAGTACTTGCAGCTGAGGGTCAGTACCTCGTTGCCAAGGGTGTGACAATCTCTGCAACTGATGACTTCAAGTTCCGCAAGAACGGTGACTGGAATGCTGGTCAGAGAATCGCCAAGGGTGGTCTTGCTGCAGCTGATACTGAGTATGATTTCGTTGATGCAGGATCTGGTAATATGAAGGTGAGTGCAGCTGGAACATACGACGTATACGTTAAGAGTGACCTTTCAAAGGTATACTTCATGACAGATGGCAAGACTCCAGCACAGGCTACCCAGCCAGATGCTTCAAACTTCTATCGTTTCTATGTTCAGAATAAAGTCGGTTGGTCAACCCTCAATTTCTATGCTTGGGGAGGTTATACTTCTGCATCATGGCCAGGAGACAAGATGACAGATTCTGCAACAGTTGAGGGTTATGGCGAGTGCAAGTATATTGAGATCACTAAGGGTGTCAGCGTAGTGAACTTCATTGTCAATAACGGTTCTAAACAGACAAAAGACCTTACACTTAGCAACTCAAATGTGAAGAAGCTTGCTAATGGTGACTATGTTTATATTCTTGAAAGTTCAGATATTAAACAGAACTAAAGAAAATAGTTCACGGATCAAAGGAGATGACTGTCAAGGTCATCTCCTTTTTTATTCTCATATATATGCTACTTCCCGCAAAATTTCCCTAAATTTGTTAGCTTTTCATTAAGTTTGAACTGCTATGGAGAAGAAGAAAGGATATATAGAGATCAAAGGGGCAAGGGCGCATAACCTCAAGGGAGCGAGTCTTTCGATCCCGCGTGGGGAGTTTGTGGTCATAACCGGATTGAGCGGAAGCGGAAAGTCCTCTTTGGCATTCGATACGATATATGCAGAAGGTCAGAGGCGTTATATGGATACGCTTTCGACCTATGCCAAGAATTTTATGGGTATCCTTGAGAAACCGGAGGTGGAATCCATCACCGGACTCAGTCCTATCATCGCCATCGAGCAGAAGACCACAGGAAACAATCCCCGTTCGACGGTGGGAACCATCACAGAGATATATGACTTCCTTCGTCTTCTCTACGCAAAGGCTTCCGTAGCCTATTCTCCGCAGACCGGAAAGCCGATGATCCGCTATACGGACGAACAGATTGTCTCCCTTATCATGGAGAACTATCAGGACCGCAAATGCTATCTTCTTTCTCCTGTGGTCCGAGGCCGTAAAGGTCATTACAAGGAACTTCTTGAGCAGATGCGCAAGAGGGGATATACTCAGGTCCGCGTGGACGGAGAGATCTTCGAACTGGCAGAACTTACTGCCCTGGACCGCTACAAGGCCCATTTCATCGAGCTTATCATCGACCGCCTCAAGCCTTCGCAGAAGGATGCAAAGCGCATCAAGGACTCAGTGATGTCCGCATTGAACTATGGAAAGGGTTCGCTTGCCATCCTGGACCAGGAGACAGGTGCCATGAGTCATTATTCCAAGCATCTCGTGTGTCCTGATACAGGACTTTCTCTTGCTGAGCCGGCTCCTCATTCATTCTCCTTCAACTCCCCGCAGGGATATTGTCCGCATTGCAAGGGCCTGGGAATGATCGTGGATGTGAATATGGATACAGTGATTCCTGACCGCAAACTGTCCATCGCTGACGGTGGTGTGGTGCCATTGGGCAAGATCCGCGAGACCAAGAAATTCGATGTCATACGTTCCATTGCACGTAAATATAATTTCTCGCTGTACGATCCGATTGAAGATCTTCCGGAAGAGATCGTTGACCTTGTGGTCTTCGGTTCTGACGAGCTTTTCAGGGTCGGAGAGGGCGGCTCTTCCGAGATGGTTTCATACGGCGGAATCGTGGGTGACATCAATGAGAAGATCGTCTGCCCGGTCTGCTGTGGAACAAGACTCAACAAGGAGACAACATATTTCAAGATCGACGGCAAGACCATATCCGAGGTTGCCGCGATGGAGATCAGTCAGCTGAACGAGTGGCTGCACACCCTGGACGGCAAGTTCGGTGCCCGCGAGAGCGTCATCGCACGTGATATCCTCAAGGAACTCAAGGATAGGACGGGCTTCCTTCTTGATGTGGGATTGGAATACCTCTCGCTGGACAGGGCAACCGCTTCTCTCTCAGGCGGTGAGAGCCAGCGTATCCGACTGGCTACCCAGATCGGCTCGAAGCTGGTGAATGTCCTTTATATATTGGATGAACCGAGCATCGGTCTGCATCAGAGGGATAACCGCAAGCTCATTGCATCCCTCAAGGCCCTGCGTGATGAGGGCAATTCCGTGATGGTGGTCGAGCACGATGCGGAGACCATGATGGCGGCAGACTGGCTGGTGGATGTCGGTCCTGGTGCCGGCGCGGACGGTGGTCATGTGTGTTTCAGCGGCCCGCTCTCTGAAATCGACAAGGTACAGTCGCCGACAGTCGATTACCTCACTGGCAAGAAGACTATCGAGGTTCCTGCTCAGCGCCGAACAGGAACCGGTCAGACTCTTGGAATCCGCGGCGCAAGCGGAAATAACCTAAAAAATGTGGATGTTGATTTCCCTCTCGGAATGTTCGTGGGTGTCAGCGGAGTCAGCGGCAGCGGAAAGTCCTCGCTCATCAACGAGACCCTGATGCCGATCCTCAAGAACCGTTTCTACAACGCCAAGCTTCAGCCGCTTCCATACTCTGATATCGTGGGAGTGGAGAATATAGATAAGCTCATCGAGATTGATCAGAGCCCGATCGGAAGGACTCCACGAAGTAATCCTGCGACCTTCACAGGTGTGTTCAATGATATCCGTACCCTTTTCGAGGCCACTCCGGATGCCAAGGTGCGTGGCTTCAAGGCTGGACGATTCTCATTCAACGTGCCGGGTGGCCGTTGCGAGGAGTGCAAGGGCGCAGGAATCAAGGTGATCGAGATGAATTTCCTTCCTTCTGTGAACGTGGTCTGCAACGAGTGCCGTGGCCGCAGATACAAGGATGACACCCTTGCTGTGAAATACAAGGGAAAGAATATCAATGATGTGCTCGAAATGCCGATAAGCGAGGCATATGAGTTCTTTGAAAACATCCCGTCCATCGCCCAGAAACTTAAGGCGCTGGTGGATGTCGGCCTGGGATATGTCCGTCTCGGACAGTCTGCAGTCACCCTTTCAGGCGGTGAAAGCCAGCGAATGAAACTTGCCACAGAGCTTGCAAGAAAAGGTACGGGCAATACCTTATATATATTGGATGAGCCGACCACCGGTCTCCATTTCGATGACATCAAGGTTCTCCTTGGCGTGCTCCAGCAGCTCGTGGATCAGGGAAACACTGTGATCATCATCGAACACAACCTCGATATCCTCAAGTCAGTGGACTATATCTTCGATATGGGTCCCGAGGGTGGACGTAAAGGCGGAATGATTGTTGCTCAGGGCACGCCCGAGCAGCTGGCCCAGAATCCTGACTCAGTCACCGGTCCTTTCCTGAAAGAAATACTATAAAAACGATATTGCTATGAAAACGGACATGAGAATCTTTTGCGCAAACACTGCAGCTCATTACGATGTGCCGATGGGTACTACCCTCAAGGAACTGTCAGACGATGTGTGCAAGGAGGCTGCAGCCGGACTTCCGGTTCTGGCTGCTTTGGTGGACAACAAGCTGAAGTCGCTTGACTATAAGATCATCAATCCGCATGATGTCCGTTTCATCGGCTATGATCATCCTGATGGACGTCGCACATATATCCGTTCACTTTGCTTTGTGCTTCAGAAGGTGGTGCGTGAACTCTTTCCAGACAAGATTCTGGCTATTGATTATTCTTTGCCGAGCGGCCTGTATTGCGAGTTGAGGGAAAAGATTGCCATGGAGGATGGCCGTCCACAGGTGTATTTCGTGACAGACTCTGACCTGGAGACCATTCGTCATCGTATGGCGGAAATCATCTCGGCAGACCTGCCTTTCGGCAAGACTGTGGTTCCGCGTGAAGAAGCCCTCTCCATGTTCGAGGCAAACTCGCAGTGGGAGAAGGCCAGATTGCTTGCCAGCATCGGCAGATTCAGCTATAACGTTTATTGGCTTGATGGTCAGGCGGATAAGTTTTATGGACCGCTTGTTCCGAGCGCAGGTTACCTGACAATTTTTGACCTGTCGGGCTTTAATGATGGTTTCATCCTGCAATACCCGATGGATGGTAATCCTGGAAAGGTGCTTCCAATGAAGAGGCAGTCCAAGATTGCAACCGCACTCAAGGAACATTCGGACTGGTGCGCACTGATGGGTGTGACCGGAGTCGGAAGCCTCAACCGAAAGGTCCTTTCAGGCGGGATTGTGGACCTTATCAATCTCTCGGAGGCCCTTCATGAAAGGAAATATGCTGAAATAGCAGATCAGATATATGCCCGCCGTGGCAGTGTGAAGATCGTCTTCATTGCCGGTCCTTCCAGCAGCGGAAAGACCTCCACATCCAAGAGGCTTGCGCTTCAGTGCCGTATTCTTGGTCTGAATCCTAAGGTCATCGAACTCGACAACTACTTTGTGAACAGGGAACTGACTCCGCGCGACGAGTCTGGTGAATATGATTTTGAGGCTCTGGGTGCGATGGATCTCAAGTTCCTGGGACAGCAGCTGAACGAACTTCTTGAAGGCAAGGAAGTCGAGGTACCGCGCTTTGACTTCAAGGAAGGCAGAAGATATTTCAACGGCGACAGGATGCAGCTTCACGAAAAGGATATCCTCATCATGGAAGGCATCCACGCCCTCAATCCTGCAATGATTCCTGGAGTTGACAATTCCAAGGTCTTCCGTGTGTATGCTTCTGCTCTTACTTCACTCTCCATTGACGAGAACAACAACATCTCCACATCAGACAACCGTATGCTCCGCAGAATGATCCGTGACAACAGAACCCGCGGTGTGGTTCCGGAGGATACAATCATGAGATGGCAGAGTGTCAGAAGGGGAGAGAACCGTAACATATTCCCATATCAGGAGAACGCTGATGCGCTCTTCAATTCAGCTCATATATTCGAGCTTCCTGTCTTGAAATATTATGCTGAACCGCTTCTGCGCCGCATCGCCCCGTCGTCGCCGGCATATACAGAAGCGACAAGACTACTCAAATTCTTAGACTATATCGTAGCCCTGTCGCCTTCAGAAATTGCTGCAATCCCGCCGACTTCGATCCTTCGCGAATTCATCGCCGGTCAGACACTTTGATCTATTTCTCCTCGTAAGGTTCGTTGAACGGCATGAGGAATGGGTTGGTCATGCGCTCGTCTGCGATTGATGTGTTCGGGCCATGACCCGGAATCACTGTGATGTCACCGTCGAGTCCCATCAGTTTCTCGAAAATACTCTTCATCAGGAGGTCGTAATCACCGCCTGGGTGGTCTGTGCGTCCGATTGCGCCTGCAAAAAGGGTGTCGCCGCTGATGAGCACCTTCTCTTTTCTTTCAAGGAAACATACTCCTCCAACTGAGTGTCCCGGGGTCTCTATGACTTCGAATACCAGTTCTCCGACAGTGATGCTCTCGCCTGGGTCAACAGCCTCGAAGGTCTGAGCCTCAGGCAGCCCGAATGCCTTGCAGAGATATGCGTTGGTCACCTCAAGGGTGTATTGTTCCTTCGGGTGCATATAGATTGGTACGTTATATGTATTTGCGAGCTCTGCCACGCCGTAGGTGTGGTCAAGATGCGCATGGGTAAGCATGATGCATACCGGCTTCAGACCCTTTCTGGTGACAAAGCCGGTCAGTTCATCCCTCTCGGCTGCGGTTGAAAATCCCGGGTCTACAAAAGCACAGAATCCCTCATTGTCCCAAAGGAGTAGCGAGCGCTCCTGGAAGGCGTTGAATGTGAAATGTTCGATGTGTATCATTCAAAATATTATTAAAAACACACAAAAATACGAAAAGAATTAGTATGTTTGCTAATTGAAAACAACTAAAATGACATTGATATGCATATAGCAATTGCTGGAAATATAGGTAGCGGAAAGACGACTCTCACAAAGATGCTCGCTGCACACTATGGTTGGACTCCTAAGTTCGAGTCTGTTGATTATAACCCATATCTCGCTGATTTCTATGAGGATATGGAGAGATGGTCTTTCAATCTTCAGGTATATTTCCTTAACAAGAGATTCAAGGATGTTGTGGATATCTCAAGATTGGATGAGACAATCATCCAGGACCGCACCATTTATGAGGATGCTCGAATCTTTGCCCCTAACCTTCATGGAATGGGTCTGATGAGCACAAGGGATTTCGAAAACTATTCGGATCTTTTCGACCTCATGATGTCCCTTGTCAATCCGCCTGATCTTCTTATTTATCTCAAAAGCTCTATCCCTAACCTCGTGAGCCAGATCCAGAAGCGTGGCCGTGAGTATGAGAAGAGCATCAGAATCGACTATATCACAGGTCTTAACGAGCGTTATGAGAACTGGATCAAGGATTATAAGCATAATCTCCTTGTTCTTGACGTGGACCGCATCAAGTTCGAGAACCGTCCTGAGGATTTCCAGGAGGTGATCGACAAGATCGATGCCCAGCTCTATGGCCTGTTCAAGGACGAAGAATAGACTGAACAAAACGTAACTAAACCTAAATACCAAAATCAAAACTTGAAATTATGACAGAAAGACTGACAATCATCGACTTTGTCGAGAAGTATGTGGCCAAGTATTCTGAAAACCCTTTCCTCTGGGAGAAGAATCTTGATACAAATGTATGGGAGTCGACTTCATACAAGGAAACTCTCGCCAAGGCAAAGCGTATCGCTGCAGGTCTTATGGCCCTCGGTGTCCAGAAAGGTGAGAAGGTGTCCTACCTCAGCGAAGGCCGCGACATGTGGGTTATCGGCGAGCTCGGCGTTCTTTATGCCGGTGCTGTGAATGTTCCGCTTTCAATTAAGTTGGGTGAGACCAATGACCTTGTGTTCCGAGTAAAGCACTCTGACTCAAAATACATCATCACTTCAAAGTTCCAGCTTGCAAAGGTAAGAGCCGTTCTTCCTGAGTGTCCGCTCGTTGAGAAGGTGATCATCTTCGATGAGGTAGCTGACAAGCGCGAGAATGAGATTTATATCGACGAGATCATCGCGATGGGAGATGAGTTCCTTGCAAAGAACGAGGACCTTTTCATCCAGAGATATAAGTCAATCGGTCCTGATGACTATGCAAACATCAGCTATACTTCAGGAACGACTGCAGACCCTAAGGGTATCCTCCTGACTCACAGAAACTACACGGCCAACGTGGAGCAGGCTCATTCGGTCATCGGAGTTGACGAGACAGACAGAATGCTCATCATCCTTCCTCTTGACCACTGCTTCGCACATGTGGCAGGTTTTTACACAATGATGTCATACGGTGCGTCAATCGGTACAGTGCCATCTGGCAAGACCGGCAAGGAGGCTCTCAGAAACATTTCTCCAAGTATCCAGGAGCTCAAGCCTCATGTGATGCTTTCTGTACCTACTTTGGCAAAGAACTTCAAGAAGAATATCGAGACAGCCATTGCAAAGAAGGGAAAGACTATCGAGAAACTCTACAACTTCGCTCTCAACAACGCAATCGCATACCATAAGGAAGGATATAACAGAGGAACTGAGTTTGTGGATATCTTCCGCAAGCCGCTCCTCGGACTCTTTGACAAGCTGATCTTCAAGTCTGTGCGTCAGGGTCTTGGTGGAAATATGAAATTCTTCGTTGGCGGTGGTGCCCTCCTGGATATCGACCTTCAGAGATACTACAACGCTATCGGTATTCCTATGTACCAGGGTTATGGTCTTTCTGAGGCTACACCTATCATCTCTGCGAACTCGGAAGCAAAGCATATCTTCGGTTCGTCAGGTAAGGTCGTGAGCCCGATGGAAATCAAGATTCTTGATGCTGACGGTGTTGAACAGCCGTTCGGTGTGAAGGGTGAGATCTGCATCAAGGGTGAGAACGTGATGGCCGGTTACTGGAAGAACCCTAAGTCTACAGCTGATACAATCGTTGACGGCTGGCTTCACACAGGTGATATGGGTTATATGCGTGATGCGGAGATGCTTTACGTTGTGGGCCGCTTCAAGTCTCTCCTTATCGCTGCTGACGGTGAGAAATATTCACCGGAAGGAATCGAGGAGAACCTTGTGGAGAGTTCAAAATATATCGATGGCGCGATCCTTCACAACAGCCAGGATCCATATACAATAGCCCTCATCACTCCTAACAAGGATGCCTTGAAGGCTTATGTAAAGGAACTTGGTCTTGATCCGACATCTAAGGAAGCCAAGGAGAAGATGCTCGAGCTCCTTCAGGATGAGGTCAATATGTACAGAAAGGGCGGACGTCTCGAGGGAATGTTCCCAGACAGATGGCTTCCAGCAGCAGTATGTGTGCTTCCTGAGCCTTGGACAGAGCAGAATCACTTCCTCAACAGCTCGATGAAGGTGGTACGCGGACGTATCGAGGAGGCATATAAGGCTCATATGGAGTTTGCCTATACGCCGGAAGGTAAGAATATCGTGAACGAGATGAATCTCGCTTCTCTTTAAAATATGACGGAGGCCCTCGGGTCTCCGTTTAAATTTGTAAGCATATTCTTGGAATTTGATTTTAAATTATTACCTTTGTCGGAGACATTGGAATTATTTCGTGTCTATTTGTTAAGTTCGTTTTATATGCGGCAGGGTTCCTTGGGGAGGGAACCCTGCTATTTTGTTCTAAAATCATCAACTTTAGCCCAAAATGGCTGAGCGTGTTGATTTTTTTTCGTAACTTGGGCGCGGTTTTAGGGAAAATTGAGATTTCTATAATTATTAACTATAAAACTAATCAAAATGAACAACAAAAAAGGTAATGTCTTTGCAATTGGAATCTGCTTCTTCCTTTTCGCTATGATTTCATTTGTAACAGGACTTCAGAACCCGATGGGTATCATCGCTAAGGCTCAGTTCGGAGCAACAAACCTCATGTCACAGCTCGGTAATGCTGCAAACTTCATTGCTTATGCATTCCTTGGTCTTCCTGCAGGTTTCCTTCTCAAGGGTAAGGGTTACAAGTTCACAGCTCTCGCTGCAGTAACTGTAGGTTTCGTAGGTGTTGGTATCTCTTATCTTTCAGGTATTTTCGGTAGCTTCGCTATCTATCTCCTGGGTGCATTCGTTTCTGGTTTCTCAATGTGTATGCTCAATACAGTTGTGAATCCACTCCTCAATACTCTCGGTGGTGGTGGAAACCGTGGTAACCAGCTCATCCAGATCGGTGGTTCATGCAACTCACTCGCTGCTACAATCGTTCCTGTATTGGCAGGTCTCCTTATCGGTGAGGTTACTGAGAAGACTCAGGTTGCTGACGTTAACCTTGCACTCTTCATCGCAATGGCAATCTTCGCTCTTGCATTCGTGATCATCTTCTTCTCTGAGATTCCGGAGCCAGAGCTTGAGGCTGCTGCAGCTGCTAAGGAAGAGAAGAAGGAGGGTACTCTCGAGAGCATCAAGGGTGCGCTTTCATACAAGCACTTCGTATTCGGTGCAATCGCTATCTTCCTTTATGTTGGTATCGAGGTTGGTATTCCAAACATCGTAAACCTCTATCTTACAGACGTTAACGGCCTTAACATCGCTACTGGTGTTGCTGGCTCAATCGTTGGTGCATACTGGTTCCTCATGCTTTGCGGCCGTCTTGTTGCCGGTGTTATCGGTGGTAAGGTTTCAAGCCGTGCAATGATGACAGCTGTGAGCTCAGCAGGTATCTTCCTCCTCCTCGTAGGTATGTTCCTTCCTGAGACTCTTACTGTTGCTCTCCTCGGAGCACAGGTTCCTGTATCAGTTCTCCTCTTCGTTGCTTGCGGTCTTTGTACTTCAGTTATGTGGGGTGCTACATTCAACCTCGCAGTTGAGGGTCTTGGCAAGTATACTTCAATCGCATCAGGTCTCTTCATGGTGATGGTATGCGGTGGTGGTATCCTTCCACTTCTCCAGGGTGCTGTTGCTGATGCTGCTGGTTACATCCAGAGCTACTGGGTACTCGTTGCAGCTCTTGCATATACCCTCTGGTTTGCTCTTTCAGGCTCAAAGACAAAATAATTCAAGTATAATCTATAAAACAATACAATAATGGATTCACAATTGGTAGTAGGTATTGACGTCGGAGGTCAGACAAGTAAACTCGGCGTTGTTGATGCAAGAGGAACTGTTCTTGCTCAGACTGTTATCCGTACTGATACATATTCAGATGTAGCTCCTTATGTCGCTGAGCTTGCTGAAGCTGTAAACAAGATCATCAAGGAAGCTGGTGCTGAGGGTAAGATCAGAGGTGTCGGCGTCGGTGCTCCAAATGGAAACTATTATACAGGTGAGATCGAGAGCGCTCCGAACCTTCCATGGGCTCGTGAGAAGGTCGAGTTCGCAAAGCTTCTCTCAGAGGCTCTCAACGGACTCCCAGTTGCTCTTACTAACGATGCCAACGCTGCTGCAGTAGGTGAAATGACTTACGGTGCTGCCCGCGGTATGAAGAACTTCATCATGATCACTCTTGGTACAGGTGTTGGTTCAGGTATCGTAATCAATGGTGAGGTTGTTTATGGCCACGACGGTTTTGCCGGTGAGCTTGGTCATACAGCAGCTGTACGCAACAACGGTCGTGCATGTAACTGCGGTAAGACAGGATGTCTCGAGGCTTATGCTTCTGCAACTGGTGTAGCTCGTACTGCACGCGAGTGGCTTGAGCTTACAGATGAGCCATCACTCCTCAGAAACCTTGATACAATAGCTTCAAAGGATGTTTATGAGGCTGCCAAGGAGGGTGACAAGCTTGCTCTTAAGATCTTCGAGTTTACAGGAAAGATTCTTGGTCGTTCATTCGCAGACTTTATCGCATTCAGTGCACCTGAGGCAATCGTCCTCTTCGGTGGACTCGCAAGAGCTAAGGAGTTCCTCCTTGCTCCAATGGAGGAGGCTATGAATGCAAACGTTCTTTCTTTGTGGCAGAACAAGGTGAAGATTGTGTTCTCTCAGCTTAAGGAGTCAGATGCTGCTATCCTTGGCGCATCAGCACTCGCTTGGGAACTCTAATCTGAGCATCATAACAATTTGTGAGTCAGTCGTTATCGGCTGACTCTTTTTTGTCTTTTAATCGGTATTTTTTTTAACTGGTTCGCTGAATAATTATTTTTAAATCCCATGATTTTTTCCGATATTTGCGCACTTATGTATTGTGGCCTATTGGGCCCGCCCGTTTAGAAGCAAATATTATTAAATAACTAAACTATAAAACAAACCAGATGAAAAAGATCAAATTCTTATTCATGATCTTGGCTATGGCTGTTTCTGCCCTCGCTTCGGCGCAGAATATGACAGTTACTGGTCAGGTCAAGGATTCTTCTACTGGTGAGGGAATTCCATTTGCGTCCCTTCAGGTTAAGGGAACAATGGTTGGAGCAAGTACTGATTTGGATGGTTTCTATTCAATTTCAGCTCCAGCTGATGGAGTACTCATCTTTTCTTCAATCGGATACGTTAACGCAGAAGCTCCGATCAATGGAAACGCTGTCATTAACGTAGTGCTCGACCCAGACTCTCAGGTACTTGAGGAGACAATCGTCGTTGCCTTCGGTACTGCTACAAAGGAGTCTTTCACAGGTTCAGCAACAGTTGTAAAGTCAGACGACATCGCCAAGGTTCAGGCATCTGACGCGACTCGCGCTCTTGAAGGAGTTGTAGCCGGTGTTCAGATGACCACAGCTTCAGGTACACTCGGAAGCTCACCTTCAATCATGATTCGTGGTGCCAGCTCAATCTCTGCAGGTACTGCACCTCTCTACATTGTCGATGGTATCCCATTCAGCGGTGACCTCAACAACCTCAACCCTTCTGACATCGAGTCAATGACAGTCCTCAAGGATGCTGCGTCAAATGCACTTTATGGTGCTCGTGGTGCCAACGGTGTCATCATGATCACAACCAAGAAGGCCAAGCACACAGATGCAGTTGTAAACGTGGATGCCAAGTGGGGTCTCAACACAAAGGCTCTCAAGAGCTACGACTACATCACTGAGCCAGGACAGTACTATGAGGTTTACTATTCTGCCCTCAAGAACTACTACGTTAACAGCCGTGGAATGTCTGATTACGAGGCACACATCCTTGCAAACCAGAACATTACAGGTCCTGCAACAGACGGTGGTCTTGGTTACCAGGTTTATAACGTTCCAGATGGCGAGGCTTTCATCGGTCTTAACGGCAAGCTCAATCCAAATGCTGTTCTCGGTCGCGCGGTTGACTACAACGGACAGACATACTGGTTGACTCCAGATAACTGGATGGATGAGACATACCGCAACTCACTCCGTCAGGAGTACAACATCAGCGTTTCCGGTACAACAGGTAATGCACAGATCCTCACTTCATTCGGTTACCTCAACAACAAGGGTATCGTTGACGGATCTGACATGTATCGTTACACAGCCCGTCTCCGTGCTGACTACCAGGCAAAGAAGTGGTTCAAGGTTGGTGGAAACTTCTCTTTCACAAACTACAACTACAACAACGGTAACTCTGATGAGGGTTCAAGCTCTTCAACAGGTAACATCTTCGCAATCGCAAATCAGATCGCTCCTATCTATCCTCTCTACATCAGAGATGCAATGGGACGCAAGATGATCGACAGATATGGTTTCGAGATGTATGACTACGGTACAGGTGAGAATGCCGGTGCTCAGCGTCCATATCTCGCAAACTCAAATGCCCTTCAGGCTGCAATCCTTGATAAGAACAACTCTAACGGTAACGCTTTCAACGGATCTGCTTATGCTGAGGTTAAGTTCCTCAAGGACTTCACATTCACATTCAATGCCGGTCTCGGTTTCCAGGAGACACGTTCTTCACAGGTGATGAACATGTACTACGGCCAGTATGCTACAATGGGTGGTCTCATCGCCAAGGGACATTCAAGAGGTATCAGCCTTAACCTCCAGGAGCTCCTCAACTGGAGCCACACATTCGGTGTTCACAATGTGGGTGTACTCCTCGGACATGAGACTTACCAGACAACTTCAGCATCCCTCAGCGCTTCAAAGAGCCAGATGTTCTCAATGGACAACGACGAGCTTGCTGGTGCTGTAGTGGATGGCAAGACTGCATCTTCTTCAAGATCAGAATATAACAATGAAGGTTTCTTCGTTCGTGCTCAGTACGACTATATGAACCGTATCTTCGCAAGTGCTTCATATCGTCGCGATGCTTCTTCACGTTTCCACCCAGATCACCGTTGGGGTAACTTCTGGTCAGTCGGTGGTGGTTGGATCATCAACGAGGAGACATGGTTCCCTCGTACTCCATGGATTGATATGTTGAAGCTCAAGGCTTCCATCGGTTCACAGGGTAACGATAACATCGGAAACTATCTTTATACAGATACATCATACCTTTCTAACAATGACGGTACTCCAGCCCTCGGCTTCGGTGTGAAGGGTAACAAGGAGATCACTTGGGAAACCAACACCAACTTCAACGCCGGTGTGGACTTCGACTTCCTCAGAGGTAAGGTCTCAGGTAGCCTCGAGTATTTCTACCGTAACACTTCTGACATGCTCTTCTGGTTCACAGTACCAGCTTCCCTCGGTTACAGCGGATATTATGACAATATCGGTGATATGAGAAACCAGGGTGTTGAGTTCTCAACAAACGTGAACGTGATGCAGAGACAGAACTTCAACTGGGATGTGTACTTCAACCTCACTCACTACACCAACAAGATCACAATGCTCCCTGCGGAGAGAAAGACAAGAGTTGTTGAGGGTTATGAGGGTTACGCAAACGGTACTTCATTCATCGGTGAGGGTCTCCCACTCAATACATTCTACATGTATAAGTATGCGGGTGTTGATCAGACAAACGGTAACCCACTCTGGTACAAGGATGTACTTGACGAGTCAGGCAATGTCGTAGGTCGTGAGACAACTGACCAGTATGCACAGGCAACCCAGTATCTCTGTGGTGATCCTGTACCAGATCTCTATGGTGGTTTCGGTACTTCACTCAGCTTCCATGGATTTGATGTTGCAGTGGCATTCACTTACTCAGTAGGTGGTCTCGCATATGACTCAGGTTATGCAGGTTATATGGGCTCTCCATCAACTTCAAACTCAGGTACCAATTTCCACAAGGATATCCTCAAGTCTTGGACACCAGAGAATCCTAATACAGATATTCCTAAGTTCCAGTACAACGAGCAGTACACTGCAGCTTCGTCTGACAGATTCCTCGTTGATGCAAGCTACCTGAACTTCCAGAATGCACAGATCGGTTATACTTTCTCTCCGAAGGTTACAGACAAGATGCATATCAGCAGACTCAGACTCTATGTGGCTTGTGACAATATCTACTATTGGTCACGTCGTGCAGGTCTCGACCCACGTCAGAGCTTCACAGGTGCTACAAGCAACGCTATGAACTCTCCTGTAAGGACAGTTTCCGGCGGTCTTAACATCACATTCTAACATTCAGGATATTACGGAAATGAAAAATACATTTATAAGATTATTTGCGATACTTGCTGCGGTAGTGTTTACCACAGGTTGTATCAAGGAGACTTTTCCGAAGGGTGGCACCGTGACATCCGGACAGATCGAAACATCTCCTAATGCACTTCAGTACATGGTGAACGGTATTCCTTCAGCCATGATGGCTTCTGGAACCGGCGGCTATGCATCATCGTACGGCTATCACGCTGACTATGGTATTGCAGCCATCCACCTTATGACTGAGGCTATGCTCGAGGACCTTACAGTGAGCGGTGAGCTCGGATACTGGTGGTTCGGAGGCTTCACCCAGAACCTTTCAATGGGTGCAGACTATATCTACTGCGCATATTTCTGGGATTGCTACTATGCTTGGATCAAGCTTGCTAATGAGATCATCATCAAGGCTGGCGAGATCACTGCTGACACAGACAAGACAGTTGTGAACGCTGTAGGACAGGCTTATGCTTACAGAGCTATGTTCTATCTCGACCTCGCTCGTCTCTATGAGCCTAAGCAGAATAAATATGCTCCTGTAAGCGAGGATATTCTCGGTCTCACAGTTCCAATCGTTGACGAGAACACAACTGAGGAGATTGCTAAGAACAACCCTCGCGCAACAAGAGAGGACCTCTATGAGTTCATCTTCTCTGACCTTGCAAAGGCTGAGCAGTATCTTGCAACTGCAGGAACAGTGTACAACCAGCCTACAGTAGGTGCTGTTTACGGTCTGTACGCACGTGCTTATCTTGAGCTTGGTGCAGCTGATGACAAGGTTAATACTGCGGCATACCAGAAGGCTGCTGAATATGCCCGCAAGGCAATCACAACAAGCGGCAAGACACCTCTTACTGCAGAGCAGTGGCATGACACAAAGAGCGGCTTCAACGACGGTTCTGCGAACAATGCTTGGATGTGGGGTCTCTCACTTTCTGTTGAGAATGCTTCAAACATCATCACAAACATTGCACACCTTGCTCCTGAGGCAATCTGGGGATATTCAATCCTTTCACTCCCAAGTATCAACAAGGCTCTCTATGACCTTATCGATCCTAACGACTTCAGAAAGAAGTCTTGGCTTGACCCAGAGTACACATGGCATCCTTCATCAGAGACTTACAAGCCTAACCACGGCTATCAGTTCGCTGGTACAGACGACAGAGTCGCAGGTTACGAGGCTTATGGAATCACAAACGCTTATGAGTACCTCATGGCTTTCACAACTCCTTATGTGAACCTCAAGTTCCGTCCTGCTTCAGGCCAGTGCGTTGAGTACACTGAAGGAAACTGTGCTGACCACCTTCTCATGCGTGTTGAGGAGATGTACTTCATTGAGATCGAGGCAGTTCTCAACTCTTCACCAAATGGTGTTGAGGAGGCTAAGAAGCTTCTCAACGAGTTCATGCAGACCTACAGATACCGTTCATACAACGGATGCGACTATATCAACAGCAAGGAACTCTTCATCAAGGAGATGATGCTCCAGAAGAGAATCGAGTTCTGGGGTGAGGGTATCCTCATGTTTGACTACAAGCGTCTGAACCAGGGTATCACTCGTGGTTACAACGGAACAAACTTCCCTGCAGTTGCAAGATTCAACACTGAGGGACGTTCACCACAGTGGAACATTGTGATCACAAGATCAGAGTTCCAGTCGAACACTGCAATCAACCAGTCACTGAATAACCCTGATCCAACTTCAACTCTTGTGAACTGGGCAGAATAAGCTTAAAGATTTTAAAGAATATGAAAAGATTTTTGAAATATATCATCCCAGCTGTCCTTTTGGTAGGCTTCACTGCTTGTCAGGAGGAGGTCTGGAATCCAGGTGAGCAGGATTCGATCTTCTGTCAGGGAGTTTATTTCCCGCAGAATCAGACAACTGATGTCGTGTTCTCTCCAACAGATACCAAGACCCTGACTTTCACTGTTCAGAGATCTTCGGATAAGAGTGTCATTGATACCGAAGCTGATGTTCCATACGAGCTTGAAGTAAGCGAGGAAGGTATCTTCGAGTTTGAGGAGGAGACTCTCTATTTCGACGAGGACCAGGAGAAGGCTAACTTCAAGGTACGCATCACAAACAATTACGAGCTTGGAAAGAAGTACACTTGTACAATCAAGGTGACTGACCCTGAGTTTGTTTCACAGTACTCGCTTTCAAGCAGCGAACTCACTTTCTCGGTTACAGTCGTAGGCTGGAACTATCTCGGAAAGGGTTTGTGGCGTGACGACGTTTTTGCAGGCTATGCTTCTGCAATCGGTGCTGTACTTACAGAGAAGAACCACGAGAAGGAGGTAGACATCTATGAGCGTGCCGACCTTAAGGGCTATTATATGATCGACAGTGTTTACACTGACACATTCCTTGCATATATGGTTGACGGAAACCTTGACAATGTGAAGGCTTATGCTGAATATGGCAAGGGTGCTCCTATCTACCTCAATGCAGTTCAGAATAACAGAGTTTACTTCGATCTTCAGTATGCATTCACTTGCCCTACAGGTCAGTATGGTGACATCTACTTGTGTTCTGATGTAGACGAGGTAATGGGTGCTGGTGGAAGCTCTGGTCTTTACGGTACAGTAAAGAATGGTGTGATCACCTTCCCTAAGAACGGTGTTTACGCTTATGTACCTGCTGCTAACGGTATGGCTTATGGTAACACAGAGGGTAAGCTCAGAATCGTTCTTCCTGGTTATCAGCCATATGACTATACTCTCAACCTCAGCTACTCTGTTGCTGTCGACGGCGTCATGCCTATCGAGTTCAACTTCGGTGCAGACGTTGCAGAGGTTAAGTATGAAGTGTTCAAGGGTCACCTCAGCGACGTTGAGATGGTATCAAAGCTCGAGGAGGTAAAGGCAAGTACTACTGCTAAGTCTGTGAAGACTTCAGGTGTATATGACTTCACTTTCGAGGAGAGTCACTTCTACACAATGATCGCATGTGCTTATGATGCTTCAGGTAACTACCAGGAGTATGACTATATCAAGTTCGGTTACGATACTGTAGAGGATCCTAAGGAGGTGGATATCCACATGGGTCTCATCGTTTCTGACAAGCACGCTCCACTCGGACTTACTGCGGAGAACTCAATGGAGTTCTATCTCTATGGTTCTGAGATCGTGAAGGCTGCTGTAGCAGTTTACAAGAAGGAGCAGTATGAAAACTTCAAGGAGACAATCCAGTACAGCATGCAGCTCGCTTCATATCAGCTTGATAGATTCCAGTTGGATTCTGTCAATACAGTTGGATATTCTGGTGTCTTGAGAGGTCTCAACCCTGGTGTTGAATATACTCTTGTCGTATTTGCTGACAATGGCTACCACAGTGATTTCTTCACTGTAAACGCTTCTACAGAGGGTGAGTTCAATATCTTCGATCCTGAGTATGACATGTTCGACATGCCTGAGAAGTATCAGCCGGAGAATCATGACGGTTACCTCAAGAAGTGGGATGTATGGTCACTCGATCCTTATAACGCTAGAGGTTGGTCAAGATCTAAGCGTGGTGAGGTTGAGTTCTTCGATAACGCGGATGATGTGTATGTTGATGAGAACTATACTGTAGACTACCTTACTCTCAAGGGAATGCATGCAAATGCGTCTAAGAAGTATGGTTTCGATAATGAAATCGACTTCGAGTTCTATGGCGGATTCGTATATACTCTCATGACTCCGATGACTCCTAACGAACTCAAGGCTGACCATTATGAGCTTGATGAATATGGTGATCTTGAGTTGATGAACAAGAAGGGTACAATGGCATATCCTACAAATGCTTACCTCTTCTTCACCGGTGCTTCACTTTCGCCAAATCTCGAGAATGGTGCGATGATTGGTGGATTCGTTACTGAGGAGAAGGATGTGATTGCGTTCATCGGTAATCCAAATACCAATGCCGGTTCATATGGATATTCTTATGTTGCAATGCAGCTCTGCTACTACCTCGACCAGAGCTATTCAGGTGATGCATTCCTTGTTTCAGAAGACTGCCACGCATATCCAATGTTTGTAAGTCCTGATTCTAAGTATGCTGCCAATGGTTCTGCTGAGCTTTCAAGCCTCTCTGCATCGAAGGCTACTGTGGATCTCTCGTTGGCACTCAAGAAGCAGCGTACAAACTATGTCGAGACTGAGAGCGGTTACGTTAAGTCGACAATCGACGCACTTTCTGACGCAACACCTCGCAACTACATGGATAACTTCATGCCATTGGCAGTTGCCCGCGGTGCTCAGCCTGCAGAGTTTGTTGTGACTCCTTCGTCTTTGACAAAGATTGAGGTCCCTGCTTCAGAAGAGGTTAAGCTCGTACAGAGAACTATACTCAAATAAAATACTGATATGTATATTGGACAGATAAGAAGAATTGCCTTCCTGTTCGCTTCAGTGCTGTTCTTTGCAGCTTGTGCTGAGGTTCTGACAGAAGACAATCTCGGAAATGTTGAGAATGGAGTATTGATGACAAAGGTCATCAATACTCCTTCTGCGTCAATCGATGGCTCATTGCTCCTCCGTTTGACAGATGAGGCTGCCGCTGATTTTGCAGCAGGCGGAAAGACTTTGGTGGATGAACTTTCTCAGAATGTGAAGCTCACATCCATCTCTCCAATCTTTACAATCCGTCCTGAAAAGGAGGATGTGGCAAGAAGACATAATCTTCATCGTTGGTTCAGAGTTGAATTTGACGGTGCCGACAATTCAACAGTTGCTGCGAAGCTCTCAACTTTCTCACAGGTGGAGATGATCCAGTACAACAAGGTGGTTGCTCCGGCTTCAGACCTCAAGTTCTCTCACTATGT
This sequence comes from Candidatus Cryptobacteroides sp., assembly GCA_045612265.1. Taxonomy (GTDB): domain Bacteria; phylum Bacteroidota; class Bacteroidia; order Bacteroidales; family UBA932; genus Cryptobacteroides. Next base: position 49,751 of record JAZKYT010000049.1, read on the forward strand.
GCCTACGCTTCAGGAGATGTCATCAAGCACAAGCACTTCATTCAATGACCCTTATCTCAAGGATCAGTGGCACTACATCAACACAGGTAGCAGTGAGATCGCAAACTCCACTTATGCTGGAGGTGATATCGCGGTGAAGGATGCATGGACACTTACAGCAGGTGACAGACGCGTTGTCGTGGCTGTTCTTGATGGTCCAGTCATGTATAATCACCCTGATCTTGAGCCTAACATGTGGAAGAACGATGCTGAAGTGCCTGGCGACGGTATTGACAATGACAGAAACGGCTACACCGATGATGTCTATGGTTGGAACTGTATCGAAAGAAGCGGTAAGATTGATTGGAATCACAGAGGTGAGTCAGGTCACGGTACACACGTTGCAGGAATCGTTGCAGCTGCCAATGGTAACGGTATCGGCGTCTGCGGAACAGCAGGTGGTACAGGAAACGGTGACGGTGTGAGAATGATGTCATGCCAGATCTTCAAGGGCGGTACCTCGACTTTGGATGCTTCAGCGATCGGTTTTGTATATGCTGCTGACAATGGTGCATCCATCGCACAGTGTTCATTCGGATATGAGGGTGAAGGCGCAGCGTATGATTCGGATCTTGAATACAGCAAGATTTTCGGTGCTGAATATGATGCAATCGCATATTTCATGGATCCTGAGAACAACAACAGCGAGATTCTTGATGGTAATATCGTAATTGCTGCTTCAGGAAATGATGCACGTAATATGTCAAGCTATCCTGCTGCCGTAAGAGATGTGATTTCAGTTACTGCACTCGGTCCTGACTATCTTCCAGCTGTTTCATATACCAACTATGGTCCCGGATGTAATATCGCCGCTCCTGGTGGTGACTTCTATCTCGGAAACTACACCAACTTCGTTGTGAACAAGAGCCGTGTTCTTTCTACCTTCATTGACACAGTGAGCGGTGAAGAGAATGCTTCAGGCCAGTTCGACAGACTGTATGCATATATGCAGGGTACATCTCAGGCTTGTCCTCATGTTTCCGGTGTTGCTGCTCTCGGTCTTTCTTATGCATATAAGCTTGGTAAGAAGTTTACCCGTGACGAGTTTGTTTCACTCCTTCTTACTTCAGTGAACGACCTTGACGGCAGACTCAAGGATAACGTGATGAAGATCAGCGGATATACTGGCGTTGAGCACTTTGCGGACCTTGGACTGTACAGAGGCAAGATGGGAACAGGTGCTGTGGATGCATGGAAGTTCCTCATGGCTCTTGAGGGCACTCCAAGCCTTACAGTCAGAATTCAGGATGCTTCTGAGAAGGCAGAGAGATATGAGCTTACATCATATTTCGGCGAGTCTTCAAACAACCTTACATATCTCAGTGTAGAGTGTGATGATGCGACCATGAAGTCTCTTGGACTTGATGGAAAGCCGGAGATCAAGTACGGCAAGCTCAGCATCAAGCCGACCCAGGCAGGTTCAGGTAAGTTTGTTGTCAAGGCTATTGCAGGTGGAGAGAACCTCGGCGGTCTTGAGCAGATCGGTGGAATGGAGATCACCCGCACCATCTCAGTGATGGCTCGTGGTGTTGCCAGCGATAATGGTGGATGGTTGTAAAAGGATAAAGCTATGAAAAGAATATTAAATATATTAGCATCAATCATCATTCTTGCATTGGCAGTTTCATGCAAGAAAGCTCCAAATGTGGAGGTTGGAATCGTTGGTGAATGGCAGCTTACAGAGATGACTGGCTACGAAGCTTCAGCCAATCCTGCCGTTTATATCGAGTTCACAGCTGAAAAGAACTTTGATATCTATCAGAAGGTCGGTAATGTCTCAAGATTCAGAAAGTACAGTGGAACTTACGCTGTTGCCGGAACAATCGTTACTGGTGAATATAACGATGGTGAGGCCTGGGGAAGTGCATATCGCGTTTCTCTCGAGGCAGATGGTGAAGTTCTTGTCATGACAGCAGTGACCCTCGACGCAGCGGGTGCTGTTGCATCTGAAGGTGAGGTTACCAAGTATGTCAAGGCATCACTTGCACAGGAAGACAAGGATGCTGCAGATATCATGACCAAGTCAGTTGAATCAGCTGTCTATTTCCTTTAATAAATATCTCAAATAATATCGCTCCGCCAAAGGTGAATTGAATCATCGATGGCGGAGCGTTATTTTATAGTGTATTCTGTTTGAGTTCCTCTACATATCTGTCGATTTTCCTGATCTCTCGAGGAATGTCGATGCTTTGAGGACAGTGGCTCGTGCATTGGCCGCAGCCTATACATCTTGCTGCCTGACGGAGTTTCGGTACAGCCCTGTCGTAGCTTACAAGATATGCCCTGCGTGCTTTTCTGTAGTTTTCAGACTCCTTGCTTCCTGAAACCTCACCTGCATTCACGCATTTGTTGTAGTGCAGGAGAATTGCCGGGATGTCGATTCCATAAGGACAAGGCATGCAGTACTGACAGTTGTTGCATGGGATTGTTGGGTATTCCTGCATCAGTACGGCAGTCTCTTCAAGGAAATTCAGGTCACTTTCTGTGAGTGGGACAAGAGGGGTGTAGCTGCTCAGGTTGTCCTGGAGGTGTTCCATATATGTCATTCCGCTGAGTACGCACAGCACTCCCGGGTGAGTTCCGGCAAATCGGAATGCCCATGAAGCGACGCTTCTTTGAGGTTCACGTTCCTTCAGTCGGTCTGCGATGTGCTGAGGTACCTTTGCAAGACGTCCTCCGAGCAGAGGTTCCATGATCACTGAAGGGATACCTCGTTTGTCAAGCTCTGCCTGCAGGTATTCCGCATTTGTGTTTCTTCCACCTGCATGCTTCCAGTCCACATAGTTGAGCTGGATCTGCACGAAGTCCCAATGATATTTCTCATGCAGCTCCATGAAAGCATCGAAACTGTCCTTGTCTCCATGGAATGAGAATCCCAGGTTGCGGATACGTCCGGCCTTTCGTTCCTCCATCAGGAAGTCAACCATTCCGTTGTCGACATATCTCTGGTTGAAGGCTTCCAGTCCACCTCCTCCGATGGAGTGAAGCAGATAGTAGTCGAAATAGTCTGTCTGCAGGTTCTCGAAGGATTTCTTATACATCAGCATCGAGTTTTCCCTGGTGTAGTTGCTGAAGTTAGAGAGCTTTGTTGCAAGGAAGTAACTCTCTCGAGGATGTCTCTTGAGGGCGATACCTGTTGCCTGTTCGCTCTGTCCCTGAAGATATACAGGAGATGTGTCGAAGTAGTTCACGCCATGCTCGATCGCATAGTCCACGAGACTGTTCACAGCCTCCTGGTCCACAATGTCCTTACCTTCTTCATCCTTGATCATCGGCCAGCGCATGCAGCCATATCCGAGGATGCTCACTTTGTCTCCGTTGCCTGGATTGGTGCGCATGGTCATCTGAGCGTTCTCTCCTGCAGCCACTTCGCCAGGTGTGTCGGAACATCCTGCAAGTGCCGAAAGGCCACTCATGGCAAGACCAGCCATGCCGGCAGTCTTTATGAATTCTCTTCTGTTTATATTGTCTGTCATAACCTTTCCTTTTATAATTCCCTATGAACTTCGTGACCCTCTACATGGATTGCTGTGAATGGTCTTGCCGGACAAAGATTCTCACATGCTCCGCAGCCGATACACATCTCTTCATTCACGGCAGGGATTCTGAGTGAGTTTTCATCATCAGGGTTTTTCTTTACCATTGTAATAGCTCCGGCCGGACAGTGCTGTGCGCAGTTTCCGCAGCTGACATTGTCCTTGTTCACCACGCAAGCCTCAAGATTGACAACTGCGTGTCCGATCTGAATTGAAGATTTTTCCTCAACGCCGATCGGTCTGATTGCTCCTGCCGGGCAGACCTGAGAACAATTCGTACATTCCGGACGGCAGTAGCCGCGTTCGTACGACATTTCAGGCTGCATGAGTGTCTCCAGGGCAGTTGATGGCCTGAGTACCTGGTTTGGACACGCTGTCACACAGAGCTGGCATGATATACAATGATTGGAAAAGTTCTTTAAGCTAAGTGATCCAGCAGGGACGAGTGGAGTCTTGCGCTCTGGTTTCTGCGCACGGCTGATTTCAGCGAGTCCGCCGTCCACCTTCATTTCCTGGGCTTTGAGTGTCGCTGCAGTTCCAGCAATGACAGATGTGGTGAGGAATGCTCGGCGTCCCTTGTTCACGTCAGTGCAAGTGCCTTCTTTTTTGCAAATAGGGCGTCTCTTATATTTGATTGCTCCATCCTTGCATGTGTCGATGCAGTCCATACACACCACGCATCTGCTGTAGTCTATCTTATGATTCTCCATGTCTATGCATGATGCCTTGCACTGCTTGCTGCAGAGACCGCAGTTGCGACATTTCTCTGTGTCGATCACAGGGGCGAAGAAGCTGAATCTTGACAGGAATCCCAATACTGTTCCCACTGGACAGATGGTGTTGCACCAGGTTCTGCCATGTTTCCATGCGAGGAAGCCTACAACAACAAATGTTATTGCAGCGATTGCGAGGCTTGAAGCGGCCTTGATCCATACGTCCACTTTATAGAATGCATAGCTGTCTGCTCTTTCTGCAAAGTATGCCAGGACATTGTTGCCTAACTGATACAATGGAGCGAAGATATTTGCTGCAATCCTTCCATAAGCGCTATATGGTGCTACCAGAAGTACAATTGAATTTGCTCCGAGAACAAGCCCGATGACAAACAGCGCAAGAACAAGGTATCGGAGCCAGTTCTTTGCCGGAGAATAAGTGAAGCGGAAGCGTGCCTTCTTGTTGGATTTCTTATGAATCCATGAAATTACATCCTGCATGACACCCATAGGGCAGATTACAGAACAGTACACTCTTCCGAAGAGCAATGTAAGAATTGCCAGAGCAGCAATAACAGCAAGATTCAAAGCAAGAACTGCGGGGAGCAGCTGAATCTTTGCCATCCATCCCAACCAGGTGTGGAGAACTCCTGTGAAGTCGAGGAACAACAGTGTGATCCCGATAAAGAAGATGGATGCGAGAATAATTCTGATTTTTCTCAGCATAAGTTTAATGGTTATTAGTCAATTATGACAAATATAAAAAAAAGTTATGAACCGAGGTCCATAACTTCTTATTAGTTCAACATCACGCAGTCGAAATATTCATTGAAAAGAGCGACTGCTTTGTCGAGCTGCTCAGGAGTGTTGTGCTTGGTCTCCTTGAGCGCGTATTCCTGTCCGAGGGTCTCGTATTTGTGAGCTCCGAGTGTGTGATAGGGGAGAATTTCCACTCGCTGGATCATCTTGTAATCCTTGAAGTGCTCTCCGAGGGCCCTGATGTCCTCTTCGAAGTCGCTGATTCCAGGGACGAGCACATATCTCATCCAGAATGGCTTTCCGTTCTCCTCAAGCCATTTTGCAGTGGCCAGGGTCTGGGAATTGCTGCGACCTGTGAGGCTTTCGTGTCTTGCAGGGTTGATCTGCTTGATGTCAAGCAGTGCAAGATCGATCTTTTTGAAAAGTTCTTCTACGGCAGGGTTCCATACGCCTCCATTGGTGTCAATGCAGACGTTGATGCCTTCTTCATGCAGGCGGTCTACCAGTGGCAGGAGTTCCTTGGCCTGAGATGTAGGCTCTCCTCCGGAGAATGTCACGCCGCCACGTCTTCCGAAGAAAGGTTTCTGGCTTACAGCCATTCTGACGATTTCTTCAATTTCGGTAGGGGTGCCTCCGTCGAATGATATTGTGTCTGGATTGGCACAATACAGACAGCGGAAAGGGCAACCTTGAAGAAATACGACGAGCCTCAAACCTGGCCCGTCGTATGTTCCCATAGATTCGTAAGAGTGAACCTTGATCATTATCTGATTGATTCGTGGAATGTTCTTGAAATAACCTCAAGCTGGTGCTCGCGGCTGAGTCTGATGAAGTTAACAGCGTATCCTGAAACACGGATAGTAAGCTGTGGATACTTCTCAGGGTGCTCCATTGCATCCTCGAGCATCTCTCTGTTAAGAACGTTCACGTTGAGATGGTGCGCACCCTTAGTGAAGTAACCATCCATCATAGTGATGAGGTTGTCGATCTTATCCTCCTCAGTTGGGCCGAGTGACTTAGGCACGATTGAGAATGTGTTAGAGATTCCGTCCTTTGAATCGTGGTAGTCAAGTTTGGCAACTGATGAAAGTGA
>JAZKYT010000050.1:0-13341 GCA_045612265.1 Candidatus Cryptobacteroides sp.
GCCTTCGGGTGAGAATAACGCCTTCACGAACCACGCCTACAGCGACTTCTACATCACACTCCCGAAGGAGAACCTCTCAACGGCCCTATGGCTAGAGAGCGACCGTATGCGCAACCTCAATATCTCGGAGGGGGCATACCAGACCGGGAAGCATGTCGTAATCGAGGAGTTCAAGCAGCGCTACCTCAATCAGCCATACGGCGATGAACAGCTCTTGTTGCGCGAGTTGTGCTACAAGGTGCACCCATACCGCTGGTCGGCAATAGGCATCTCGCCAGAGCATATCGAGCGTGCTACGTTGGATGATGTACGTGCCTTCTACGACCTACATTACCGACCTTCGCGTGCTATACTCTCAATCTCTGCCGTCCTCGACGAGGAGTATATGCTCGACATGGCAGAACAATATTTTGCTGATATAGAGGATATTGGTGGAGATGTGCCCCCAGTACCCGTTGAACCCGAGCAGACCGAGCCTCGTCGCTTGGTTGTTGAGCGCGATGTCCCCGCAACGGATATAACAATAGCCTTCCACATGGGTGACCGCCTCTCGCGCGACTTCTTCCTGGGCGACCTTGCCTCGGATTTGCTGGCGGGTGGCGAGTCGTCACGCCTTATCAACCGCTTGGTAAAGGAGCGTGGCCTCTTCTCGCATGTCAATGCCTACATCTTGGGTAGCCTCGATGCGGGACTCTTCATAATCAAGGGCCGACTGATGCCCGATACTACCGAGGAGGTAGCAGAGGAGACACTATGGGGTGAGTTACGCGAACTCATGGAGGGCAACGTCTCGGACTACGAGATGGAGAAGGTAAAAAATAAGTTCGAGGCCAACATGCTCATGGGCGAGATAAACGTCATGAACAAGGCCATGAACCTCGGCTTCTACTCGATGATTGGCGACCTCGAACTGCTTAATACCGAGGCCGATATATACCGCTCGCTTAGCCGTGAGGAGCTTATGTCGTTTGCACGCCGCTGCTTCTCTGAGAATAATTCGTCAACCCTAATCTACCGTGCCAAATGATACAGCAACCCGATATTATAATGCCCCGCAGCGTGGATATGCCCCATGCTAAGTGTCACACCGCAGCCAATGGCGTGAGGATATATACGCTTGCGAGTGACGACTTTGAGGTTGTGCGCTTCAGCCTAGTATTTCGTGCTGGCACCTCGGTGCAGGCGAAGCCCTTTGTGGCATCCTCGACACTCAATATGTTGGGCGAGGGTAGTGCCAATATGTCGGCACAGCAGATTGCCGATGAGCTCGACTTCTACGGCTCGTACTACGACGTAAACATCGACCGCGACTATACCTACGTATCTTTCTGCTCTCTCTCGAAGTTCTTCTTGCCAACCATAGGCGTGGCAAACGAGATTATCCTACGCTCCACCTTCCCCGAGCGAGAGCTCGCCGTATATTGTCAGAAGCGCAAGCAGAGCCTCAAGATTGAGCGAAAGAAGATGGAGGTTGCCTCGCGTGAGCTATTCGCAAGGGCGCTCTTTGGTGCTAACCACCCCTACGGCATCTCGGCTTCCGAAGAGCGATATGACGACATTACGCGCGACGACATCGTGGCACACTACCGCCGACTATATACTGCTGACAACTGTTTTGTGGTGTGTAGCGGCCGCATTGATAACGAGGTTATGGCCTCTATTGAGGCGCTTGTGGCGGCACTACCCCGAGGTGAACGTCCCGAATGTAACTTCCCTGTGTGCGAGACCCAGTTCAAACTGCATGCTGAGCGCGATGAGGCGGTGCAAGCATCAATACGCGTTGGTCGCCTGCTCTTCACGCGCAATCATCCCGACTTTGTTGGCATGCAGGTTGTAGCGGCAATATTGGGTGGCTACTTCGGCTCACGTCTTATGCAGAACCTACGCGAGCAGCATGGTTACACATACGGCGTGTCGGCTGCGATGATAAACTTCGAGAAGGAGGGTTACCTCGCCATAGCTACGCAGGTGGCACGCGAACATAAGGAGGATGCCCTCGCCGAGATATATGCCGAGATAGAGCGCCTGCGCGAGGAGTTAGTTGATGAGGAGGAGTTGCAGATGGTCAAGAATGTGATGATTGGCGAGGTGCTACGCATCCTCGATGGCCCCTTCGGCATTGCAGATGTCACAATCGAGAACATCATGTGTGGCGCGGACAATAGCGCTACGGAGCAGTGCGTGGAGAGGATTGCCAATATCACTGCCGAGGAGATACGCGACCTTGCACGTAAGTACCTCGAGCACGACAAAATAGTTGAGGTAGTAATGGGGTAGTGGCTATGATTAGAGAGGAGATAAAAGCATATATCGAGAGCGAGATATTGACGCGCTACGACGGCTTCGATGCTGCACATAGGCGCGACCATGCCGATGTGGTTGTAAGCCGCAGCGTGGAGCTCGCCCAGAGGCTTGGCGCAGATGTCGAGATGGCCTATGTCATTGCTGCCTACCACGATACGGGCCTTGCCGTAGGACGCGATGTGCACCACACGGAGTCGAAGCGTATATTATTGGAAGATAGTAAATTAAGGGAGTGGTTTAGTGCCGAGGATATAGCCACTATGGGCGATGCTGTTGAGGACCATCGCGCCTCGTCGAAGCAACCACCACGCACCATATATGGCCGTATCGTAGCCGAGGCTGACCGCCTTATCGTGCCGCACTCCATTATCCGTCGCACGGTGCAGTTCACGCTTACGCACCACCCCAACCTCGATAAGGAGCAGGGCTATGAGCGCCTTTTGGAGCATATGCGCGAGAAGTATGACTATGGTGGATACTTAAGGCTGTGGATTGAGGAGTCGGACAACGCCCAGCGCCTCGAGGAGTTGCGCAAGATTATTGCTGATAAGCCCCTGCTTAGGAGTCTCTATGAGAGAATCTATAGGGAGGAGATGGAGAAAAGGAGATAGAAATGAAGCCATATAAAATAGATACTACGGAGCACTTCGAGGCCGATATGCTCGGTGAGGTGAGGGCGGGATTCCCCTCGCCAGCCGATGAGGAGCCACACGAGAAGCTCGACCTTGTGCGCCTCTTGGTGCGTCACCCCGCCTCGACGTTCTTCTTCCGCGTGGGAGGCACCTCGATGGTCGAAGCCGATATGGATGAGGGTGATATAATCATCGTGGACAGGGCAGTGCAGCCATACAATAACTGCAAGGCCGTATGCTTCATTGACGGCGAATATACTGTCAAGCGTATCGAGATCGGTGACGGTCGTCTCCGTCTTATGCCAGCCAATGAGAAAAATACTGTGTATCAGCCGATTGAGGTGACACAGGATAATAACTTCATGGTCTGGGGTGTAGTTACATATGTGATCAAGAAGATGTAGATATGTTCGCCCTTGCCGACTGCAATAATTTCTTCGCTTCCTGCGAGAGGGTTTTCCGCCCTGACCTCCAGGGAAAGCCTGTCATTGTCCTCTCCAACAATGACGGCTGTGCTGTGGCGCGAAGTAACGAGGCAAAGGCTCTGGGCATAAAGATGGGTGCACCTTTCTTCAAGATCAGACATATTGTGGAGAAGAACAATGTGGCTGTGTTTTCCGGAAATATGGCTCTTTATGGAGATATGTCCCAGAGGGTCAGATGGGTTCTGGAAGACTTTGCTCCGTCTGTTGAGGTATATTCCATTGATGAGGCCTTTCTGGACCTCCGAGGCATGGAGAACATTGATTTTGATGCTTATGCAAAGAAGATTTCCAGCGAGTGCTGGAGGCTTACTTCCATTCCGGTTTCAGTGGGTATAGCTCCCACGAAGACTCTTGCCAAGATTGCTTCAAAGCTGTGCAAGCAGTATCCGAAACTCAGAGGTGGCTGCTATATGCATCGTCCTCAGGATATAGAGAAGGTGCTGAGGAAGTTTCCGATCGAGGATGTCTGGGGAATAGGCAGGAAGTCATGTGCAAAGCTGCACTCGATGGGTGTCAAGACGGCTTGGGATTATACCCAGCTGCCTGAAAATGCCGTCAGGAAGATGCTTGCACTGCCTGGTGTGAGGACATGGCGCGAACTGAGAGGGGAGCCTTGCATTGAGTTTGAAGATGGTTTCGAGGCCAAGCAGTCGATCTGTGTCTCGCGCAGTTTTGCCAAGGAGATCACCGACATGGATGAACTGTCGGAACAGATCGCCAACTTTGCATCTTCGATGGCTGAAAAGCTCCGCCAGCAGCGTTCTGTGGCCTGTGAGATGGCTGTGTTCGCATATACCAACCGTTTCAAGGACAATGAGCCACAGACCTATGGAAATTCCCTGGTTCATTTCGAACAGCCGACCAACGATCAAAGGACGATTGTGTCATCTGCGGTTGCCGCAGCTCATGAATTGTATAAGAGAGGATATGGATATAAGAAGGCAGGAGTCGTTGCCACCCATATCATGCAGGAGTCAGACGTCGTTCATTCGCTTTTCGAGGATTCCGAGGCTGCTGAACGTGAACATAGGATCACTTCTGCATTGGATGCCATAAACGGAACTTTCGGCCGCGGTACAGTCAAACTTGCTGCACAGGGCAGCGGACGTATCAAGTCTTCAAGCGAAAAGCAGTCACCCCATTACACTACACTCTGGGATGACTTGCCTAAAGTATCTGTCAAATAGATTTAATTAAGATTCTGAAAATCAAGTCCTGTCGGGCTCTGGAATACCTTAAGGTCAAAGTACTGGAGCATTGCAAGTACGTGGTCAAATACCTCTCCCTGAAGATTCTCGTACTTAAGCCATTCTGTGCTTGCTGAGAAGAAGTAAAGCTCAATCGGCATACCCTGAGCAGTTGGTTGGAGCTGACGGACCAGCATGGTGAGTTCCTGGCTGACCTTAGGGTTATGGCGGAGATAGTACTCGATATAATGACGGAAGATATGCAGGTTCACTTCTTTGTCTCCAGTAGCCTCGAAACCTTCCATCCATGGCTCCTGACGGAACTTCTTCATTTCTTCTTCAGTGCAGAAACGCACGGTGTGCATGTCGATGTTGATCGAACGCTTCACTCGACGTCCTCCAATGTCGAACATTCCTCGCCAGTTCTGGAATGAATCGTTGACCAGTGCATAAGGGGGAACAGTGACGATTGTCTTGTCCCAGTTTCTGACCTTTACGGTTGTGAGGGTGACTTCCATCACATCTCCGTCTGCGCCGTATTTAGGTACTGTGATCCAATCTCCAGGACGAAGCATGTCATTGGCCATCAGCTGAATACCTGCCACGAGACCCTTGATTGTGTCTTGGAAGACCAACATCAGGATTGCAGTGCCGGCACCGAGTCCTGTGAGAATTGCTATTGGGTTCTTGTCAATTATTGTACTGATTATGATGATTGCTCCGATGCACACACAAACGAGCTTGAGCATCTGGTAGAAGCCCTTAAGAGTCTGATTCTTCAGCTTCTCGTGCTCGCTGGAAATAGAATAAAGTGCATCGATGAAAGAGCATATCAGCTTGATGCTCACAGCTGTGATATAGATCCAGCAGATCTTTTTCAGGATTATTATTGCGTCAAGCTGCGGTGGGAAGATATATTGGATTGCAGAATATATGACAATCGGCGTTATGAGACTGCATATATTGTTGAGGACTTCGTTGCTGAGCAGATGGTCATCCATGATGGATTCTGTCCTGGAAGCGACCTTGCGGATGGCAGGTATGACGAATTTACGGCATATCTTTTCGATGATGATTGCGCCGAGCACGACTCCAGCTACGATTGCAATTTTTTCAAGCACTACCAGATTGTCTCCAGCAAAGATGTTTTTCAGTGTTTCCATATATTCTAATTCTTATCTGCAAAGATAGTATTTCTGTGAAATATATTACATTTGTGAGAAATGTATGCTAATAACCAAATAACACTGAATTAATATGAAGAGATTGTTTATTATCATTACTGCTCTTGCCGGTTTGACCGCATGCAGGGGCGGCGATGAATATGTTGTGGGAAATCTTGAAATCTTCGAAGGTTTCCAGTCCAAGTTTGTCGAGAACCGTACAGTTCGTGTGTGGACACCTGAGGACTATGATCCGAAGGTGAAATATGATGTCATATATATGCACGACGGACAGAATCTTTTTGATGCCTCATTGACCTGGAATCAGCAGGAGTGGGGAGTGGATGAGGTTCTGACCGATCTGATGGCCAAGGGCGAGATCAGACCTTGCATCGTGGTCGGTGTGGACAATTCTCCTAAGAGATATGATGAGTATTATCCGTCTGTGATATGCCCGGATGTCCCTGCTGGAGTGCTTCCTGAGGGATTTGTACCTCTTGGTGATGAATATCTCAAGTTCCTCGTTGAAGAGGTCAAGCCTTGGGTCGACAGCAAGTATTCCACCTGGGGTGATGCGGCTCATACTTTCGTGATGGGCAGCAGCTGCGGAGGACTTATCTCTTCTTATGCATTCTGCCAGTATCCGGAGGTGTTCGGCGGTGCTGGATGTCTTTCTACGCATAGTTCCCTGATGAATCCTTATGCGATGGAAATCAGCCAGAAGCCTGCTTCTGAAGTGTATATCGAATATCTGAAGCAGAACCTTCCTGCAGATAAGGGACATCGTCTTTATATGGACCGCGGTGACTGCATGATCGATTCAGCATACGCTGAGTCCCAGGCTGCAATAAACGAATTCATCGCCACCTGGGACTGGTCTGAGGATAACTATATGTACAGATTCTTCCCGGGTCAGTCTCACTCGGAGTCTGACTGGAGATCCAGACTTGATATTCCTGTCAAGTTCCTCTTGGGAAAATAACCTGATATGCGTCTTCATTAGTAATCTGATAATCTTTAATGAGTCTGAGCTATGAATCCTGATACACTGATTTTTGATTATAAGTTACTTGATGACCTTTTTAAGAGGGCTATCGAGAATCCGCGGAGGCGTCAGAATTTTGATTTGCGCACCACTTCGGATGATACTTCCCAGCGCATGTTGAATGCTCTTTTCCCTGGTACTGAGGTGCCGATTCATCGTCATGAGGATACTGATGAAACAGTTGTCTGCCTTTGCGGCCGCCTCTGGGAGGTGTTCTACGAGCTTGTTCCGTCAGATGACGCAGAGCCGCAATTCCGTGAGATATCACGTCATCTGCTTTGCCCGTCTGAGGAACAGTATGGTATACAGGTTCCTGCAGGTGTATGGCATAGTATCGAAGTAATCGAGCCGTCTGTGATCTTCGAGGCTAAGGATGGGGCTTATAAGGGCTAGATGTACTTCTGTCAATAAACGAAAATAACCTCCGTGCTCACGGAGGTTATTTTCGTTATGTAACTTCTAATTACTTCTGGAGGTTGAGTACGTCGTGAGCCTTATTCACTGAACCCTTGACATCAGCTGCAAGAGTAGCCTTGATGTCACGTGAAGATGCACCGATGTGGAAGTTATATGTACCTGCATCCACTACCCATGCGCTCTGAGCCTCGTCGAATGAAGCGAGATCCTCGTTGTTCACGACGAATGTGATCATCTGTGAATCGCCTGGCTGGAGCTCGGCAGTCTTAGCAAATGCCTTGAGTTCCTGAGCTGGCTTGTCGAGGTTGCCCTTAGGAGCTGAAACGTAGAGCTGAACAACTTCCTTACCTGCATAAGAACCAGTGTTCTTCACTACAACAGAAACGATTGTCTTCTTCTTTCCAGCCTTGATTGTAGGGTTGCTGTACTCGAATGTAGTGTAAGAAAGTCCGTAACCGAATGGGTAAGAAACCTCTATGTTGTTGCTGTCGAACCAACGGTAGCCGACATAAATGCCTTCCTCGTAAACTGTGTAGTCAACATTCTTTCTGTCGAATGAAGTCTTCACGTTGTTGATGATGTTGGTGTTTGCAACCTCATCGATAGGGAAGTTGGCTGATGAACCGTGGTCTGTGAAGTTTACAGGGAATGTCATTGTGAGCTTTCCTGAAGGTGAAGCGTTACCCTTGAGAACGTCAGCAACGCTGTTACCGCCTTCCTGACCTGCCTGCCATGCGCAAAGGATAGCGTCTGGCATTGCCTTCCAAGAAGCAGTCTCGATTGCACCGCCGATATTGAGAACGACTGCAACCTTCTTACCTGCTGCGTGGAATGCGTCGCAAACAGTCTTGATGAGCTTGTTCTCAGCCTCTGAGAGGTGGAAGTCTGCTACATATCTGTCAAGGAACTCGCCTGAAGTGCGGCCGATTGTGATGAGGGCAACATCGTTCTTCTTCACCATTTCAGCAAGCTGCTTCTGTGATGGCTGATACTCATTTGGAAGCGGCTTAGGTGAGAATACTGCGAAAATGTCGTTAGGGTCGATTGCTGCATCGATTCTTGCCTGCTCCTTTGCGATGTGAGACATGTATGTGTTCTTGACTGACTCGTCAACAGTGTATCCTGCGTTCTTGAGACCGTCGAGGAGTGAAACAGTGTAAGCGCGGTTCACGTTACCAGAACCTGTACCACCTGCAATGAAGTTGTAAGTTGTGTTACCGAATACGGCTACATTCTTTACCTCGGCTGCGAGTGGGAGAGTGTTAGCGTCGTTCTTGAGAAGAACCATACCCTCGGTAGCCGACTGTCTTGTCACGTCTGCGTGAGCCTTGAGGTCTGGCTTGTTGCTATACTCGTATCCCTTGAACTTAGGAGACTGGAGGATGAGCTCGAGGATTCTCTTTACGTTGCGATCGATAACCTTCATGTCGATCTCGCCAGAAGTCATAAGTTCAACGAGGTCAGTATACTGGCTTGGACGGCCTGGCTGGAGCATGTCGTTGCCGGCAATCATCTGAGCCTTTGTGTTTGTGCCACCGAACCAGTCAGTCATTACCATTCCCTTGAAGCCCCACTCGTCGCGAAGGATAGTTGTAAGGAGTTCAGGGCTCTCTGATGTATATGTACCGTTGAGATAGTTATATGATGACATTACTGTCCAAGGGGCTGCGTCCTTCACTGCAATCTCAAATCCCTTGAGGTAGATCTCGCGGATAGCACGTGGAGATACCTGTGCGTCATTCGACATACGGTTTGTCTCCTGGTTGTTCACTGCGAAATGCTTTACTGATGTACCTACGCCATTGCTCTGTACACCCTTGATATATGCAGCAGCAATTTTACCGCTGACAACAGGATCCTCGGAATAGTACTCGAAATTACGTCCGCAAAGTGGGTTTCTGTGGATGTTGAGTGCTGGAGCAAGAAGCACGTCCGCACCGTACTCAAGAACCTCATTACCGATTGACTGACCTACAGACTCAACGAGCTCCTGGTTCCAGGTTGATGCAAGGAGAGTACCGATAGGGAAGTGTGTACAATAGTAAGTCTGGTCGTCGCCTTCGCGTGTAGGGTTGATACGGAGACCTGCAGGGCCGTCAGCAAGAACGATTGCCGGGATGCCGAGGCGCTCGATAGGATAAGTTGTACCTGCTGCTCCAGGTACGATGTTCTGAGTCATACCGATTACAGGGTCATCGCCAGTGTTGCCTGACATTCCTGTTCCGATAAGGAGATGTGCTTTCTCCTCGATTGTCATTGCTGCGATTACGTCGTCAATAGAGTCCTGACCCAACTGAGGAGTTCCTTTCGGACCACATGAAACGACTGCAGCAGCTGCTAAAATCATAAGTGCTGATTTTTTCATGTTTTAGTATTGAATTGGTTATTAAATACAGTTATATACTGTGGCAAATTTAATCAATATTAACAACCTCTCTTTGTCTATATATTCAAAATATTTGTCAGAATTGACAAAATTATTCTCTGTTTGCTCAATTGCGTAGTTTTATTTAAATTCGTAGGAGTTTTACTTATAAATGTTTGAGTCATGGAATATCTATCAAAACAACGATACGACGAATTAGTGGCCGAGTTGGATAACCTTATCAGCGTGGTCTATCCTCAGGTAAGGGAGGATGTGGCAGAGACCAGCGCACAAGGTGACCGTAGCGAGAATGCCGGATACCGTGAAGCAAGGCGTAAACAGGCGAAGACTATCAGCCGTATCCGCTTCCTGCAGAAGGTTCTGGACAATTCCCGCGTGATAGATCCGGACGCACTTCCTAAAGACAGAGTCTGTCTTCTTAGTCACGTAGAATTCACTAACCTCGCGACAAATACGCGTATGAAGTTTGAGATTGTCAGCCCTCATGAGATGAATCTTGAAGCTGGTAAGATTTCCCTGAAATCACCGATCGGAGCAGCTCTGATGGGCAAGAAGGTCGGCGAGATAGCCGAAGCTCAGGTTCCATCCGGTACTCTCCGCCTTAGAATAGAAAGCATCAGCCTGGATTAATTTAGATAAATAACTGTCTATCCTACAGCAATATATAATAACAAAGCACACCATATGACCCTAATAGAGCCATATGGTGTGCTTGTATGGATTGATTTAAAGCCCCTTACCAGATAACAACTCTCTCTTCTTCAGGAAGGAACATTGCTCCGTCTGTGATGCCGAAGGCTTCGTAGAAGGTTGCGACATTGCGGAGGGTTGCGTTTACGCGGTTCTTGCCGAGGGAGTGAACGTCAACCTTGGTCAGGCGTGCTGCCTCCTCGTCGCGTATGTTCTGTCCCCAGATTGTTGCGTATGAGAAATAGAAGCGCTGAGCAGCTGTGAAACCGTCGATTGGTTCAGGCTCGCCATTTGCCTCGAATGTGTTCTGGAGGGCAGTGTAAGCTACTCTAAGACCACCCTGGTCTGCGATGTTCTCTCCAAGAGAAAGAGCACCGTCTGCCATAAGAGCGGGCTGACCGTCCTTGGCAGGCAGGATCACGATCTGGTTGAACTGATCCACCAAGATGTCTGTGCGCGCCTTGAATGCTGCAGCATCAGCCTCTGTCCACCAGTTGGCCATGTTGCCGTCCTTGTCGAACTCACGACCCTGGTCGTCGAATCCATGAGTCATCTCATGACCGATAACAACTCCGATAGCACCATAGTTCACGGCGTCATCAGCCGAAGAATTATAGAATGGTGGCTGGAGGATCGCTGCAGGGAAGCAGATCTCGTTAGTTGTAGGGTTGTAATATGCATTGACTGTCTGAGGTGACATGAACCATCTTTCGCGGTCAACCTCTTTGCCCAAGTCTGCAAGATTATCTGCTGTATACCATGCGCTTGCACGCTTGATGTTCTCCCAATATGAAGCCTTAGGGTCGATGGCAAGGGTCGAATAGTCCTTCCACTTGTCCGGATAGCCGATCTTCACTGTGAATGAAGCGAGTTTGTCATGAGCCTTTGCCTTGGTCTCGTCCGACATCCATTCAAGGGCATCGATATGCTGACCGAGCGCAACCTGCAGGTTCTTTACCATCTGGGTCATACGCACCTTGTCGCTTTCTGGGAAATATTTCTTGACATATACCTGGCCGATGGCATCCGAGAGCAATCTGTTAGGCACAGCCATCGCACGCTTCCAACGCGGACGCATCTCCTGCTGTCCGGACATCTGACGGCCGAAGAAATCGAAATGCGCAGCATAGAGCTCATCGCCCACGTAACCAGCTGCACTTGCGATCACGCTTGCAGCCAGATATGTCTTCACTGTTTCGATATCCTCGCCATTGAACAGTCGGATAACAGCTTCAATTACCTCAGGCTGACCTACTACCACCTTGTCGAACTCGCCGATTCCCATCTGGCTGAAATATACATTCCAATTGAAATCAGGATACTTGGCAAGAAGTTCTGCCTTTGTCATTGCAGTATAGTTAGCTGTCACATCACGAAGCTGAACATTGCTGCGGAATGACTTTGCCATCTTGGTCTCAAATGCAAGAACCTTCTCTGCCGCTGCGGCTGCATCTTCCCAGCCTACAAGAGAGAAGGCCTTTGTCAGCCACTGTACATAGCCATCGCGAAGCGCCTGATTCTGGGCGTCAAGATAATAGTCGCGGTTGCCCATTCCAAGTCCAGACTGATCGAGGTAGAGCACATTCATAGTACTGTTAAGAAGATCCGCGCTCACGCCTGTGCTGAACATAGGATTGCTTGAGCATGTGTGGATGATTGCCAGAGCATAAACAAGATGCTGACGGTTATCCACGGACATAAGCCTGTCAAGATCCGCCTTCAAAGGCGCCACGCCTTCTGTGTTGAGACGCAAAGAATCCATACCCATATTATAAAGGTCGGCAATCTTCTGGTCCACGGTACCCGGCTTATTCTTAGATTTAGCGATATCTGCAAAAAGGTCGTTCAGACGGACCTCATTGGTTTCGCGAAGCTGGTCAAAGGTACCGTAGCGCGCAAACTCCGGCTTCAGCGGATTAGCAGCCTGCCAACCACCGGTAGCGTATTGGTAAAAGTCATCATTGAGGGCCACGCTCTCATCAAAGTTAGCACGATTGATCGCAGGCACTTCTTCTGCCTGCTTCACATTACACGCAGCCAGAAGAGCCATGGTTGAAAATGTCAACATTAGTTTTTTCATATATTCTTTTCTTATAAATTAAAATTTCATGTGTTATATGACATTTTGTAAAATTAGGCGATTTTGATTGGAATAGCAATAGCTGCTGTGAATACTTTTATCCCTCTCCAGCACAACGTTACCAACAATATAGTTATATAGTAGGAGCCACTGCAAAAGCTAGTGCAAAGACTGGAGTTATATTGTAAGAGCGGCCAGGAGGCACGCATTTTTTACTCTCTACTCAATAGGAATCTGAATGATCGAGAGCCATTTCTCAGGGTTTTCCTGATTCCAGATGCCGTCGATGTAGCAGTAGCGAGGATGTCCTGCAACCTTGTAACCTTGCTCTTCCATATAGGCGAATGCTTCTGTAAATGATTCGTAGAAACGGTCGTATGGGCCGTAATGTTTCATGCAGAGCACCTTAGGAACAGCAGGCAGTCTCTTGAACTGTACTATGCTGCTGTCTGTACCTATTTCTTCAACTTGCTCACAGTATTCTATGTCGATGTCAGTAGGGGTGTACTCCTTATTATGCTCGATTGTAAAGCAATAGCCGGGAGGCGGACATTTGCAGCCGAGTCTCTGCATCTCGGGTCCGATTACAGTGTAGCATAACATACCCAATGCTGAGTAGTCTGAAATGACTTCACGATGGGAAGCAACAATCACTTCTGGCAATGATTCAATAGTGAACTTTTTCATTTCCTTGATTTTCTTTTGAGAGTCAATCCATTCGAGCAGTTGATTGCGTCTGGTCATCAGTCGCTGAAGCTGCCTTTCTGTTTCCTCAATCTTCTCAGTCAGTTGTTCAACACTTGGAGTATGGGATTCTTCGTCATACAGATCCCGGATCTCTTCAAGTGTAAATCCAAGCTGCTGCAGATGTCGGATTGAATTAAG
Source organism: Candidatus Cryptobacteroides sp. (assembly GCA_045612265.1). Lineage (GTDB taxonomy): Bacteria > Bacteroidota > Bacteroidia > Bacteroidales > UBA932 > Cryptobacteroides. The sequence continues at coordinate 13,275 of JAZKYT010000050.1, forward strand.
CTTCTGCATCTGACCGATGCTGTAGTAACGGTATCCAGTCCATTCATCTACTTCATTTGGAATAAGC
>JAZKYT010000051.1:0-14345 GCA_045612265.1 Candidatus Cryptobacteroides sp.
GTCAAAGGCGTATCAATCAGCAGTATAGAAAGTGCGGCACGCCATATTTCCGTACCTCTTTCCAACCTCAACGAATTCCTCAGGGCTACCTTCCCCAACCTTGGTCCCGACTACAGGATAGAGACTGCAATGCTGAGTGAATTCAAGAAACTTTTCGACGTTTCCAACCTTTCAGGAATCATCGGCTCGGCAACATCATTCCTGTCAAGCCTGGGAGTAGGACTGTTCTCCATAATGTTCATCAGTTTCTTCTTCATAAAGGACGACAACACATTCACCAACATTGTGACCGCTCTGGTTCCGGACAAGCACGAAAAGAATGCAGCAGCTGCGATTTCCGACATCGGATATCTGCTTTCGCGCTACTTCATAGGTGTAATGCTTGAGGTGACAGGTGTGGCACTTATCAATTTCCTTGGACTCTGGCTGATCGCACGTCTGGGAATAAATGCAGCGCTTGGAATCGCGTTCATGACAGGAATCCTGAACATCATTCCTTATGTAGGCCCTCTCCTTGGCGGAGTTATCGGCACCGTGCTTGGCATCATCTTGAAATACAGCAGCGTAGTGCCATTAGGACTGGATGTAAGTTTCATGGCATTCACCATCATTCTGATAGCGATATTCAGTTTCACCCAATTGGTGGACAACGTACTTTACCAGCCGGTCATCTACTCGACCAGCATCAAGGCAAAGCCTCTTGAAATCTTTATCGTCCTGCTTATTGCAGGTACCTTGGCAGGTCCTCTCGGTATGATTGTGGCAATCCCGAGCTATACTGTCGTGAGAGTCGTTGCATATAGATTCTTCAGGCATTACAAGGCAATCAGCAGACTTATACCATCAGAAAATTTAATTACAGAAGAAAAAAAGGAGTAATATGACAAGAAAAATATTTATTGCAGCACTTGCGATCATCAGCATGGGCATCAGTGCCTCTGCGCAGGATTTCCTTTCACCTGCCGGCACATACCTATATGCCCGGAGAGACACCTGCGATCTCTTCATGGATATATATTATCCTGCAAAAGGAAGCGAAACCCATATTGACGGCAAGGAGAAACCAACAGTGATATTCATGTTCGGCGGCGGCTTCATCACAGGAGAGAGAGACAATGAGTCCTACAACAAATGGTTCAGGCAACTGACTGATAATGGTTATGGAGTAATCTCTATTGACTATCGCCTTGGCCTCAAGGGATCGAACAAGGTGGGAGTTGCACAAGCAAACCTGCTGGACAAGGCTATACACATGGCTGTAGAAGACCTTTTCAGTGCTACAAACTTCATCATTGACAATGCAAGTGAACTGAAGATCAACCCGCACAACATGGTTATCAGCGGTTCTTCAGCCGGTGCTATATCAGTGATCCAGGCAGAATACGAAATTGCAAATCAGACCCAGTGGGCTAAAGTTCTTCCGGAGGGCTTCAACTATGCAGGCGTGATGTCATTTGCAGGAGCAATCTTCTCAAGAGAAGGAAAGGTGGATTTCAAGACAGACCCATGCCCGGTCATGATGCTGCATGGAACTGCAGACGAGATAGTACCATATACCCAGATTGCAGTACTTAACTTAGGATTCTTCGGTGGCGGAAAGCTTGTAGAGAGATTCAAGAAATATGATCTGAACTACAACATGTACCATTTCACTGACTACGGACACGAAATAGCCAGTTCAATGGACACCACACTTGACCTTCAGATCAAGTTCATGGAGAACAACGTGATCAAGGGAAAGAAAAGAATCGTGGAGGCCTGGATATCAGATCCGGATGTATTCAAAGGTTCGTCTTTGAAGTCAAGAAAGGATATATACGGAAACTAACGAAGATCAGTAACTATCCATTTCTTAGGAAATTCAGTCGGAGGTCGAAAGGCTTCCGGCTTTTTTGTTGGAATACCTTCCATGGACCTTATCATAATATTCAGTTTCGTTCCATCCGGCATATCGAGAATAATATTGTCGCCGTCAACCTTGTACGAAACACCGGATTCTTCAAGATTCATAAGAAGCAAGATAGGATTTGCGAGGAAACCGGCATCGTTAGAGTCGGCAGACTCAATGACCACCTCCTCTGCAGCCTCGTCAATAAGCCATGTGATTGATCCATCACAATATATCTCCATGCCATTTCCCTGCATGTGGTATGAATTCCCCTGAACCTCCACCTGGCCTTCACCAGTTACTTTATGACCAGACATAGTGGTTGAAAATTCATACTCGATACTTACACATTCCTCAGATGCCTTATTGCGGAAAACATCAAACGCAGATGGCTGCACTTGTAATACAGCCATCAGAATCGTCATACATATTGAGAAAATTGTCATATCAAACTGTTAGTCCTTGACAAAGGCAGAAAGCACTTCATCAAGCTCAAGAATATTACTGATAAGAACCTGTCGCGGCTTAGATCCTTCCTGAGGACCGACAATTCCGGCCGCCTCAAGCTGATCCATCACTCTACCTGCTCTTGCATATCCCATACCAAGTCGGCGCTGGAGATCTGAAGTGGATCCTTTCTGCGTGTTCACCACCATACGGGCAGCATCTTCGAACATAGGGTCGATGTTCTGCATATCAATTGAGCCACCTCCAGCCTCACCGTCCTGAGCCTCTGGAACAGGAAGATAATAAGGAGTGTTGTAGCTCTTCTTCCAACCAGTCTGGTCACCGATAAACTTGGTGATCTTATTGATTTCTGACATGCTCACCAATGCGCACTGTATTCGTTCCATCTTGACGCCGGCATAGTAGAGCATATCTCCCTTACCAATAAGATTCTCAGCTCCTGTCGAATCAAGAATCGTTCTTGAATCCGTTCCTGAAAGTACACGGAAGGCAATTCGAGTCGGGAAGTTTGCCTTGATCAGACCTGTGATCACATTCACGGATGGACGCTGAGTCGCAATGATTACATGAATACCTGCGGCTCTACCCTTCTGTGCCAGACGGACGATTGAAGCCTCGATATTCTTTGCAGCCTTCTTAGCTTCCTGACCTGCACCACCAGCCATAATCAGGTCGGCGTACTCGTCAATCACTACAACAAGGTATGGCAGATACTTATGTCCTTCGGTAGGCAAGAGATACCTGTCCTTATATTTCTCGTTATAGAGTTTGAAGTCATTCACTCCGGCTGATGCAAGAAGGTTATATCTCTCATCCATCTCGATACAGAGGGAGTTGAGAATCTGCTCAGCCTGCTTAGGATTCTTGACAATGGCATTCTTGCGTTCATCCTCCTCGCTCACAGCATTTGGCAGAACTGCCAGATAGTGCTTGAGGAGTGAGTTATATGACGTAAACTCAACCATCTTAGGGTCGATGAACACAAACTTGAGCTCAGACGGATGCTTTGCATACAGCAAAGATGAAATGATTACATTCAATCCCACCGACTTACCCTGCTTAGTGGCACCGGCCACAAGAAGATGCGGTGCATCAGTCAGGTCGAATGTCTTGACCTCCTGAGTGATTGTATATCCGATTGCTATCGGAAGTTCAGCCTTGCTCGAACGGAACGACTCGTCATTCAACATCGACTTCAAAGGCACAATCGAAGGTATGCTGTTAGGCACCTCGATACCCACGCTGTCAGGCAAGGTAACTACGCGCACTCCGGAAGCACCCAATGACATTGCAATCTCACGATGCAAACTCTCAATCGCAGCCACGCGCACACCAGGAGCAGGCACGACCTTATAAAGGGTTACAGTAGGTCCGACAACTGCAGTAACCTTCTCAACCTCGATCTTATAATTCTGAAGAGTAGATGTAATTCGTGCATTGTTGATGGCAAGTTCCTGCTGACTTACCTTGTGCTGTCCATCTGCATAGTCCTTCAAAAGGTCAAGGGACGGAAATTCAAATTTCTCCAATTCCTCCCTATTATCGATACGAGGAAGTTCCTCTGTTATCTCCTCTGCGAAATGCTCACCCTCAATCACTTCAAGCTCCGGGAGAACTGTATCGTCGTCTATATCATGACCAACATCTTCACCTGGATCCTCATCCTCTGTAACCGGGTCATCATCTTCATTTTCTGATACCGGATCAGTGTCATCAACAAGCTCCGGCTCATCAACAAGCTCCGGCTCATCGACCTCCTCAGATTCATCATCCTCAGGAACCTCATCTTCCTGTACAGGAGCAACGGTCTCAACCACAGGTTTTTCCTTTCTTTTACCAAGTTCTGCAAACCATGCTGCAAATCTTCCACTTGCAGCCAAGAGCCATGCAACTACCAAAGCAACAAGAATCAGAGCAGACACAAACGCGCCCATAAGATTATCCATCCAGAGGATCACTGCATGTCCGGCATCACCTCCAAGCCCACCACCGAACATTATATCATTGCTCACTGCTATTGAACAGTATGCAAAAATAAGTGACGAAAGGAAGGTTCCACTGACAGAAAGGAATGTAAGACGAAGCAGACCTATGCTTCTGTCCCAGCAGAACAACCTGTATGCGCAAGCACACAACAGAAAAATCAGAGCGAAAGAGCCGAGACCGAAACAGTCGCTCACAAGAAACGAAGCCCATCTGTATCCGGCCTTACCAGCCCAGTTGGCAACCTCTACTCCTTTATCCATCATCTCAGGATGACTCATGAGACTCTGATCAGTGCTCCATGTGAAAAGATACGACACAACAGAGACAAGAGTAAACAAGGCAAAGACCATGACAGCCATGCCTGAATATTTCAAGATATTTGACTTCTTCTCCGGGGCCATATCCGTAAAGAATGAGAAGCTCCAACGCTTCTCATTCTTTGTAACTTTCTTTCTATTACCTGCAGCCATATTATTTGTGCTGTTTCCTATTTTTCTGATTACCCTTCTGTTTGTGGTTCTTCTGCCAGCCCTGGCCGTTGGCCTGTCTGTTGGAATTCTCCTGCTGAACCTTCCCTATCTGCAATCCTTCAGGCACCTTGATTCTATAATCCGACAGTTTCTCGATATCCTGGAAAATGGTTTCGTCAGACACTGTATCCTTGTTCCAAATCAGATACTGCTGCTTCATATATCCTGCAAGGACACGAATCATCCCAGTCCTCTTCTCCTCATCCTCCTGCTGAGCTACCAGATCAATCATGTTCTCGATGTTGCGACCATAATGAGATGCCCTGATAGGTTTCTTTTCAATCGGAACCAGCTCCGGAGGCCTATTCATGCTCTCCTTTTCAGGCATAGGATACGGAGAATCCACGTCAAGATCGAAATCTGCAATGATGAAAAGGTGGTCCCAAAGCTTCTGCTCATAGTTATCCTGAAGGTGAACAGCTGGATTAAGAATCTCCATCACCTTGATGATGGCTCTTGCCTGTTCATTTCTCTTCTCCCTATCCTCGATAGTCTTGAGATAGTCCACCATCTTCTGAACGTTTCTGCCATATTCCGGAATGTGAAGCGTCACTCTTTCCGTGTTATACAGCAGCTTACATGTATCGTTAATTTCCATTGTATTATCTTTTATAATGCCATCAGGCCATAATGCGCAAATATACACAAAATATCGCAATTATGATAGAGGAATTTCCACAATATCCCCGCTGACGACATACCACAAATATGCCTGTACATCCGCATAACCCATTCTGCGCCATATATCAGCATATTTCCTCAACTGTCCGATGTATTTGTCGTCATGCTCGCCGAACTTATAATCAATGATGACAACCTTTCCATCCCTCAGTACAACCCTGTCCGGACGATATATCTGACCATCTGAGTTTATAAGCGAAGTCTCATTCAGAACCTCACCATCATGATACCATCCTCTGTCGTCAACCTCAGCCAATCTTGAAGCAAGCATGGCCTCAGCAACCTCCGCCTCCTGCTCGGTCAGATCACCAGCAAGGACAGACATGCGGACGGATTCATGAAGATCCTCTGCAGTCTTTATTCGTGACAGGATATCATGAAGCACGACTCCCTTCATCCTGTTTGACATGGTTCCTTCTCCTGCAAAAAACTCAAGTGATTCAGCAGAAAACTTCAATCGTCCCCTCTCCTTCACATCCACAAGCATATCCTCAGCGATAGGGTTCAGAGGAATCGAAGGAAATGCATCTCCTCCGGAAATTCTGAAAGACAAGGCACTCGACTCAGATGACTTTCTGTGTGCTGCAAAATCTACAAGTTCACCCACATCAAAACGCTCAACCCCTTCGTCATCAACAGACCTTAACACGCCAAACGGAGGCAGGAGATCATCATTACCAGGTATTTCCCCAGCCAGGCATGAGGATGACGCAAACCAATAGAGCATCTGCGAGAAATCCGCAAACTGGGTAAGGTCTCCAGATTCCAGGGCCTTGATGCACTTCGCCGAAGGAGTCTTTGCAATGAGATGCATACCGAGCGCAGCTCTTGTCATTGCAACATATATGGTATTGATGTTATCAACCTTCTGCATGAAGCTCTCCTTGGCATAGTCCTCCGCAAAAAGCGTATGCTCCGACGCCTTCGACAGTGTCACATCATACACTCCTTCAGCCAATCCTGACAAGGAAGTGCCTTCAAGAGACGGATAACACCAGCTTCCGCTCGCCTTGTAAAGATTTATATTCTCCACGAACGGAATGATCACATAAGGGAAATCAAGACCTTTGGACTTATGAATGGTCATAACCCTCACGCTTTCTCCGGAAGAAGGAGATGAGATTGAAGGATTCTTCTCCTCCCAATACTTCAGAAAACCTCTCAGACTGTTTCCATTGACCGACACATAGTCCTGCAGGTGGTCCATGAAGGACTGGATATGAAGGACCTCACCTTTCCACACCCCGTCCACATCATATCTCTTGATGCTTCTGAACAAGGTTTCCGCCATATCCACCAGACACGAACAGCCATCCGGCAATGTAACATCCATCGTATTTGCAAGATATCCGTTCACGGTATCCTGAGGATTGTCCATGTATGACATCAGAGACACCAGTCGTCTGACTGTCATGGAGTTCTTTACCTTGAGAGAATCGTCGGTAACGACTGATATGCCATTATCAATCAGGAAAGTAGCCACACTCTCTCCGATGGCATTACTACGCACAAGCACAGCTATTTCCGACAACAAGGCACCACGTTCACGGGCTTCATTCACAGCTTCCAGGACCTTGTCAAGTTCCGACTTCGAATCACAGAAAGTCAAGGTCACACTACCATTTGCACTTGACTTCTTACCCACCTTCTGCTTGACATCAGAATATATCTTCGACATGGCCCCATCCTTCGACGAACCGCTCATGAGGTCCAGGATTCCTGCTGCAGACTTAAAGAAACAGTTATTGAAGTTCACGACATTCGCAAGGCTGCGATAGTTGGTATCCAGAACCACCTCCTTATGTCCGGGAAACTTTGACGGAACCGTCACATCAAGCAGTTTCCAATCTGAGCCGCGCCATCTGTAGATACTCTGCTTTACATCACCGACTATGAGATTATCCCTGTCGTTGGAATTGCTCTCAAACAGCAGCGGATAGAAGTTATCCCACTGCACACTGGAAGTATCCTGGAACTCATCCAAGAGGAAATGCTCATATCTCACGCCAAGCTTCTCATACACAAATGGTGCATCAGAACCGTCGATGATATTTCTCAATATTGTATTCGAATCATCAATACAAAGGACATTCTTTTCCTTCATGAGTTCCTTGAACGCACGATTCAATTCCCCCGCAACTCCAAGTCCGTAAAGCTGTTCATCAAGTATCAAAGCTGTATTATAGACCTTGAACTCCTGCTCAAACAGAGCACAGAAATCCTGAAGAGGAGACTCGATATACGGTTGCACAAGCGGAAGCAACTTATCCGCCTTGGTCTTGGCAAACCACAGCTCCGGATTCAGAGCCTTGACAACAAAGGTTTCCTTCAACGGCTCCACCCTTTCATTTTCCTGGAGCCCGGCATACACATTGAGGCCCTGAAGAAAGCCTCTGTTGGTATCCTTCAACATGACGCCCTGCTGTTCAGTCAATTCAATGATCCTCCTTGCGGCAGCAACGACTTTTTCACGGAACAGGTTCACAATCTTGCGACACTCAGTCCTGATCTGCATCAACTTTTCCTTTGAATGATCCTCATCCTCGGAAATCTTATATTTCTCCAGTACTTCCTGCCTCTGGACAGACTTGAGACGTCTCGCCATCTCCAGAAGATTGGCATCCATGCTGTATCTTCCACCCTGCTCGATCTGCTCGAGCACATTCTCGGTCAGCCATGACAACAGACCGACATTATCCTCAGTAAGGGAATCCAAGACCCTGTCCACACTCTCCGCAACGAGAGAATCCTTATCCAGCTCCACCTGATAGGATGCGAACTGACCTATCTCACGAGAAAACGCCTTGAGTGTCTGCTGAAAGAATCGGTCGATCGTGCTCACTGCAAATGCACTATAGTCATGCAGCATATCGCTGAGAACAGTTCTCGCCTTCTTCTGAAGTTCGGCTCCCGATGCAATCCTTCCCGGCACAAAGAAATCATAATAATCCGAGCCGGACGGATCAGTAGCCAACACATGAAGTTCCTTCAGGATCCTGCCCTTCATCTCGTCAGTAGCCTTGTTTGTAAAAGTCACTGCAAGGATATGCCTGTATGCATAACGGTCCTGACTCTCAAGAAGCAGGGAGATATATTTTCTTGCCAAGGAATAAGTCTTTCCCGAGCCGGCCGAAGCCTTCATTATTTTCAAATTCCTTGTCATCGTCCACAAATCATCTTAAAGTCACAATATGAGCAAACCTTCTCGTCTTCAGTTCGACGGAAAGGCACCTCCAGATCATATATCTCTTCCAGCAATTTCTCCAGATGCTCCATCATCACATCATAGAACTTGCGGCACAACGAATGTGTCTGAGGCTTATCCTTGAACAGATTGGCTGTTGAATATACGGAATTGGCTATTCCCTGACTCTCCACACGCGGATCTGAGTGAAGCAACATATCATATATGAAGAACTGAAGCGCAATCTTCGGTCTCTCCTTGCATGACGGATCGAAGATCATTCCTGCGATATCAATGGCATTGTCGTCGTTGATATTCTCGTCATTCTCCAGCACCTTTCCCGTCTTGTAGTCTACCACACGGATCTCACCGTCCTTCACGCTGTCCAGCCTGTCGATGTATCCCTTGAACTTCTGACCGAATATGGTTCTTGCAACCCTGTTCTCCAGCCCATGCATGACAAAGTGCGGAGCATCGTTTTCCCTGAGCACCTCAAGATCACAACTCAAAGTCTTCCTGACATACTTGACGATGACATCAGCCACCACAAGATTACGGCCACTTATCTCCAGAACATTCATTTCCTTCATGATGAGAGCCTTCACCTTTGCTCGGATCTGCTCATCACGCGACAGCCAGGACTTGATGTATTCCCTGGTCACCATCTTGAGAGGTTCTCCTGTCAAACCGTGATTATAAGCCTTCGGATCAAAGAAGAAATCCACATCCATAGCTTCTTCTCCTGTATACAGAGAGCGCATGGTTTCGTGGAAGATAGTGCCGAACATTCCATAGTCCAGCGATTCCGCCACTTCCTCCTCGGCTCTCAATCCTTTCACGGTCGAATAATAGAACTTGGCCGGGCATGAAAGATAATTCTGCAGAGTGGTAGCAGACAAGGCAGTATCCTTGACAGCCTGCACATCCTCCTCTGTCTTTACGATCTCAGCCAGCTGAGCAGTCTTCATGTTGTCATATTTCACGACATATCTCCTGAGAGGCACACCGAAATGATACTCCAACTGCTTGATGTATCTGCTTTCCTCACCTGACTTGAGACCTTCTGTACGCGAATCCACCAGCATCCACACATTCTCAGCTCGCGAAATCATGCGGTAGAAATAATAAGCCCATACGGCATCCTGATATTCGTATGTAGGCATGCCGAAGCCCTTGCGAAGTTCCGGCGGAACAAAGGACGAGCTTACACTCCTACGTGGGAAAATTCCTTCATTCGCAGACATGATCACAAGATCCCTGAAGTCCAAAGCTCTCATTTCCAGAGGTCCCATAATCTGAAGTCCACGCAGAGGTTCACCCTTGAACGGCACCGAGACTGAGGCCAGGAGCTGATTCAAAAGTCTGCAATAAGTCACCGGCAACACGGCCAATCCTATCTCCTGCAGCACATTGACACATCTATGATATTCACGCGCATACTCAAGTTCCAATGCCAATGCAGTATCATCGGACAACTTTGAAGCAAGCACCTTCAAGACCTCTTTCTGATATTCAGCAAAAGAATGTATCTGCTCAGGCGACGCCAGCTTGGAGTCCGTAAGCACAGGTCGGAATATTGCAGAAAGCAGAGGGGTCTGAGAAAAATCATCTTCAGGGATGTAATGTCTTGCCTCAGTCCTGATCTTAGCTACTTTTTCCAAAGTCTGCTCGTCAGCAATCTTCCTGAACACCTCACTCGAGAACACATCCCAGACATGCTTGTGATAGAACCAGCACTTTCCTTTCCTGCGAATCATATTGAGCTGGACAGATGCAATATCCGACATCAATGCATACAGCAGACTTCCTGTCATAGGAAGGCCCATAGTGACATTGATATCCCTGACCGCTTCAGGAATAGAATTCAGGACAGGGCGCAGGAGGTTTTCATCAGGAAGCACAACAGCACAGTCAGCCCCAATGAAGGAAAGATCTCCGGAATATCGGCTGACAGCAATTTCACCCAATATATCAGGCAGGCGCTTGGCCTGGCCAATCATGGAGGAGACACTCACCACATTGATCTGCGGCACCTTAACACCTTCAGGATCCCATTGGGCAGCCTGAGGAAACTCAAGGACATTGTCTGCCATGAAGAACGACGACCTGTTCTGCGGATCACGGATCATATCTCCGGACCAATCCCAGCAGAACTGAGCCCTGCCGGCATCACGCAGCTTTCTCAGGAGCATCTTCTCCGACTCACTCAAAGCATTCAGCCCCACAAAGACAAAATCAGAATCAGCCTTGAATACCTCATTGAAGACATCCTCCACGGACTCGGTCTTCAACCTGTCAGAAAGATCCCTGTACACCATTCCCTCGTATGCCATGCCTTTAGCCCTGAGCGCCTGACGGAACGACTGGTAAAGAGGATATAAGATATTCCATATCTGAAGGAAGCGTCCCTTGACATCAGGATTTTCAGTATCCAGCTTCACTGTCAGACGGCCCGACTTATCATTGAAATGGCTGATGAAGCCTTCGATCGCAGCCTTCTGAGTGGGAGTCAGATACTCAAAAGTATCCTGAAGCGACTTGTAATCAGATATATTTGTAAACAGCTGCGACGGATCGACAAGATATTTGTCCACATCGTTGAAATCAGCGAGAATGACGTCGCCCCAGAAAACGAACTCATCCAAGGACTCCGCCTTAGGATTCAGAGCCCTGTAGCATTCATACAGTTCCAGCAGGAGTCGCACTCGGTCGGACGCAAAAAGCCCTGCAACTTTATAGAATAAATCATTGATGGTAAGCATCTGAGGTTCAACGATCGGAGTCCTCCCCCTGACCGCATCACAAAGATACTTACTGAAAAACACCATGGAACGCCTATTCGGAAAGACAAAACACCTGCGGCTTATATCTCCCATGGAATAGTAATGGTCTGCAACCTGTTTCAGAAAAGAATTCATAGTGTCAAAAATTTATTTCCTGTGCAAAGTTACAGCCCATATTTGCCAAACTGAGGCACAACTTCAATTAATCTTCATCTAAATTAAATTCCGAGGCGAACTGCTCGGCGATATCATCAGGGACATCAAAACTGAGATTGCTCCAGAGATCCTCCATCTGACGACGATCCTTCTTGGTCGGACGTCCAGCTCCTCTATCTCTCTTTAGGAAGAAGGTCTCTACAGGTGCACGAAGCTTATCCAATTCCTCCTGAGGAGTGAGATTCTCGGCATATCGAGGAACCAGTTTCGCACCTTGGCGCTTGTCTATCAGTTCCAACACCTTATAAGTATACACCACTGCTCCCTTACGTGCAGTGATCATATCACCGACCTTCACTCCCTTAGAAGGCTTGATATCAGACCCATTGACGCGGACCTTACCACCCTTGCAGGCATCTGTCGCGTCAGTCCTGGTCTTATACACCCTTATTGACCAAAGGTATTTATCAATACGAAGCTCATCCATGGCAGTCTCCTAGCTGAAGAAGTTAAGCGGGCTCGCACCCACCGGACCAGCAGGCTCATCGCCGTCATCATCAAACGCACCATCCTCAAGGCCTTCATAATCCTCACCTTCGAGGAAAGCCTCTGTATCCGGATCAATATAGTCATCCACATACTCAGCAGGGCGTGTGACAGCCTCAAGAAGAACTGTCGAACGATCACGCGGAACAAGATAGAAGTCCTCCATATCAGCAGGAACAAGGATGCACTCACCCTTCGCAAGCTCATAATTCTCCATATATGGCTCACCACCTTCCTTGACAGACGGAACCTGGACTGATGCAGCACCCTCGATACACATATATACTATATAGCTTTCGAACTGATCAGTATAAATATGCAACGCATCCTTCAGATTAAGTTTAGTGACATTGAACTGCGGTATCTCAAGCAAAGTCTCAACAACCTCTCCCTCATGCGAATGATGATGTTCCTCATGGCAATTGCAATGACACTCATCCCCCCAGAGTGGACCTTTCCTATAAAGATCTGCATTGAAAGCGTTATAATCAATAACATCTATCGCCTCCTCCAAATGCAGCGGACGGGCAGTTGCCGGATCGAACTCCCTACCCCAGTCATAGAGACGGAAGGTCATGTCGGACGATTCCTGAATCTCCGCAATCATGATTCCACCATCTGCAGCATGAACAGTACCAGGCTTTATATAAAAGGAATCCCCTTTCTTCGGATAGACGACATTCAGCACCTCCTCCACAGTTCCATTCTTGCACCTGTCATAGAATTCCTGAGCTGTCATATCACGATTGAAGCCCATATAAATCTTCGCACCGGGCTTCGCATCGAGTACATACCACAGCTCTGCTTTTCCCAGATAGTCATATCTTTCTGCTGCAACCTCATCATCCGGATGCACCTGCACAGAAAGTCTATCCTCAATATTAAGATACTTGATAAGAATCGGGAACTGACGTCCATAGAAATTATGCACATTTTCACCGACGATCCTCTCCATGTATGTTTCCATCAACTCGCTGATCGTGTTTCCTGCAAGCCATCCGTTGCTGACAACCGAATCAACGATTCCCATATCAGCGATTTCCCAACTTTCTCCGATCTTCACATCAGCACCAAGAACAGTCTCATTGCCATCTTCGTCACACTCTACAAAATGCTTTCCGAGCTCATTTACCAAAGCATTACCACCCCATGGTCTTGGTGAAGCCACAGGGATAAACTTGAAAGGATATAATTTCTTCTCCATCTTACATATTATATATAGACCCGCAAAGATACTGAAAATATCAGTTCAAGCACAAGTAAGATGCCGTAATTTGGTACAGATATTGACATTCTCAGGGCACCTGCAGAAGCAGGTAAAAGAAGTATAAATATAAAAATAGGAGAATAAGATATGGTACCGGCAAGAAAATTCAACGGACTCAGCAGTCTGCCTGATTTCTTCAACGATTTCTTCGACAACGGAGGAATAGAGAGAATCAGCACAAAGGCTCCTGCTATCAATGTGATCGAAGAGGATGACAAATATAAAATTGAGGTTGCAACACCAGGAATGACAAAGGATGATTTCAAGATCCACGTAAACAAGGATGGCAATCTCGTTATCGAAATGGAGAAAAAGAAGGAGAGCGAAGAGAAGAAGGACAAAAAGTATATCAGGAAGGAATTCGCATATACAAGATTCCATCAGACCTTGATTCTCCCTGAAAATGCAGAAAAGGACAAAATCGAGGCAAAGGTTGAGAACGGAGTCTTGAAAGTATGCATTCCAAAACTCCAGAATGAGATCGCAGAACCAGAAAAAAGAGTCATTGAAGTCAAATAATTGGAAAGAATGCTCAACATATTGGTTTTCATTGGTTTTGGTTTTATTGAGCATCAGATGGCGGTTTATCCGGATGGAACCGCCATCACTTTTTTTGATATTTTTTGCACTTTTTTCGAAAATTTTGCGAGAAAAATTTGCAGGTTTCAAAAAAATGCGTACCTTTGCATCCGCGTTCGAGAAAAACGCATAAGTCTGAACAATTGGTGCGGTAGTTCAGCTGGTTAGAATACCGGCCTGTCACGCCGGGGGTCGCGGGTTCGAGTCCCGTCCGCACCGCAACAGGGAGCATAGCTCAGTTGGTTTAGAGCATCTGCCTTACAAGCAGAGGGTCGGG
>JAZKYT010000052.1:0-95168 GCA_045612265.1 Candidatus Cryptobacteroides sp.
GCGCGAAGCTCACGAATCGCACCTGTCTTCTCGAATTTTCTCTTGAACTTCTTGAGAGCCTTCTCGATGCTTTCACCATCCTTAACTGGAACTATAATCATGCTAAAATCACCTCCTTTTTATTATAGGGCTGCAAAGATAGGCATAAAAATTAAATTTCCAAGCCTAATTCTTTGATTTAATGAGATTTTTAAACTCTTCCATACCCTTGGTCGCAACATCCTTGATGTGGTATATACGTCCGTCACGCACAGGCACATCCTTAGGGTCTATAATATATATAGGTATGCCCGCCTTTGCGTAAGCGTAGAGACCTGCTGCAGGATAAACCTGAAGGGATGTTCCGACAATAAGAAGGATATCAGCAGCCTCAACTGCGTCTATTGCAGACTCGATCTTCGGAACAGCCTCTCCGAACCAGACGATATGCGGTCTGAGCTGTGCGCCGTTAGGAGCAAGATCTCCGAGGGCTATGCTGTCGTGACCGATATCAAAAACGGTCTCCTCCGAAAAGCCATCCATCTCGTTGCAGCAGTTTTCAGGACGGACCTTGGTCAATTCACCATGCAGATGAATGATCCTCGTGCTGCCTGCCCTCTCGTGGAGATTGTCTACATTCTGGGTGACCACGGTCACATCATATTCCTTTTCCAGGTCAGCGATTGCAAGATGTGCCGCATTAGGTCTGACCGTAGCCATCTGGGCGCGACGTGCATTATAGAAATCAAGCACAAGGGACGGATTCCTGTACCATCCTTCAATGGAGGCCACATCCTCCACCTTATGCTGTTCCCACAATCCGTCACTGTCACGGAATGTGCTCACGCCACTCTCGGCACTGACACCTGCACCGGTCAGGACAACTATCTTCTTTTTCATTTCCTATATATTTATAACTACTGGATCTCGAAGAAATATTTAGTGATCCAATATTCAAAAAGCGGGTCAAGAATAACAGGCTCATCCTTTTCGTTGAAGGTTATGACCTCCTTCTTCTTGAGGGCATCCTTCACTCTTCGTACGTTGGCGGATGAATTGAGGGAATATCTGTCAATGATGTCAGATGCACTGAACTTCACGACACCATCAACAATTGCCCTCATGAGGCTGAGCTGATGGTCGGTGAGGTCATTGACAATTGCAAGGAAGCGCGGCTCGTTCACGGATACTATTGTCTTGAGAGCCTCCATCAGGATTCCTTCATTCATATAGCCTCTTGACATCGAGTCACAGATAGCTACAAAATGGTTCAGATACCACATGTTCGAGCGGAAAAGCTTGCATGCACCGATCACAAGATCTCTCTCGATAACCTTGCCGGAAGTTCTGAATCCTCTGATGATATGCTCTATGATATCCTTGTCCTCCACATCCTGAAGCGGAAGATGATCCACCAGACGATAGAAGAATTTGCGCTCCTCGAAGATGTTCTTCATGGCGTTCACCTGCGAACCTGTGATGATATATGATGCCGATGTATTCCTTTCTGCAAAAATCTTTTCAAGCACGTGGAACACGTTCTCATAGTCATAATCCTTCGCCCATGTCAGGTTCTGGAACTCCTCGATCACCACAAAGCATGGTATTCCTCTTTCTTCCGCTATTCTGAAAGGGAGTCTGAGCATCTGTTCGATGTCGTTTGCATCCGGTTCCCAATTCAGACAGACGATTTCCTCATGGCTTGCAAAGCGCGCAGGATCAAAGAGGAAATGAGTGCCGGAAAGATGACGGGCAATCACATCAGCATACTCTGCAGGAGTCGAATACAACGGCTTGATGACAGCTGTACCGAACTTCTTCAGAAAGTCATATACAGTCCTGACATTGAACAGATTAACCCATGCCACCGAGAACTGCTTGCCGACAGCTCTCATATTGAAGAGTGTCTGCTGGATCACGGACATCTTTCCAGACTTCGGCGGCGCGTAAAGAGACACCTGGGAGCCCGACTCAAGAAGATTTGACAGGATGTTGCATTCCAGTTTTCTACCGACGAAATTCTTGCCGGTCACATAATTATCATATACAAAAGGTGTATCCATGATATTAACGAGTTAATCCACGCAAATTTAATATTTCACAATCATATATACAACATAAATGTTACATACTTTTAACTGAATTTATTACATATTCTTATTATATTTGTATGTTATATGATATGCTTATGGGACACGACAGAAAACGGTGGAAGACTCTTCTGAAGGTGATATTATGGTTTGTAGGAATATGGGCAGTCCTGCTTCTGGCTATCAGGATCGCTCTGTCCGAGAAAGTGCTGACAAAGATTGTAAACAGATATGCAGCTGAATATATTGAGGGCGAGGTATCGTTCGGAAGTGCATCCGTTTCTGTTTTCAAGTACTTTCCAAGGATATTCCTTACTCTGGAGGATTTCCATATCACCTATCCGGCCGACAGATTTGATGCGGCCGAGAAGTTGGGTGCGCAAGGACATCTTATACATAGAGGATGCAGCGAGATTGCTGACACACTCGCTTCCTTCGACCGTTTTTCCGCAAGCCTGAACCTGGCTTCTCTTATGGGTGGAACCATCAGGATTCCGCATTTGAGACTGGTGCACCCAAGAATATTCGCTCACACTTATGCAAACGGCGAATCAAATCTCGACATATTGAAAATCAGTTCAGAGACGGAGGAGGAAGACACGACCTCACTGGCTCTGCCAAAAATATCCTTGGGAAGAATCAGCCTGAGCCGCCATCCACACATTGTCTACACTGACAGCAGGGACACAGTCTTTGCCATGATTGACGTGGCACGCATCGGCTTCACAGGTCAACTCAGCACAAATGTAAAATCTCCGAAAGGCAGAAAGCCTCGTTTCGGTTCACGCAACATGGCCAAAGGTTTGACCATCGACAGCCTCATGGTGGCAGGAAGGGTCAAGAAGGACACTATGGCTTTAGCTCTCAACAGGTTGTACGTCCAGGACGACAACGGCATAATGAATATTGACGGCAAGGCAAGAGCCATGCTTGCAACCAGATCTGCCGGAAGGATCCATCTTCCGATTTCAATCACCGGACAGCTCGACTTCCCGAAGGATTCTGTCCCAGCAATCTCTCTCAGAAACTTTAAAGCCAACGTTGGCGACTTCCCTATTGTTGCAGACGCCGACGTCAGACTTCATGAGGGCAAGGCAGCCATGAAGGTCAAGGCGGGAATCAAGGACTGCCAGCTTAATGATGTATTCCATGGTTTTGCAACGAACATCATCCCTGAATTGAAGGAGATTGAGACAGACGCAAGACTGACCATGCTTGCCGAATGCAATGGTGAATATGATTATACGACCGGACAGTTGCCGAAGCTGACTGTATCGGTAAGTCTTCCGGAAGCAAACTTCAAGTACTCCGAGTTGGACAAGCTCCAGATGAAGGTTGGAATTGCAGCTGGCGGATATACCGACAATCTTGGCAAGGTGCATGCAGTCATAGACAGTGTCACCGTGCTCTCTACCGGTCTGGACATGAACATCAAAGGCAAGGGTAAGGACCTGACTGGAGCTGACCCGTCAATCGACATTGACGGATATCTTCATGCATCTCTGGACTCATTGGTAAGCGTCTTGCCGGACACCTTGAAAATCATTGCCAAAGGAGATATCTCAGGAAGAGTTCATGGAAATGCACTTCTTTCTCAGCTCAGCATCTATAACTTCTCTTATGCAAATATCATCGGCGACATAAACAGTGACCAGATTGTCGTGCAGATGCCATCTGACAGCATTGATGTCGACATCAAAGGATTAGACATATTTGTTGGTCCGGAGGAAAGGGTTTCCCGCAGAGATTCTACAAGATCATTCAGGCTTGCCGGTGCAACAATGAAGATCAAGCAGGGAAAGATTTTATACGGAAGCGCATTGTCAGCCACTGCAGGCAATCTGTTCATATCCGCAAAGAACTCCGTAAATTCAGACGCTTCTACCGCAAAGGACTCAACACTCAATCCGCTGAGCGGAAGATTCAATGCCGAGTACCTGATCATCAAGGATGCAGCTGGTGCAGTGGTTAACCTCACGCAGACCAACAACAGCTTCATGATGCGTCCTAAGAAGGATCAGCCTAAGGTTCCGATTCTGTCATTGACAAGCAGGAACAAGAAGATCACCCTCTCCCAGGACAGGAACAGGGCAGTACTTTCTGAAGCCAACCTGAAAGCCAGGGCTGAGATGAATACTGTGGAGAGAAGACAGAAGGCCAAGGCATACAGGGATTCCCTTGCAAATGTCTATCCGGACATACCGAGAGACTCACTGCTCAGACACGCTTTTTCTCAGAGAAGCAGAACACCTATGCCGGAATGGTTGCAGGAGGAGGATTTCAAAAAGCAGGATATTGACATCAGGCTTGACGAGACCATGGCCAAGTATTTCAGAGACTGGGACATCAACGGACAGATCAGTGTGAAGAACGGATATGTCATAACTCCATACTTCCCGGTCAACAATGCATTGAAAGGATTCGAGCTCAACTTCACCAACAATGAGATCAAGGTGGACACCCTCAAGCTGGTTTCCGGAAGATCCGAACTCGAGATGAAGGGAAAACTCTCAGGTCTGAGAAGAGCTCTTCTTGGCAGAAGCAACAGGAATACACTGAAGCTCAAGCTTGACATATCATCCGGCAAGATTAATGCTGACGAACTGATGGCAGCTTATCAGAAGGGTGCAATGTACACTCCATCATCTGTAACCGAAGAGGAGATCAGCGATGAGGAGCTCATGGATATGATCAATACGACTGACAGCCTCCACATTGCAGACAGCACAGCACCGGCACTCATCGTGATTCCGGCAAACCTTGATGCAAACATAAACTTCAGGGCAAACAACGCAACATATGACAAACTAGTCGCAGACACGATCACAGCAAAGATCGTCATGAAGGAACGTTGCGTGCAGATTACGGAGACCAAGGCTCATACCAATATGGGAGAGATTACCTTCGATGCTTTCTATTCGACACGAAGCAAGAAGGACCTCAAGGCCGGATTCGACCTCAACTTCAAGGATATTACTGCAGACAAGGCCATCAGTCTGATGCCTACGATAGACACACTGATGCCTATCCTCAAGTCTTTCAGCGGCAACCTGAACTGCGAGATTGCGGCAACTACCGCCCTTGACACCAACATGAACCTGATAACACCAAGTATCAACGGTATCATGCGCATCAGCGGTGACGACCTGACAATCAACGAAAACGACATTTACAGAAGTCTCGCAAAGAAATTCATGCTTAAGAACAAGAAGGAAGGACATATCGAAAACATGAAGATGGAAGCTGTGATCAAGGACAACACACTCGAAGTCTTCCCGTTCGTCATCAGCATGGACAGATACATGCTTGCAATGAGCGGCATCCAGAATCTTGACATGTCCTACAGATATCATGCATCTGTAATCAAATCACCTCTTCCTGTCAAACTCGGTGTAGACGTATATGGTCCGGATTTCGACAACATGAAGTTCAAGATCGGTAAGGCAAAGTACAGAAGCAGCGAGGTGCCGGTATTCTCAAGTGTGATTGAAGAGACCAAGATCAATCTCCTGAAGGCTATACGAAACATCTTTGAGAAAGGTGTGGACGCAACCATCAATGAAAACATCAGACAGTCCGCAATCCTGGATGAGCACAAACAGAAGATCGGATATGTACGCGCTGTGGATATGCAGATCGAGGAACTGTCGGAGAAGGAGCAGAAGGAAATGGAAGATGCAGAGAAGGCCGAAGAGGCTGATAGTATGAATAAAAATGAGTAACCCCCAATAATATGAATAGTCAAGAATATATCGAGGTGTCGATCAAGATTACCCCGTTCAGCGAGGAGAACGCCGATATCGTAACAGCCGAAATTAGCGAGCTCCCATATGAGTCATTCAGCTCAGAGGACCCTTTCCTCAAGTGCTATATCCAAAAGGATCTATATGACGCACAGGCGCTTAAGGTTCTCCTTGGAGGCATTGAAGGATATGGATTTGATATCGAATATTCGGCAAACCTGATGCCGGCTGTAAACTGGAACGCATTATGGGAAAGCCAGTTCACCCCTATCGTTGTGGACGGCAAGTGCACAATCAAGGCTTCATTCCATGAGGGACTCAAGAAAACAAGGTACAACATCACCATCGACCCTAAGATGGCGTTCGGAACAGGCCACCATCAGACAACATTCATGATGTGCCGCGCTTTGCTTGAGAACGACGAGGCAGTTCGCGGAAAGGTGGTCATGGATATGGGATGCGGTACTGCAGTGCTTGCCATTCTTGCTGCCAAGATGAAGGCTGCGCAGGTGTATGGAATTGATATTGACGCAGTTGCAGCTATCTCTGCATACGATAATGCCCGTCTGAACCGCGTGGGCAAGGTGATTGAGACCTACTGCGGCGACGCATCATTGCTTCAGAGAAATTCATACGATGTCCTGCTTGCCAACATCAACAGAAACATCCTTCTTCAGGATATCCCGACATATTCACTCTGTATCCGTCAGGGAGGCTTGCTTTTTGTCAGCGGCTTCTACCTTGAGGACATGCCGATGATTGTTGGAATGGCAGCAAACAGCGGTCTGGAGTATGTCAGTCACGACACTATTGATAATTGGTGCTGCATTAAATTCAGAAAGCCATGATAAAGATTGGAGACAAGATGCCTCAGTTCGAGGTAGTAGACCAGGACGGAAGGACAGTAAAGTCAGAGGATCTTCTCGGAAAGAAGACCATCATCTATTTCTATCCTAAGGATAACACAAGCGGCTGCACAGCAGAGGCCTGCAACCTGAGGGACAACTATGAGGCCATGGTTGCCAAGGGCTATAATGTGATCGGAGTAAGCAAGGACAGCGCGGCTTCGCACAAGAAGTTCGCTGAGAAATATCAGCTTCCGTTCACCCTTCTTGCAGACATATCAACAGAGATGATTCAGGCCTTCGGAGCCTGGGGAGAGAAATCTCTCTACGGCCGCAAATATATGGGTACCCTCCGCGAAACCTTCATCTTTGATGAGAACGGTATTCTTGTGGAAATCATCGACAAGGTGGACACAAAGAACCACGCTGCTCAGATTTTGAAATAATTTACTGGTTCGCACGGAAGTATTCTAAAGATTGTTCCGTTTTCATTGTGAATATGTGTGATACAGGTACAATACAAGCTCCGGTTACAGCCATTTCACGTCACCGCATCGGAACAGACGGAGATGGAGTCACCACCCTTGTTGTCCTGCATTCTTGTCCTTTGCGCTGCAGATGGTGCCTTAACCCTCAAACTTGGAGAGAAGGCTCTACTTTTCGTGAGATGACACCTGCAACACTCTTGGCTAATGTACGAGTTGATGACCTATATTTTCAGGCAACTGGAGGTGGGATTACTTTTGGAGGCGGTGAGCCGGCACTCAGAAGTGAGTTCATTTCTGCTTTCAAGTCTTTATGTCCTGAACTTTGGAAGATTAATATTGAGACTTCATTGAATGTGCATCAGGAGCACGTCGAAAGGCTTCTTCCAGTCATTGATGAGTTCGTGATTGACATCAAGGATATGAACCCTATTCTATATAAGGCATATACTGGGGTGGATAATGCTAAAGTCATTAAAAATCTGAAGTATATTGCTTCGTCAGGAAAGGCAGAGAGATGCATAATCAGGATTCCGCTGATTCCTGAATTCAATACTGAGGAGGATAGAGAAAGAAGCATCATTAAGCTCAAAGAAATGGGATTCACACGATTTGACAAGTTTCAGTACAAAACGGATATAAATAAATAGAATATGGAACGTGGCAAACAAGTATGCAAGATTCTGAAAGACATCAGAAAACAGATTGCAGAGGAAAATAATATTGAATTCATTACTTCCGAATGCCAACACAAGGGAGACTGCGCCGGGACATGTCCAAAGTGTGAGGCTGAGGTAAGATACCTGGAGTCTCAGCTTGCACGTCGTCGCGCTGCTGGTTATCCGGCGCGTTTGGCTGGAGTTTCTCTGGGACTTGCAGCCGTGGCACCTGCGCTTCTTTCATGCGATGCATTCAGGACCACAGGAGATATGCAGCCTCCACTGACCGGAGACGTGCCAATGGACGGAGAGCCTGCAGTTCAGGATTCTGTGCATCTTGGAGCGGATCTTGTGTTTGAACTTATTTCTCAGGACAAATTTATGCCGGCATTTTCTTCTGGCGGCTGGTTACAGACTGAGATTTATGATGTCTACCCTAATGGCTCTTTAGGAGAGGAGATTATGAGCAATATTGACGGATATACTCCTGTAAAGATGGCAGTAAAGGATGGACAGATCAAGAGATATCATTCATACAATGCTGAACCCGTCCACGATTACGAAATGCTGGATTTCAGCTACGATGAATGGGCCAACGGTCTATGGATCGGAAACCTTTATAACTACACAGTGGCTTCAATAGATGAGACCGAGATGATATGCTACGGTCCTGTCTTTTCACAGCAATGGGCTCCGGAAGCCTTTCTCGGAAAATACGTCTTCAAGCACGTCAGCGACGAAGTTGTCAGTGAGTGGGATGAGCTTCATAAAACTCAGGCAGAATAAATTGTACATTAAAGAAAACAAAAAAGACTTAGCTGAAAATGCTAAGTCTTTTTTGAGTGCGGGCGAAGGGACTCGAACCCCCACGCCTCTCGGCACCAGATCCTAAGTCTGGATTGTCTACCAATTTCAACACGCCCGCGACAGTATTTAACTGCTTCCCTTTCGGAAAGGATTGCAAAGGTACGATAATTTATCTTTTTTGCAAATTATTCAGACCAGATTGTATGACCACTTCTAGTTTAGAAGCAGAATCCAAGACGGATACTGAAGCTCATGGCAATGTTGGTATTTACTTTTCCGAGCCAGTGCCAGAGTTCGAAACCATGATGATAAAGTGTCTCTGAGGCATTTCCGTAGGCATATCCTCCTCCGAACCAGAAGTCTGCAAGGAAACGTTTGTACACATACTGATATCCGACTGTTCCCAATACTGCTCCCATATTGGCAAGGGTTCTCGATCCATCCACACTGTTAGTATATGTATAGTGGGAATAGATCACCTCTGGACGCAGATAGAAGCCCTTGAGAGAAAGTCCGTCATTATCCGGAGTGAAGAACTTATGACCATATCTCACCGTGAAACCGAGAGGATCATTATTATATTTGTCATAGCCGGCGCAGATAAGACTGGCACAGATCTCACCACTCTGGTTCAACTGTGGAAAAGCGCGTTCATACGAGAGTTTTGTGCTGCCGCTGAGCCAGGAAAGGAAAGTTATCTTCACAGAGTTCAGATAGTCAGTCTGAGCAGCTGACTCTTTCTGGACGGTTTCAGCAGCTGAGGTAAAGGATGTCAAAAGGAGCATGAAAGCTCCGATCAAAAGGCTTTTCTTCATACACGTATTGATATAAAAAAAAGCGAGTTCAAAACTGAACTCGCACTTAGTAGCGGGGGTGGGAATCGAACCGCACGACCTTCGGGTTATGAGCCCGACGAGCTACCAACTGCTCTACCCCGCGATATTGGACTGCAAATATACGGACTATTTTTGAAACTGCAAATTTATTTTGCAAAATTTCTAATATTCCCGTCTATTTTCGACATTTCACTATTCTTCCATTGAGAACATAGGATCCCATGCAGGAAGCTGGACTGGTGTCTGCTCAAGCATCTTGAGGATATCCTCAGGAACGTATTTCTTCTCGACCACAAGACGGAACATATACTCGTTGAACCACTCGTCAGTCATGATGAGGCAACCCTTGTATCCTGATGCAGGTCCCCAGCTGTTCTCCACCATCCACTTGACAGGCTTGCCATCAACGATGTCAACTGCAATAAGAGTCATTGCGTGCGATGAACCGCTGGCATGGGTCATGACCCTCTCCTGCTTGTTCATTCCGAACTCAACACCCATGAGTGAATCATAGTCGAAGTTCGCAAGATCAAGAGTACCCTTGCTGCGGCTGTAGAACTTGCCAACGTCGCATGAGAAGTACATTGCAACATTGTCCTTGATCGAAGCAATGGCCATTTCCTTGATTCTCTCAACTGGGAGATTGACATACAACCAGTTATGGCCATCATATACATGTCTGTCGTAATCGATCTCGTAGACCTTGCCATACTCACGGCATGGATCATTCATGATCATCACATAATTATTCTCAAGGTCTTCGCCGATATATTCATCATAGAAGCTCTTAGGAGTGTAGGTCTTACGGTCGATGATATTGTTATCCTTGTCGCATCTTGTCCACTGGAATTCCTTCACAGGTTCACCAAGACAGAGCGCCAACATTCGATATACTTCAGAAAGCTGCTCAATCTTCATCTGCTGAAGTTCGGCATTGACCTTATCCATGAGCTTGCCTGCAGCCTTCTTAGGAAGGTTCTTTCCCTCATTGTACGCAGCCTCGAAAGTCTTTCTCAGGGCGAGACCATCTTCTCTAAGCTTGAGTTTCAATAGGTTAGCCATCTGAGAAGTATTGTTCGCCTGATAAGTCTCCGGCATTGCCTCTGCAGGTACCAGACCATATTTCATTATAAGGTTGGAAACTCCCGTGAACTGGCCGCCGTCACTGAGAGGGTTTGAGAAAAGCCAGTCAACCTTTCTGTCGTCGAAAGGAAGTTCCTTGGTGTCAATCACACCCTGGAGGAAAAGATTAGCCTTCTCAAGCTGGTCATAGAAGAAAAGATAGTTCTGCGAGAACTCCATTCCAGGGAGGCCATACTTGTCGATCATCTTTGCTCTCAACACGTTCAATCCTGTAAAGAGCCAGCACCTTCCTGATGACTGCTGGTCAGTGATTCCCTTAGTCCTTACTCTGTCTGAGAAATGAGTATCGATCATCGCAGCATTATCGGCATTGATGGCCAATGTCGCGATGGATGTACCAGCGAGGGCATTGCTGATTGCCTTGTCATAAGCATTGTCCTGATAAGTGGCGCTGATCTGCTCCAACATTTCAGGAGAAAGACCACCGGCTGGCTGCTGAGCAGATACGACCACTGCCGAAAAAGCAGCAAAAACTGCAGTAAGGAAAAATTTCTTCATACTATTATGAAATGAATTCAATCATTGATTCTACATCTGTGCATGGGAACGACTTCTGCTCGCCTGTCGAGAGGTTCTTGATATTGATAACTCCCTCGGCGACTTCGTTTCCACCAACGATTGAGAGGAAAGGAATTGCCTTCTTGTCGGCATAGTCGAACTGCTTCTTGAGCTTTGTCTGTTCCGGATATATCTCACATGACACACCGGCCTCGCGGAGAGATCTCACAACCGGGATGAGGTACTTAAGTTCCTCTGAGCCCATATTCGCGAAAAGGAGTCTTGTTGTCGAAGTCACCTCTGAAGGGAACTTGTCGAGGCCCTTGAGCACGTCGTAGATACGGTCTGCGCCGAATGAGATACCAACTCCTGACATATTTGGAAGACCGAAAATTCCTGTGAGGTTGTCGTAACGTCCACCACCGCAGATGCTTCCGATTGCAAAATCCTTGGCCTTGACCTCGAAGATCGCGCCTGTGTAATAGTTGAGACCACGTGCAAGTGAAAGGTCGATCTCCACCTCGTGACGGATGCCGGCCGCATCAATGAAACCAAAGAGTTCTTCAAGTTCATCAAGACCCTTGAGACCAGTCTCAGAAACGATGCCTGAAGCAGACTTGCCGCTCATGAGATCACGCATGAGAGCGATCTTCTCAGCTGTCGAACCTGAAAGTGTGAGGATCGGACGGATAACTGCAACTGCCTCAGGAGTGAGACCCTTCTCTGTCATCTCAGCCTCTACAGCTTCGATTCCGATCTTGTCAATCTTGTCAATTGCAACTGTGATGTCCACAACCTTATCAGGGAAACCGCAGATCTCTGCCATACCTGTGAGAACCTTGCGGTTGTTGATCTTGATGCATACATTCACGTCGAACAAAGTGAACACTCTGTCCACAATCTGAACGAGTTCGAGCTCGTTAAGCTGCGAAGTGGAACCGATCACGTCCACGTCACACTGATAGAACTCTCTGTATCGCCCCTTCTGAGGACGGTCAGCACGCCATACAGGCTGGATCTGGAAACGCTTGAAAGGGAAAGTGATCTCGTTCTGGTGCTGAACCACGAAACGTGCGAACGGCACTGTGAGGTCGTAACGAAGTCCCTTTTCGCACACCTTGAGCGAAAGAGCCTTGCTGTTGTATCCGTCCTCGGTTCCTTCCACACGATACTCATCGTAGTTGATCTTCGAGAATGCATCACCAGAATTGAGGATACGGAACAGAAGCTTGTCACCCTCTTCACCATACTTTCCGAGAAGGGTGCTGAGGTTCTCCATAGAAGGAGTCTCGATCGGTGCATATCCGTATGTCTTGAATACTGAACGGATTGTATCAAATATATAGTTGCGTCCTGCCATTTCTGCAGGTCCGAAATCTCTGGTTCCCTTTGGAATTGATGGTTTCTGTGCCATGTATCAATAGTTTTTGTTCAACTTGCAAATATAATAATAAAAA
Source organism: Candidatus Cryptobacteroides sp. (assembly GCA_045612265.1). Taxonomy (GTDB): domain Bacteria; phylum Bacteroidota; class Bacteroidia; order Bacteroidales; family UBA932; genus Cryptobacteroides. The sequence continues at coordinate 12,543 of JAZKYT010000052.1, forward strand.
ACGGGACTCTGATGTCCATACCGGCAGAGTCCCAGATAAATTAATAGTATAGTCTTTAAAAGTCTAAGCCTGCAAGGGATATCTTTCCGTCTTCCGACACTTTAAGTTTCACCTCCAGTCCTTTGAGAATCACTTCAAGCTGATAGAAATTCCCGTCCGGAGTCTCGACAAACTCTACATCACCTGCATCCAGCACAGCGCTCGCGTATTCAGAAGCTGCCAAAGCATCCTTCACAACCTGAGGAAGAGCGCTCGCCAGAAGATCAGTTTCTGTACGGAGCCAGTTTCCATTCCTGTCATACCACGCCTCTGATTCCTTGACATCCGGCGGGGTTCCTGTTTCAAAGGAAACCACCCAGGATCCTTGCTCCGCATCCCACTCCACATCACGAGCATCCGGAAACATTTCAGCAAATGCATCGAGCACAATCCTATCAGGTTTTCCATCTTCATATTTCTCACACGAGAGCAATGTCATGGCTGATACAGCCAGCATCACAGCTAAAATTATTCTCTTCATAGCTAATCATCAATTTCAATAAGGTTAAAATGTTTGTTGAACTTGAGTTCGAGACGGTTTGACAACTTGACTTCATAGTGCCTTCTATCCATCTTGTACTCAATGAAATATGCTCCAGGATACTTCACCTTCACAAATTCGAGGATCGGAACAGGAATGAACTCTCTTGAAATGCCGTCCTTGCAGGCAACCTTTTCGAGAGTGCCGTCATTGTAGAACTCCAGGGATATACCATTCACGAGTTCCACATCATAGTCTGGAAATATCAGTTCATCATCCTTTGATGCATATAATATCTGATTATCAGGGAAATGACTATCGATGAAATTCCTTATAGCATCTGGTAAGCTATATACGTCGATAGATCTGTTCTCGGCGCTTATAGTGGCAGCAGAGAAGAACAATGCCGCGCAATAAATAAGGATCTTTTTCATATTATGCTTTTTTAATAATTGTCGAAAGCAAATATAAGACCCAGATTTGAAAAATCCAAGTAATTTTGAATTTTTCAAATTATAATTTACAAAAATTGATACTGAAGACCTATTCTGAACTGATGAAACGGCCAATCCTTGAAGCCCATCTGCCAGCCACCTGTCACGGACAGATCGCCGAAGGACCATCCCAGATCAGCGCGGAGGGTCATCGGACAGTCCCCGTCACGCTCCCAACCGACATATCCTCCATACTGGACTTTAAGATAAGCCGGCCCAGCTGCCAATGAGGCCAGGGCGCCATACATCACGGCATCATTCTGACGTCCGTTGTCGGTCTGCCAGCACAGGAAACCTCCGCTCAAGGCAACGCGCGCCTTCACCTTTTCAGACAAGGTGAAACCACGACCAAAGGTGGCATCGAAGAAATATCCAGGGCTGTCGTAATAGCGGGCATATTCATATCTATCGCCGGATGCACTTTTCAAAACCGCCCTTATAGTCATATCAAGGCCATGTTTCTCATAGACCAGCGGTTGGAATTCAGTGGACACATATATGTCGCCAGGGGTATGATAGTCAACATCTCCTTCATAAGGAAGACGGCGGTACTTGTTTACTGACGGACCAGTGTGGAAGAATTCATATAAAGGTCCCCATATGACAAGATTGGCTCTTGGCGAAAAGAGAGGTATGGTCAGACGTGCGAAGATGTCAGTTGTATAATCCTCACCCGGCTCCCCTGCCGTGCCGAAGAAATGATCGGAATACAGTTCTGCCTTCCAGCGCGCGGAGGTAGTACCGTCAGACATTTCGGGAACAGGAAAGGCATTAGGGCCGAAGTATCCCGGTGCAATCTTGCTTGGGACAGAAAGGTCCGAGATGTCCAGGGATGTCTGGGCGGCCAGGGTTGTGGCTATGAATATGGATATTATAGTTAACAGTCTCTTCATATAATCGAACTTAGCTTGTTCATGCTAGTCAAATATAGGAATTTTCGGGATATGCAGGGTGAATGTTGGGAAAAATCGGAAGAGATTGCCTAATTTTGCGAGGATGAACAGGAAGAGGAATATATATATATGGTGTGGCGGATGTCTGCTGCTTGTCCTGCTTGCTGCGTGCGATCTGGCGTGCGGCGGGGAGGCGGGGGCGCAGGTGCTGCTGCACCTGAGGACGCCTCGCGTCCTGACGGCCCTGCTTGCAGGGGCGGCACTCGCCCTGGCCGGCGGGCAGATGCAGAGCGTGCTCCGCAACCCGTTGGCAGATCCGCACATCATGGGAGTCAGCTCGGGTGCAGCCCTGGGAGCAGCGACAGCCACCATGCTGGCGGGACGCGCACAGTCCATGCTTCCTGAAATGCTTCAGGAATTCACCATAGCAGGATCTGCATTCCTCGGTGCAATTCTGACATCCGTCATAATCCTCGGTGTGGCCAAAAGGTTCAGAAGTGCATCCGCACTGCTCATATTCGGAGTCATGCTTGGCTACATGGTCAACGCAATCGTATCCATCCTCCAGTTCAGTTCAGATGCAGAAAGTCTGAAAATGTTCTACAGTTGGTCTGCCGGAAGCTTCTCCAACAGCGGTTGGAATGAAATCGGCATCATGGCAGTCGTCCTTCTGGCCGGCCTCGTCCTTGCGGTCCGTAATGTCAAAGGTCTGGACATCATCCTCTTCGGAGATGAATTCGCGACCATGGCAGGAGCACCGGTTCAAAAGATCAGACTCAATGCGATCATCAGCTGCTGCCTTCTGACAGCCACAACAACCGCCTTCTGCGGCCCGATCGGATTTGTCGGCATCGTAGCCCCGCATATAGCCAGAGGCATATTCAAGACCTCAGCCCACAGAACCGTCATACCTGCATCGTTGCTGACAGGAGCCGTCACAGCCCTTGCTTCAGACCTTCTGTCCCGTGCCACAGCCTCTCCCCTCCCAATCGCCAGCACAATGGCCATCGTGGGAGTACCGGTCATCATATACATATTATTAAAAGGTAAGGGATATGGAGAATAAGGTATTGCTATCGGTGAGGGACCTCACAATCGGCCATGAAGGCAGGACACTCTGCGGCGGAATCTCATTTGATATCCGCAAGGGCGACTGCATCATGCTGTGCGGAGCCAACGGAAGCGGCAAGACCACGCTGATGAAAGCCCTGTCCAATGCAACACATATCCACCCTGTTGATGCAGAGTGCATCATGATTCCAGCCCGCATCCCGAAGATTGCAGGATTCACACTCAAGGAATTTGTCAGGGTCAGCTGTTTCAGCAAGAGCGACCTGTATGGCAAGCTATCATCTTCTGAGGAAGAGGCTTTGGACAATGCAATTGCCAGCCTTGGACTCACCCACCTGGCAGACCGGGACATATCCACACTCAGCGACGGCGAATTCCAGAAAGCCGGAATCGCATCAGCCCTCGTGCGCAAGGCTGACATCATCATGCTTGACGAACCGACAGCCTTCCTTGACGCCGAAAACCGAATCAGTGTGCTTAACACCCTCAGGGCACTCTGCGGAGAAACCAGCCAAACGGGAACAGGGCAAAGACCTGCCATCATTTTCTCGACACACGACCTTCACGACGGACTCCAAGCATGCACCAAAGTATTCGCTCTTGGTGCAGACGGCCAGTTCTACTGCAGCACTGACTCTGCCCCAGAGTCTAAAGCCGCCACCGTTTCGCACATCTTCTCCCGATAACAAAATACTCTCTCATTCCGCATTCTGTTTCCGCCATCGAGCACGGGGTTTGATATAAACGAAACTTTTTATACCTTTGGGGTTCATTTTGAGTAAAGGGAAGCGATGAGCAAAAAGTTATTTCTGATTGACGGACATGCACTGATCTTCAAGATGTATTATGCATTCCTGAGACACCCGATGATCAATTCAAAGGGTGCGGACATGTCCATTCTGTTCGGATTCACAAAATATATACTCGAACTTATCGAGAAGGAGAAGCCGACCCACTTTGCAGTGGCGTTCGACCCTCCAGGAGGCACCTTCAGACACGAAATGTACCCAGAATACAAGGGTACCAGATCTGAGACCCCGCAGTTGGTCATCGACTCTCTTGAACCGTTGACAGAACTCTGCACAGCCATGGGATTCCCCGTGCTGATGATCAAGGGATTCGAGGCAGATGACGTGATCGGATCCATGGCCAAGCGCGCAGAAAAGGAGGGCTTCGAGACATATATGGTCACCCCGGACAAGGACTATGGCCAGCTGATCTCGGACCATATATTCCAGTTCAAGCCAGGAAAGTCAGGCAGCGAGTCGGAGATCATCGACAGCGCCAAGATCTGTGAGAAATACGGCATCAGTACACCAGAGCAGGTGGTGGAGATATTGACCATATGCGGTGACTCTTCGGACAACGTGCCTGGAGTCAAGGGAGTAGGTGAAGTCGGAGCCGGCAAGCTCATCGGCAAATTCGGAACCGTCGAGAACATATATGCACATATCGACGAGCTCACTCCGAAGCAGAGGGAGGCCTTCGAGAACTCTAAGGGCCATATCCAGATGAGCCACGAGCTGGTCACAATCAAGACAGACATTCCTCTTGACGTGACTGAGGAGCAGTTGAGACTTACTGGAGAATATTCTCCGGAGGTGGCAGATCTTTTCGAGAAATACGAATTCGGTTCACTCAGAAAATATCTCGGCAGCATCACACCGTCAGTTACCAAGGAAGATAACCGTCTCGAATTCGCTGAGGCGGACGCAGCGCAGGTGTGCAAGGCAGCGCTCAAGGACGGAAAATGCGCTGTCATCATCGAAAGTGACGGCACTGGCATATTCGCTGACATCAAGAGGATCACAGTCAGCGCGAGAGGCGATAGCTGCATCGTGGCGGAAGGCCAGGCGAAGGACTTTGAAAGCATCCTGGCCAATCCTGACATCGAGAAATATGGATATGACCTCAAGCTTCAGCGCAACCTGCTGAACCATAGTGGCATCGCATTGGAAGGCAGGCTGATGGACATCGAGCTCATGCACTACCTCATCAACCCTGAGAAGAGCCACAAGATCGACATCCTCACTCGCACATATCTCAACATCAATCTTGAGGAGATGGCCGCAGGCACTGACTCAAAGGGAGAGGTGGCACAGACACTGTCTCTCTTTGATGAGGTGCCGGAGGATGAGCCTCAGAGCAATCGTCAGGCAGAAGCCGTGGCGACACTGCTGCTGGGCGAAAAGGTGCTTGAGGAGATGACCGTCCTTGAACTAAACTCGCTTTATGACACCATGGAGGAGCCGCTTATGAAGGTTCTCTCGGACATGGAGCAGGAAGGTGTGAAGGTGGACCTGGCACAGCTCAGAAGATATTCAGCCGGACTGGCAGCGGAGATGAACAGCATCCAGGAGAAGATCAGAGAAATGGCAGAGGACCCGAATCTGAACATTCTCTCCCCTATCCAGATCGGCAACCTGATATTCGAAAAGCTCCGACTCGATCCAAAGATCAAGCCTAAGACAGGAGTCCGTTACAGCTACCCTACAGACGAGGACACTCTGAGTGCCCTTGCCGACAAGCACCCTATAGTGAACGAAATCCTTGAATACAGAGGAGTCCGCAAGCTCCTTTCAACATATATCGACCCGCTTCCGACATATGTTTCGCCGTCAACGGGAAAGATCCACACGACCTTCAACCAGGCCTTGACTGCAACCGGACGTCTCAGCTCTTCTAAGCCGAATCTGCAGAACATCCCGATCAGAACGGAGCGCGGCAAGGAAATCCGCAAGGCCTTCGTACCAAGCCGTCCTGACGGCGTGGTCGTATCTGCCGACTACTCTCAGATCGAGCTCAGGATCATGGCCCATCTGAGTTGCGACATGCATCTGATCGAGGCATTCCGCAAAGGCCAGGACGTGCACGCAATCACTGCAGCCAAGATCTTCGGAATCAGCCCGGAAGAAGTGACAAGCGACCAGCGAAGGATTGCCAAGACAGCCAACTTCGGCATCATGTACGGCATCTCAGCCTTCGGTCTGTCACAGCGCCTTCATATCTCGCGTGCAGAGGCCAAGAAGATCATCGAGGACTATTTCGCGAACTTCCCTGCCATATCTTCATATATCGAGGACACACTGACAGCAGCGCGCGAAACCGGATATGTGGAGACCATCTTCGGCAGAAGAAGATATCTGCCGGACATCAACTCGAAGAACGGCACCGTACGCGCTCTCGCCGAGCGAAACGCCATCAACGCACCGATCCAGGGAACCTCTGCAGACATCATCAAGCTTGCCATGATCAATGTGGACAAGAGACTCAGGGCTGAGGGCATGCAGAGCCGCATGGTTCTCCAGATCCATGACGAACTTGTCTTCGATGCGGTCAAGGAGGAAGTCGAGAAATTATGCACAATCGTGACGGAGGAGATGGAAAACGTGACCACTCTTTCAGTACCATTAACCGTTGAATGCAACTATGGAAACAACTGGCTCGAAGCTCACTAACATGCAGGACAGCGAACTTGTCCACCTGGCTCTTGAACAGAATCAGGCAGCTTTCATCGTGCTCTACACAAGATACCACATCGGAGTGAAGAGCCATATATCCAGATATATATCCCAGAAGGAGGACATCGAGGACATCGCTCTGGAAAGCTTCCAGAAGGCCTTCAGCCAGATCGGAACATATAACGACGAATATAAGTTTTCGACATGGCTATATAGGATCGCCCGCAACACCGCCTTCGACCATATAAGCAGGCACGACCGCGAAAGGAACAACCTTCCTACCACATCGATCAACGAGGATATAGCCGAACTCAAGGAACTGCCGGCAATGATGCACAACCCGGAGGAGGACATCATCAACCAGCAGGAATATGACAAATGGCTTACCAACATCGAGAAGCTAAAGGACGATTACAGGGTGGTGGCGAAGATGAACCTGATCGACAATTTCGGATATAAGGAGATCTCGGAGGCGCTTGAGCTCCCGCTCAACACCGTCAAGACAAAGATCCGCAGAGCCAAGGCCCAGCTTCTCAAGATGATGGAATATTCCGACGAATTGCTGTAAGGCGAATCATTGAAACTTGACACATTGATAAATAAGAAGTAACTATGACATATAACGAATTCAAAGAAATAATCTCTGCGAAGTTTCCTGAGATAACGCCTGAGCAGATGGAGCAGTTCCGCAAGATGGAAGAGCTCTACCGCGACTGGAATTCAAAGATCAACGTGGTTTCCCGCAAGGACATCGACCAGCTCTACAGACACCATGTACTTCACTCCCTTGGCATCGCAGCTTATGTCAAGACCCACATGCCTGATGTATATGACCACCTTCGCGGAGAGGGTCCTTACAGTGCTGCTCTTCCGCTCAAGGTTCTGGACCTTGGAACCGGTGGAGGCTTCCCTGGAGTTCCTCTTGCAGTGATGTTTCCAAAGGCTGAATTCACCCTCTGCGACTCGATAGGAAAGAAGATCATAGTGGCGACAGAGGTCAGCAAAGGCCTTGACCTTAAGAATGTTACAACAGTGAATGCACGCGCCGAGTCACTCCCTGAGACCTTTAACTATGTGGTTTCACGTGCAGTGACTTCGCTCGACAACTTCATGCCTTGGGTAAAGGGCAAATACACAGACGGCATCCTCTATCTCAAGGGAGGAGACCTCACTGAAGAAATTGCAAATGCACGCCTTCCGAAAGGTTCTGTTCAGACATGGCATATATCTGACTGGACAGACGATCCGTTTTTCGAGACAAAACAAGTGATTTTCATAAGAAAAGTTTAATAAAATTTTGCAAATCAAATCAAAAAGACTACCTTTGCACTCCCAAAATTGTATCGAAAAATATAAAAACTAGAAATAATGAAAAGAACATTCCAACCATCAGATCGCAAGCGCCGTAACAAGCACGGCTTCCGCGAGCGTATGTCGACTCCTAACGGACGTCGCGTATTGGCAGCACGCCGCCGTCGTGGCCGCAAGAAATTGACTGTATCATCTGAGGACAGATGGTAATTGTTAAAGCCCTGGAACCTTTTTCATTATTCAGGGATGACTTACAGAACTCCGACCGAAAGGCCGGAGTGTTTGTTTTAATATATTTTCCTTAACTTGCAGACAGAATAAGGGAAACTTTTTCAAACAGACATGGAAGAGAACGAAAAATATATGAAGGATGCCCTGCGTGAAGCCATGCAGGCTGGCGCGGAGGACGAGGTACCTATCGGTGCAGTTATTGTCTGCCGCGGCCGCATTATCGGCAAAGGGCACAACATGACCGAGAGGCTGAACGACCCTACAGCTCATGCAGAAATGATTGCCATCACCGCAGCGACAGAGGCTATGGGAGGCAAATATCTCAGCGACTGCACATTATACGTGACCGTGGAGCCATGCCCAATGTGCGCAGGAGCTCTCGCATGGTCACAGATCGGCAAAGTGGTATATGGAGCGTCTGACCCTAAAAGAGGATTCTCACTGTTCTCCCCTTCCCTCATGCATCCTAAGACAGAGATCGTGAGTGGAGTGATGGCTGAAGAGTGCGGCAATCTGGTCAGCGACTTCTTCAAGAAAAAACGCAGTTAGCATGGAATGGCTTGAAGGACTTGGGCTTCTCGGACTGTTCATAGGAACATTCCTGGCTGCAACCATATTCCCGTTCAGTTCTGATGCCCTCTATCTTGCAATCCTTGCAGCCACCGCAAACCCTGTAGGTTGCCTGCTTGTGGGCACTCTTGGTAACTGGTTGGGAAGCGTGTTCACCTTCTGGATAGGCTGGATCGGCAAATGGGAATGGATCGAGAAATGGTTCAAGGTAAAGCCTGAGACTCTCCAGAAACAGAAGGAGAAGGTGGACAGATACGGAGCCTGGCTTGCATTGACCTGCTGGGTGCCTTTTGTGGGCGATGTGATCGCAATTGCGCTTGGATTCTACAAGACGCGTCCGTTCTGGACAATTATTCTGATGCTGGTGGGAAAATTCGTGAGGTTCTTTGCCTGGAATCTGATTTATGGGTTGTTTTAGGCGCGGGGGCAAGGATTCCGCTGCGCTGGGGCACAAGGATTTGCTCACTGCGTTCGCACATCCTTTTCCGCTGCCGCGGGGGCACTGAAAAGCAATGACCGATGTTCTTCGAACATCTTGTTTTCCAATAGAAAGAGACCAGTTTGAAAGCGAGCTTTCACCGGTCTCTTTCTATTGAAAAAGGCGGTCTTGCGACCGCCTCATTGCTTTGGTTGAGATACAAGGATTCGAACCTTGACAGACAGAACCAAAATCTGTAGTGCTACCATTACACCATATCTCAATTCCGCGTGCAAAGATACGACATTTTTTCATATATGCAAAAGGCCCTCCAGCTGGTGGAAGGCCTTGAAATATATTTCAGAGGATATTAGAGTCCGAGTTTCTTGAAGAAATCGTTACCCTTGTCATCAACAAGGATGAATGCAGGGAAATCCTCAACTTTGATCTTCCAGATTGCCTCCATACCAAGCTCAGGATACTCTACGCACTCGATGCTCTTGATGTTGTTCTGAGCGAGGATCGCTGCAGGACCACCGATTGAACCGAGGTAGAATCCACCGTACTTGTGGCAAGCGTCAGTAACGCACTGTGCGCGGTTACCCTTTGCAAGCATGATCATGCTGCCGCCATGGCTCTGGAAGAGGTCAACATAAGAGTCCATACGACCTGCAGTTGTAGGTCCCATTGAACCACACGCCATTCCTGCAGGAGTCTTTGCCGGACCAGCGTAGTAGATTGGATGATCTTTGAGATACTGTGGCATCTCCTCACCTCTGTCTAGGCGCTCCTTGATCTTGGCGTGAGCGATATCACGGCCTACGATGATTGTACCATTAAGGCTGAGACGTGTTGAAACAGGATACTTGCTGAGCTCCTTGAGGATCTCTGGCATTGGCTGATCGAGGTTGATCTTCACAGCCTCGCCCTCACCTGCCTGGCGGAGTTCCTCTGGGATGAGACGTGCTGGATTGTCATCGAGCTTCTCGATCCAGATACCGTCCTTATTGATCTTAGCCTTGATATTTCTGTCTGCAGAGCAGCTTACACCGAGACCTACAGGGCAGCTTGCACCGTGGCGTGGAAGACGGATGATACGAACGTCGTGAGCGAAGTACTTACCACCGAACTGTGCACCGAGACCGATCTTGTGCGACTCCTCGAGAACGAGCTTCTCAAGCTCTACATCGCGGAATGCGCGGCCAGTCTCGTCACCTGTTGTAGGGAGTTCGTCATAGAACTTGGTTGAAGCGAGCTTCACAGTAAGAAGGTTCTTCTCAGCTGAAGTACCGCCGATTACGAAAGCGACGTGATAAGGAGGACATGCAGCTGTTCCGAGAGTCTTCATCTTTGCAACGAGGAATGGAACGAGAGTCTGCGGGTTAAGGATAGCCTTAGTCTCCTGGTAGAGATATGTCTTGTTTGCAGAACCACCACCCTTAGTCACGCAAAGGAAGTGATACTCAGCACCATGAGTTGCCTCGATATCGATCTGCGCAGGGAGGTTGCACTTTGTGTTAACCTCGTCATACATATTGAGCGGAGCATTCTGTGAGTAACGGAGGTTCTCCTCAGTATAAGTCTTGTAAACACCGAGTGAAAGAGCCTCTTCATCGCAGTAGCCGGTCCATACCTGCTGGCCCTTCTCACCGTGGATGATAGCTGTACCAGTGTCCTGGCAGAAAGGAAGCTTACCCTTACAAGCCACCTCAGCATTACGAAGGAATGTGAGTGCTACATACATGTCGTTCTCTGTAGCCTCAGGATCATGAAGGATCTTTGCCACCATCTCGTTGTGCTCCGGACGAAGCATGAACGAAACATCACGGAAAGCCGTGTTAGCCATTACTGTAAGACCTTCCTTCTCAATCTTGAGAATCTCATGTCCTTCGAATTCACCAGTACTTACATACTGCTCAGAACCCGGAATCTTGTAATATTCAGTCTTGTCCTCGCCAAGCTGAAACATTGGTGCGTACTTAAATTCAGCCATTTTGTATATTGTTAGTTTGTATTTTCATTCAAATCATGCAAATATAACAAATATCCCGAACCTCGTCCACGAAAACAGCCCTTTTCATGGACAGCATGCTAATTTTTCCGTTCCCATCCAAGAAAACCGCCGTTTTTCTGGCCGTCATTCATAAGCCAAAGTGTCCATATCAAGGAACGTCAGCTAAATCAGCCAAAAATCACCAAAATTCAGTAGAGCTGTGCCACAAATAATCAAAAAACCGCCACAGCTAAAGAAAACGATTGTCTGTGTAAATATATAAAATATCTCTGGGCAAACATCACATCATTCCGTCCACCAGTCCTTGTGGTGATGGAAGACCTTGCCTTTGGTTTGAGGACAGTCTGCCTTCTTGTAGAACGGAATCTGGTAGCCAAGTCCGAATTCGATGAACTCAGCCACATTAAGATGGGCCTTCAATGCAGTCTGGAAGTACATATTGTCCCATATACGGCATCTTGCACCCAACCTGAAGTAATGGAAAGCTTCTTCACGGGAGGCTCCATGAGTGGTTTCATAGACCATCGGACGCAATGGTGCTACGGAGCCATGGTAATCCTGGTGATAATCATAGTAAAGATGACGATACGGGTTATAAGCATATACACCCCAGTCAAGGATTGCAGTCACGGCGCCAAACTTGAACTCATTGTTCATAGCTATACCCACGCGGTATTTCTGCTTCAACTTGAAATCGACACCGGCCTCACTGCCGCAGGTCGTACACTCCACATCCTTGCCATCTATTTCATAAAAACCTGCGCAATATAGGTTATGATTGGTATTTTTAGTTACCGCACCATTATAGAAAACATCAACGCCGGCACCGACCGCATACCAATTGTTCACATGATAGACAGTTCCTGCGTGTAATGACGAAACCAGGAATCGGCCTTCATCCTTCATTGTAGCCTTATGTGCTCCCAAAGAACCTGTGACGTTTACTGCCCATCCATACGGCTGATCGGGGAAATCAACAGGCTTCTTTCTGGTTTGAGAATTGAAGGTAGTTGTGACGCCGACTGATCCGTAAATTGCATTCACACCGATATTCGGCATGCATGTACGTCCATTACTCATGTGGAAGAAACCGAATTCAGCGCCAAGGGCAAGATATCGCGTAATCGGCACATTCAGATTCACACCTGCACTGAGGTAGGCATTGAGATAACTTCCGAAAATGGTATTTACTGTAGGGTCATAGTAATGATCCGGATTCTGATCCTCCTGGGTATACCAATGCTCAGTCACAAATGAAAGTCCACCTGCGACCTTGAATCTCATCTGAAAATATTCGGTATCTATGGCATCTAACAAGATATATGGATATAGATTTATGGAATGGCCCAACATCTCATGTCCGAGATCTATCCAGGTGAGACCGATTCCGACCGTAGGATTGGAAAGATACTGCTGCCAAGGGCGCTGCTGCTGAGAAGGGAGTTCAAATCCCATATTCACACCAGCAGGATAACTGGCACCGAACTTCGAAAAATGTCTTGCATTTCCCAGATAAGATCCTCTGAACGGATAGACCTTGACGGAGAACGGTGTCTTGTCTGCCGAGATCTCTTCAACCTCACCGGTTTGAGCGAAAACCGGATGTTCAGTAAGAAGAACAGATATTCCCATCAGAAGAGCTATAAAGAAGCATTTCATAGTCATCGGATTCTTAAATTCTGCCATATTCATCTAGTATTAATCAGACATTTTCAATAAAATCGCGCAAATATAGAAAACATGGTTTTGAAAATTGATAAATTTGCAGGAAATGTGCATCTGACCATGAAAGAAACACGTAGAATACTGATTACAGGAGGAAGCGGATTCGTTGGAGGCCGCGTACTGGCATCAATGAAGCATGACTATGACATCATCGCGCCCGGCCATTCCGAACTCGACGTCACATCAGCAGAAGATGTGGACAAGTTCATGGAGATCTTCAAGCCTGACGCCGTCCTGCATCTGGCAGCAATTTCCAATACAGGCTACTGCGAAGAGCATCCGGATGAGAGCTACCTTGTGAATGTGGTCAGCGTGGAAAATCTTGCCAGAGCCGCAGCTGCACACGCATGCAAGTTCGTATGGTTCTCATCGGATCAGGTATATAATGGAAACCTGGAGGAAGGACTGCTTTCTGAAGACATTGAGGTCTCGCCGGAGAATCACTACGGAAGGCATAAGCTTCAGGCAGAAAAGCTTGCGGCAGAGATTTGCCCGGACAGCGTGGCACTCCGTGCAACATGGATGTACGATGCTGAGCGACCGGGAATGAAGACACACGGAAACTTTGTGCTGAACTTTGCCCAGGCAAAGAAAAACGGAACTCCCCTGCGCTTTGCAACAAGGGAATTCCGTGGTATAACCTGGGTGGAAGAGGTTGTCAAAAACCTCCCATATACATTTGAACTGCCGGGAGGAGTCTATAATTTTGGTGCCGAGAACTGCTTCAACACATATGAGACGGCCCGTAGATATGCCGAAATCTTAGGATGGGATTCTGAAGATATTGTCATCGCTGACACTGAACGCTTTGCTCAGCACATCCGTAACATCAGCATCTCGATGCAGAAGACCTATGAAGCATCAAAGGGCAGGATTCACTTCCTCGACACTATAGAAGGGCTATCTGCCTACGAGCACTCCCTCAACCGATAGTTCTTTAAACTTACAAGTTCTTCCACCAGCCTTTCTTATAGTGGAAGATAACATCATCGCGGTCAGTGCGGTTGGACTTCTTCAGGAACGGGATCTGATAGCCTGCACCGAACTCGATATATTCACAGATGTGCATGTGAGTCTTCGCACTCGCCTGGAGATATATGTTATCCCAGACACGGCATCTGAGTCCGAAACGTATATAGTTGCATGCCTCCTGGGATCCGGCTCCTCCTTCTGCTTCATAAATCAACGGGCGCTTCGCCGGCACTCCTGTATCACGATGAAGATCATGATAGTCGTAGTAATAATTGCGCGAAGGATTATAGAAGTACACACCCCAGTCTACTATGGCTGTAAGCATACCGAACTTGAACTCATTATTGATTGAGAGACCTGCTCGCATCTTATCAGCAGTGGTGTAATTGCCCTCCTTACAGCTCAGGCACACTCTGCCATCGTTATTGTATCCCTTGCAATAAAGGTCACGCGCTGTATTCTTGTCAATAGCTCCGTTATAGAATACGTCAAGTCCCGGACCGAGAGCATACCAGTTATTCACATGATATACAGCACCTGCATGGAAACTTGAAATAAAGAATTTTGACTCGTCCATCCATGCCTGATGAGATCCTGCCGCGCCTGTTATATTCAGTGCCCAGCCATATGGCAGGTCAGGAAAATCAACCGGTTCCTTCTTGACATCGGAATTAAATGTCGTAGAGACACCCACTGAGCCATAGATTGTATTCATACCTATATTAGGCATAGCTGTACGTCCGTTACTCATATGGAAGTATCCGAACTCAACGCCAAAGGCAAGATAATCTGTAACCGGAACGTTCAGATTGATACCTGCATTCAGGTACACATTGAGCGGAGCACCAAAGACGGTGTTAGACTCAGATGAATAGTACTCGTTTGATGTCTCTCCATCCTGGGTATACCAGGTTTCTGTCACATAGCCAAGACCACCCGCAACCTTAAATCTCATCTGAAAGTACTCGGTATCAATAGCATTCAGCAACACGTACGGATACACAGCAAGGCACTGTCCCAATATATCATGTCCAAAATCATAACCGGAAACACCTATACCGACTGTCGGGTTGTTCAAATAGCTCTGCCAAGGCTTCTGCTGAGTTGAAGGCAGTTCAAATCCAAGATTGATTCCGGTAGGATAAATACCTCCGAACTTCGTGAAATGATGACTATTATCGAGGTATGCACCCCTGACTGCATACGCCTTGATTGAAAAGGGCGCCTTTGCATAAGATCCTGATGTGGAACTCTTACCCTGCGCGTATGCCACGCCGGAGAGAACCATTGCTGCGAACAACAATAATATAATCTTTCTCATATATACACTATACTTAACTAAACAGAGAAATAGATGCAAAATATCTCAATAAGTTGCTTCCAGGCTGCTCAGCCATGTCATTTGTAACAAAATTTTAATATATTTGTGAGATTGAGCGCCACTTGAGCGCAAGTTTAATACTTACATACATGAGAAAACTTCTTATTTTATCGGCAGCTGCAGTTCTTATTGCAGTAGGATGTCAGGAGGAAACTGCAGACCCGACAGGTCAGCACGGCGGTTCAGTATTCACAGCAAAGACAGAGGGATTTGCAGTTGATTCAAAGACTGCAATGGACGCAGACCGCAACATCCTTTGGTCCGAGGGCGACCAGATTGCTATCTTCATGGACAGCCCGACTGCATCGCTGTTTGAAGTTACACACGAGACTGCCGGCACTTCTCAAGGCAAGTTCACATTGGTAGGCACTCAGAACGGAAAGGCAGACAGTGACAGAAACGTTGCAGTTTACCCATATCAGGAAGCCCTTGAGTGCGCAAGTGCCAATTCCGATTTCCTGATCGCCAATCTCGTAGTTCCTGAAATACAGAATTACGCAGAGGGGAGCTTTGGCAACGGAGCATTCTTCATGGCAGCCTTTTCTCAGAACCAGAATCTGAACTTCAAGAACATATCAGGTGCACTCAAACTTCAGCTGATCGGCGATTCGGTCATCAAGTCCATCAAGCTGGAAGGCAACAATGGCGAAAAACTTGCCGGTGCAGCCACTGCTACAGTTTATAGTAACGGAACTGCTCCGACCATCACAATGGCCGATAATGCAGCCACATCAGTGACCATTGATTGTGGAGAAGGTGTGCAGCTCAATACAGCAGAGGCAACCTCATTCATCTTTGCTCTGCCACCGGTATCATTCAGCAAAGGATTCACAATCACACTCAAAACAGCTGACGGCAAGACCAAGACTCTCTCAACATCGGCATCCAACGAGATCATCCGATCTACAATCCTCACAATGCCATTAAGAGACCTCAGGAACAATATTCATCTGACATTCACCGAGTCAGACGAAATCATAGCCAATCCGGAGCGTGGATTCTATGAAGCACGCAGCACAAGCGGCTATCCACTTAGTAAATCGCACATTGCAGCAGCCAGAACAAACAAACGAACCTTGTTCCATATCGGACATACTCTGCCTGCAACGACAGATATATCTTCAAGCTTCCTCCAGCGTCTGAGAAACGAACTTTCATGGCTCAGGGAAGGTGGTGCCAAATGTATTCTCCGCTTCTCATATTCTGACAGCTATGAAGAAAAACCTTGGGATGCGACTCCGGAGCAGGTTCTCAAGCACATTGCACAGCTCAAGCCTATCCTTCAGGAATATGGAGACGTGATTCTTACATTCCAGGCAGGATTCGTAGGAATCTGGGGAGAGTGGTACTACACTGATAACTTCGACAAGGCAAACGGCGATGATGATTACGCACTTCGCAAGCAGGTTGTTGACGCCATGCTTGATGCCATGCCTGCAGACCGTTCAGTTGCCCTCCGCACTCCTTTATTCAAGAAGATGATGTATGCAGGCGGAACCTATAATAACATATTGACAGAAGAGACTGCATACAACGGTTCAGCACTCGCCCGTCTGAGCTGCTTCAACGACTGTTTTGGTGCATCAAACACTGACCAGGGAACATTCGACGGAAGCAGTTCGCGAGAATATTGGAAGAACGAAAGCAAGTACGTCTTCATGGGTGGTGAAACCTGCGACGTGTCAGACTTCTGCAAGTGCAGCCAGTCACTTCAGGACATGGAGGATTACCACTGGTCATACTTGAACAATGACTATAACCAGGACGTGATCGGCCGCTGGGAGACCGACGGTTGCATCGATGAAATTAAGCGCCGCCTAGGCTATAGGCTTTCACTTACAGACGTATACCATTCTATGGCAGCAGTGGCAGGAAACACTTTCAGCGTAAAAGTCAGCATCAAGAACAGCGGTTTTGCTGCACCGATGAACGGCCGCTCAGTGGAGCTCATCCTCGTCGACAGCAACGGAAACAAGACCGTTTATGACCTGTCGAAGAATGTCGATCCACGATACTGGTTCGCTGGCGGTACATATACATTCGAGAAGGTTCTCCAGCTTCCTGCTGAGGCAATAGGAGAATGCACAATGTATCCCAACCTTCCTGACCCTAAGCCGACTCTTCACGATAACCCTAAGTTCTCTATCCGACTTGCAAACGGTGGCATCTGGAATGAAAGCACCGGATACAACAAGCTGTTTGACTTTACGGTCGTAGAGAAAGCAGATGATGCAATTCCGCCTCAGAGTGAAGATGTAACTTTTGGTGAGGAATTTGACCCTTGGGAGAAGGAATAAGAACATAAAAAATAGCAGTTCACTTATGAACTGCTATTTTTTATTCTTCAACTGCCAGGAATTGTAGATATTGTGCCAGATGCTGTAGAGTCCGCCGACTATGGCTGTTTCAGGCGTCATGAACGTATATCCCAGCCATATCGCAAAGACCGTATTCTTCTGTCCCAATGACTGTCCTGCAGTGACCTTCCTGACTTCTGCACCCCTGCCCGAATCATCAGCCTTCGGAACACGAGGAGTATAGGAGCTACCAATATGTCGTCCCATATAGAACTGGAAGGCACAGCTGATCAGCGATACAAGTGCCATTGACAGGATGAGTCCCACCGGCATGGAGCTGTGGACAATTGACTTGGTCGTGATTGCAATTGCGAGAGTCAGGGCCACCGACCACAGATAGAATGCAAGGTCCGGATACGACATCAGCTTTCTGTGAAATTTCGGAGCCAGATATCTCACCAGCCAGGCACAAAGACATGGAGTGATGAGAAGCGGGAATACCTTGGCTAAGATCATCCTGAACAAGGTCCAAAATCCGAGTGCACTCTCCGGATGAACCATAGGAACTACCAAAGGGACCAGCAGAGCGGTCAGGATGTTGATCAGGACTATATATGTCGTGATGCCAGGAACGTCTCCGCCAAGTTTGCGAGTAACCACTGCAGCAGCAGTTGCTGTGGGGCATATGAAACAGAGCATTGCGCTCTCAAGCAGCACCACCAGGTCACCCGACCTCTCCGGAAAACATTTCAAGGCAAGGATTGCCACAAGTCCCAAGACAGAAAATATACCACCTTGAATCAGAAGCAGCCACCAATGCCACCTGTGAAGCTTGAGGTCCTTAGGCTCTATGGTGCAGAAGGTCAGGAACAGCATCATGAAGATCAGCAGAGGCTGCACCACTCCCAACATGCCATTCAGAAACGGACCTGCATGATGGACCGGTTCAGGCAGTATATAATATATAAGGTACATGGATGCTCCCGTAAGCATTGCTATCGGAAGCATCCATTCCTTTATTGCTTGTTTGATCTGCATCGTGATTACTCAGTGTAACTGCTGTTATCCCAACAATGCGTACAAAGCTCGCATTTAGGAAGACCGATTGCAGCTACAAGGTCCTCGAGTTTCTGGAACTTCAATGAAGTCAACTGAAGATGTCTGCGCATCACGTCCACCATTTCCTTATGCTTCGGATTATCAGGATCCGCATACTGCATACATATCTCATCAGTGAGATTGTCAGTTCCCTCCATATCTCTGATGACACGACGTGTGTACAGATCATAGGTACTTCTCGAAGTCGAGAAATTAAGGAACTTGCAAGGGAAGATCAGCGGAGGACAAGCGATTCTCATGTGAACCTCCTTGACACCTGAATCAAGAAGCTTGACCACGTTATCCTTCAGCTGAGTACCTCGAACAATCGAATCGTCCATGAAGAGTACCTTCTGGTCTCTTGTGAACTGCTCGTTCGGAAGGAGCTTCATCTTTGCAACAAGATCTCTCATCTTCTGATTCTGAGGCATGAAGCTGCGAGGCCATGTCGGTGTATACTTCACGAAAGGTCTCTTGTATGGAATTCCCTTCTCGTTTGAATATCCGATAGCGTGACCCACACCAGAGTCAGGAATGCCGGCAGCAAAATCAACATCGAGGTCTGTATCCCTCTTAGCCATTGCCGCACCGCTTCTGTAACGAGATTCCTCGACATTGACACCCTCGTAAAAAGCGGATGGATATCCATAATATACCCAAAGGAATGAGCAAACCTGCTTTCTGCAACCTGGAGGAATGACCTCACGGACTCCATCTGCGCTCATCTGAACGACTTCACCAGGACCGAGATCGCGCACATAAGAGTAGCCAAGATTTGTGAAGCTTGAGCTCTCACTTGCGCACACATATCCCTTGTCATTCTTTCCGATGATGATAGGAGTTCGTCCGAAACGGTCGCGAGCCGCATAGATCGCATGATCTGTGAGGACAAGCATAGAGCAGGATCCCTTGATGCTCTTCTGAACCAGCTCGATTCCTTCAGTGATGGTATTACCCATACCGATCAGCATCGCAACAAGTTCAGTCGCATTGATGGTCGAGCCGGAAAGTTCAGCAAAATGCATCCTCTTTTCAAGAAGCATCTGTGTCAGCTCTTCAATATTATCGATACGGGCAACTGTCACCACAGCATACCTTCCCAGATGAGAGGTGATGGTTATAGGCTGAGATTCGTTGTCAGAAATGACACCGACTCCCATCTGAGCCTCACCGAATTTTGGCAGTTCGTCTTCAAACTTGTTTCTAAAATATCCGTTTTCAAGGGAGTGGATGGACCTTACGAACTTCTTGCCGTCATAAAACGCCATACCAGCTCGTTTGGTACCAAGGTGTGAATGATAATCCGTTCCATAGAACACATCATTCACACACTCCAATCTTGAAACACATCCGAAAAATCCTGACATAGTTACTCTCCTCTAAAATAAGCTACTGCGTTATCAAAGAGAGGCTGCTCGAGTCCCTCATCCATGATGTTCTTGAAGAGGTTACCCTCGTAACGCTCTGTGTGACCCATCTTACCGAGGATCTGACCGTTGCGGCTGATGATACCCTCGATGCCATAATATGAACCGTTAGGGTTGTATGGAGACTCCATAGTCACCTCCTCCTCGAGCGGATCAACATACTGGAACGCCACCTGACCATTTGCAAAGAGTTCACGAGCAAAGTCCTCATTAACAACGAACTTACCCTCACCGTGGCTGACAGCGATTGTGTGAAGGTCGCCGTTTGCAAAGCCTGCAAGCCAAGGAGAATTTGTTGTTGAAACTCGGGTTGTCACCATCTGTGAGATATGACGGTTGATGTCGTTGCGGAAGAGTGTCGGGCTGTCCTTTGTCACCTGACCGAGACGGCCATATGGAAGGAGACCTGACTTCACGAGAGCCTGGAATCCGTTGCAGATACCGAGGATGAGACCACCACGGTCGATGAGAGCATGGATTGCGTCAGCGATATCCTTGTTGTTAAGAACGTTCGCGATGAACTTACCGCTGCCGTCCGGCTCATCACCTGCAGAGAATCCACCACTGAGCATGAGGATATGACACTCGTCGATATTCTTCTTCATTTCTGCGATAGAACGGAAGATATCGTCCACAGTAAGGTTGCAGAACACGCTCATACGAACCTCAGCGCCGGCATTTCTCCAAGCCTTTGCCGAATCGTAGTCGCAGTTTGTACCAGGGAATACAGGGAGATATGCGATTGGCTTCTCCACTGGCTCGCCCTTATACTTAAGGTCAGCCTTCTTGGCCTTGAATGGCTTCACGCCCTCGAGACCTGCAGGAACTGTAGCCTTGTTATATGCCTCAGCTGTGTCAGGATATACCTGAGCGAACTTAGCCGAGTTAGCTGCCATAAGGTCGAAGATGTCGAACTTCTTGCCGTTGATTGTGAGCTCGCTATCCTCTCCGTCTGTTACCTCACCGATGAGGATTGCGTTAGGATAGTCGAGTTCGCCCTCTGCCTCAACGAGGATAGAACCATAACCATAGTTGAAGAGCTCAGCCTCATCATACTTGATGCTTGCGTCAAGACCGTTACCGAATGACATCTTACAGATTGCCTCGGCAACACCACCGAATCCAAGTGCATAACCTGAAACGATGTTCTCCGCCTGGATCTGCTCTGTCACGGACTTCCAGTTAGCCTTGAGCTGCTCTACGTCAGGCATATAGTTAGCGAGTGGTGTATGCTTGATGAGGTAAAGCTTGTTACCCTCGTACTTGAGCTCTGGAGAGATAACAGTGTCAGCATCAACAGTTGTGATACCGAAGGCCATGAGCATAGGAGGTACGTTGATATTCTCGAATGTACCGCTCATAGAGTCCTTACCACCGATTGAAGGAAGACCGAACTCAACCTGCATCTTGAGAGCACCAAGGAGTGCCGAAAGCGGCTTACCCCAAGACTTGCGGTCTGTCATACGCTCGAAATACTCCTGGTATGAGAAACGCATCTTCTCATAAGAAGCACCTGCAGCAACAACCTTAGCACAAGCCTCAACCACTGCATAAGCGGCACCATGATATGGGCTCCAGCTTGCAATGAACGGGTTGTAACCGAATGCCATGATTGAAGCTGTGTCAGTGTATCCGTCTGTAGGGAGCTTCTGAACAGAAACCTGAGTCTCAGTCGCCTGAAGCATACCACCGAACGGCATGAGGACTGTCGAACGACCGATTGTCGAGTCGAACATCTCGATGAGACCCTTCTGTGAAGTCACGTTAGGATCCTGAAGGTTGTTATATATCTTCTCCTTGAGATTCTCACCCTCAACTGTGCGCTCAAATGGATTCTTCTCCTCCACAGCACCAACTGTCGCAGTTGCATAGTGCTTAGCTCCGGCGCTGTCGATGAACTCGCGTGAAAGGTCCACAACGATCTTGTCGCCCTGGAACATACGCATACGTCCTCTGTCTGTAACATCAGCAACGTGAGTAACCTCAACATTCTCGCTTGCACAGTAAGCCATCATAGCTTCCTTATCCTTAGCCTCGATAACTACTGACATACGCTCCTGAGACTCGCTGATTGCAAGCTCAGTTGAGTTAAGACCGTTATATTTGACTGGGACTCTGTCAAGGTAGATGTCAAGACCATCAGTAAGCTCACCGATTGCAACGCTGACACCACCTGCACCAAAGTCATTTGATTTCTTGATAAGTTTTGTCACCTCAGGACGACGGAAAAGTCTCTGGAGCTTTCTCTCCTCAGGTGCATTACCCTTCTGAACCTCACTTCCGCAAGTCTCGAGAGATTCCTCAGTGTGCTCCTTAGAAGAACCTGTTGCACCACCGACACCGTCACGACCTGTGCGGCCACCCATGAGGAGAACCACGTCTCCTGGAGCTGGACTCTCGCGGCGAACGCTGTCCGCCTTAACAGCACCAACAACGGCACCTACCTCAAGACGCTTAGCGACATATCCCTCGTGATATACCTCACGAACATGTGTCGTTGCAAGACCGATCTGGTTACCGTAGCTAGAGTAACCGTGAGCTGCCTTGCGTGAGATGATGCTCTGAGGAAGCTTGCCAGGAATAGTGTCAGCCACAGGGAGATAGATATCACCTGCACCTGTCACACGCATTGCCTGGTAAACATAAGCACGACCAGAAAGCGGGTCGCGGATTGCACCACCTAGACAAGTTGCTGCACCACCGAATGGTTCAATCTCTGTAGGGTGGTTATGTGTTTCATTCTTGAACTGAAGGAGCCACTTCTCAGTGGTCATTTCACCTTCATCATTCACTATATCTACATCAACATATATACTGCATGCATTGTTCTCCTCGCTGACCTCCATATCATCAAGAAGGCCCTTTGCCTTGAGGTAGCGTGCACCGATACAAGCCATATCCATGAGGTTCACACCTTTGTGCTCACGACCGAGTTCCTGACGGATCTTCATGTAGAGATTCAAACTTCCGTCGATCTCCTCCTTGAGGAATGAGTCCTCAACCTGAATATCCTCAAGCTCAGTTGTGAATGTTGTGTGACGGCAGTGGTCACTCCAATATGTGTCGAGAATACGGAGCTCTGTCTCGTATGGATCGCGGCCCTCAGCCTGGAAATATTTCACGACCTCGCGAAGGTCATCAGCATTCATCGCCAAGCCCATCTTCTTGCAATATGGTGCAAGTTCTTCCTCTGTGAGAGCAGTAAGTCCCTCGAGTACTGGAACCGGCGCAACTTCAGGCTGCTCCATTGCAGTGAGTTTCTCAAGATCCTTCTCGCGTGACTCAACGGCATTGATATAGTATTTCTTAATCTTTGCAACCACCTCATCAGTTGTATCTCCAGGGAGAATGATGAGTTTAGAGCTCTTGATGCTCACCTTTGCAGTAGGGTCAATCAGGCGGACACAGTCAACAGCTGATGCTGCACGCTGGTCGAACTGACCAGGAAGGAACTCCACAGCAATGTACTTAGAACCTGACAGATCACACTCGTCTGTCACACTGTCTGTCACAATCTCTCCGAACACGCTGTAACGGCTCTTCTCAAGAAGATCAGCCGAAAAGCCGAAGAGATCATAAACATTAAGAAGACGCAACGCCGGGAGTTCGAGCTGAAGGTTTTCATTCAACTCACTCAAAAGGCTGCGCGCCTCCACCTGGAATTCAGGATACTTTTCTACGTAAATACGATAATTATTCATATCTGATGTTAGTTTCGTCCGATTAAATTGTAGCCTCAAGAACTTTCTGAGTCTGCTCTGCACGGAATGCGTCGAGCTTTTCAGCGAGAGCCTCATCTGTGAGGGCAAGAATCTGAACTGCATAAAGAGCAGCATTCTTAGCTCCGTTGATAGCCATTGTAGCTACTGGCACTCCCGGAGGCATCTGTACGATTGAAAGAAGTGAATCCATTCCTCCGAGAGCCTTAGTCTGGATAGGAACTCCGATTACAGGCACAGTTGTCATTCCGGCCACAACACCAGCTACGTGAGCTGCTCCGCCTGCGCCTGCGATGATTACACCGATACCGTTTGACTTTGCTGATTTTGCGAACTCGCACATGAGATCTGGAGTTCTGTGAGCACTGATTACTCTCTTAACAACCTCGACACCAAAGCTTTCGAGGAGATTGATCGCCTGCGACATGATGTCAAGATCGCTGGTCGAACCCATGATGATAGCTACTTTCATATGTTGATTTAAATTAAGTCGCGAAGATAACCAAAATTCAGCACTTCTCAATGAGAAGTATGGCACCAAAATACAAAATATTTTGCGTATATTTGCAGGTTGCGTAGCGGCACCGCATTTAGAGCCGCCTGAATTGAATAAAATATATCAGAAATGAGAGAATTATATATCACAAATTCGCTTTCAAGAAAGAAAGAAATCTTCAAGCCTTTGAACGAGGGACACGTGGGACTTTACGTCTGCGGTCCGACTGTTTATGGCGATGCACACCTCGGTCACGCAAGACCAGGAGTGACATATGACGTATTCGTGAAACTCCTCCGTCACCTTGGCTACAAGGTACGTTATGTCCGCAACATCACAGATGTGGGACACCTGGAGCACGATGCTGACGAGGGAGAGGACAAGATCGCAAAGAAGGCTCGCCTTGAGCAGCTCGAGCCTATGGAGGTGGTTCAGAGATGTACTCTCGCATACCACGAGGCAATGCGCATGCTCAACGTAGCTCCGCCTTCAATCGAGCCACGTGCATCAGGACACATCATCGAGCAGATCGACCTAGTGAAGAAGATTCTTGATGCAGGCTATGCTTACGAGAGCAACGGTTCGATCTATTTCGACGTATTGAAATATGATGCAGACCACAAGTACGGTGTCCTTTCAGGCCGCACACTTGACGAGGTGAAGGAAGGCACCCGCGACCTTGACGGTCAGCAGGACAAGCGCGCATCTTATGACTTCGCGCTCTGGAAGAAGGCTTCACCTGAGCACATCATGCGCTGGCCTTCACCATGGAGCGACGGCTTCCCAGGATGGCATCTCGAGTGCTCGGCAATGAGCGAGAAGTATCTCGGCAAGGAATTCGACATCCATGGCGGTGGAATGGACCTCCTTTTCCCTCACCATGAGTGCGAGATCGCCCAGAACACAGCATCACGCGGATGCAGCGGTGTGAAGTACTGGATGCACAACAACATGATCACCATCGAGGGCAAGAAGATGGGCAAGTCGCTCGGCAACTTCATCACCCTTCCTGAGCTTTTCGCAGGAAACCATGCAAAGCTTGAGCAGGCATACACACCTATGACAGTGCGTTTCTTCATCCTTCAGGCACACTACCGCGGCACCCTCGACTTCAGCAACGAGGCATTGCAGGCAGCCGAGAAGGGTCTCAAGAGAATCATGCAGGCAGCAAAGGACCTCCGCACACTGGCAGGCGCTGCAGGCGTGGCATCAGCTCCGGCACTTGCATACGGCGAATTCGTTTCAGCCCTTGCTCCTGAGACCGTGACTGCTTCAAATGCAGAGGTACGTCAGTTGATTGAGAACGTTTACGAGGCACTCTGCGACGACCTCAACACTCCTATCGCCCTTTCAAACGTGTTCGAAGCAGTACGCATCATCAACACTGCAAAGGACAGGAAGCTCACACTTGACACTTCTGATTATCAGGCACTTGTATCACTCTTCGACAACGTCGTATTCGGAGTTCTCGGACTTCGCGACGAGGAGAGCGAGGGCGGCAAGGCCCTTCAGACCATCGACGGTCTCGTGAACATGGTTCTTGAGCAGCGCAAGGCAGCTAAGGCAGCTAAGGACTGGGCAACCAGCGACAAGATCCGCGACGACCTCAAGGCACTCGGCGTCCTCATCAAGGACACCAAGGAAGGAACCGAATGGACACTCGAATAATATGAAATTCATATCTTGGAATGTAAACGGCCTCAGGGCTGTTTGTGGAAAGGGGTTTGCAGACATCTTCACGGAGT
Organism: Candidatus Cryptobacteroides sp.; assembly: GCA_045612265.1. GTDB lineage: Bacteria > Bacteroidota > Bacteroidia > Bacteroidales > UBA932 > Cryptobacteroides. Next base: position 38,386 of record JAZKYT010000052.1, read on the forward strand.
TGGATGCAGACTTCTTCTGTCTTCAGGAGACAAAGCTGCAGGCTGGTCAGATTGACCTGGAGTTCCTCGGCTACAGATCGTTCTGGAACTACGCTGACAAGAAGGGATATTCCGGTACAGCAATCTACACAAAGCACGATCCGCTCAGTGTAACCTACGGCATCGGCATCGACGAGCATGATCACGAAGGACGTGTGATCACTCTTGAAATGGAGGATTTCTACCTCGTATGCGTATATGTTCCAAATGCCCAGGACGAGCTCAAGAGATTGGAATATAGAATGAAGTGGGAAGATGATTTCAGAGCATATGTCAAAGGTCTTGCCGAGAAGAAAGGCGTGATCATCTGCGGTGACCTCAACGTGGCTCACAAGGAAATCGACTTGAAGAATCCTAAGACAAACCGTCGTAATCCCGGATTCACAGATGAAGAGCGCGGACAGTTCACCAACCTTCTGGATGCCGGCTTCATCGACACCTTCAGACATTTCTATCCTGATATGACTGATATATATTCATGGTGGTCATACCGTTTCCAGGCCCGTCAGAAGAATGTGGGCTGGCGTATTGACTATTTTGTCGTGAGCGAAGACCTGAAAGACAGGTTGGATGACGCCAAGATTCACACTGAAATCTTCGGCTCAGACCATTGTCCGGTGGAATTGACTATAAAATAAAAAAGCCGGTCTAACCGGCTGAAATATTAATCGATTCGTTCGATCTTAAGATGTTGGATGCGGTAGTCCGAGTCCTTATAGCTAACAAAAATGGTCACTGTAAAGAGCTCGCCTCCCGCATTCAGCGTTCCTAGGGCATACTTCATGTTAGAACGGCCAGCCTTGTGGTTGATTTCAAAGGATCGAGGCGTATATGACTTGAAGAAGGACTTCATGATCTGGCGTGCCTGACTGCAGCTGGAATCGTTTGAATTAGAAAATATAGACACTTCAAGATTGTCAGAGAACCAAGCCGAAAGCTTTTCAGCATCTCCGAGGGCAATATACTTTGCTATAGGATTGAATACATCGTAGCTATTGTCCTGAGCCGATGCTTCCGTACTCATGAAAATGGCAGTCAATGCCACAAACACGCTGATTATATACCTTTTCATCTGAAATCTTGAAATCACCGGGGCAAATATAGTGCAAATATTGAACCATAAATACTATATTTGTAGGGATTAGCACATTTTTTGAAAGTTAAACGCTTGAAATGAAGATTACACTTCTCACAGTCGGCAAAACCGACAAGGATTGGGTGAAGGAAGGTCTCGATATATACGTATCGAGACTGAAGCATTATATTCCATTCAGCATCGTGGAGATTCCGGAGTTGAAAAACGTATCAGCTCTCACGAAAGATCAGATAAAGCAACGCGAAGGAGAGCTGATCCTCAAGAATTTACGTCCGACAGATGATGTGATTCTTATGGACGAGCACGGCAGGGAATTCACCTCAGTCGAGTGGGCAAAAAACATCCAGGAGAAGATTTCATATCAAGGAAAGGATATAGTATATGTCATCGGAGGAGCTTATGGATTTTCGAAAGACGTATATGCAAGAGCAAATTCGAAGATTTCCCTTTCAAAGATGACATTCTCACATCAGATGGTACGCGCAATCTTTGCAGAACAGCTTTACCGCGCCTTCACCATCATGAGAGGTGAGCCTTACCACCACGAATAACATCAAGACACCCGGCATCCATGTTCAGTAGAAAACTGACATATAAAAAGATTCCGCTACTGCTGTTCTTATTGGCAGGAGTGCTCTTCTTCATGTCTCTTTCAGGAAACAATCTCATCAACGACACCGAAAAGATTGCGAGAAAGACAGAAAAGAGGATCGTAAAAAGGATTGAACATCTGGACAGACACATCAACGAGATGCTTAACACTCCTTTAGGAACGACATCGCTGATGGAGATTCCTGAAGATATGGTCATCTACAGATATGTGAACGACTCCCTGGAGACATGGGTGAACCAGTTCCCTATCGTCAACGATGACATCAGCACAAGGATGATGATCCAGAGGCTGACCAATTTCAGGGTCCGACTCACCTCCCCACTCATCCAGGCCAAGGAAGAGCTCTCATACATAAACCTTGGTCCCAAGTGGTACATAATCAAGGAAGTACAAGGCAACAACAACGATAAGATCATCGCCGGTCTTGAGGTCAAGAACACCTTGATCGAGGACCACATCACCACAGAAAACGGAGTAAACAGGAAATTCGACCTGCCGGGACGATTCACGATCAGGCCTATAAACCATAGCGGCGGATCAGAAGTCGTCATCAACGGAATACCGATGTTCAAGGTCATATGCGACACCGGTTCCGCCTTGCTTTTCATTGACAACTCACTTCTGCGCTGGGCATCATTGCTTCTGTTCGGGCTTGCCTTACTCATGCTGCTTGGCATAAACCGGACAATCAAGACCTATATAGTGGTAGTGTTCACACTCACTATTCTCTGCTTCGTGGCATATCTCTGGGGCAAGCAGATGAGTGACACCATATCTGTTTTCTCACCGAACACATATGCAGATGGAGCCATCTTCACCTCTCTTGGTTCATTATTGATCATCAACGCCTACATCACCATCCTGTGCCTTTGCACATATATGGTCAACGGCAAGATAATCGACAGGCTCCACCACGAACGCAAGCAAAGAAACAGAGAACTAATAATACACGGATGCGTATTGATAGCGGCCGCAATATTCATTGCAATTTATACGCATATCACACTTAAGAGTTTGATATTCAACTCGAACGTATATCTCGAACTTCATAGGATACAAGGAAATATAATTTTCACAATCATCACGTATCTGTCATATACAGCTCTGCTTTCATGTATCCTCCTGCAACTTCAGATGCTTAGACCTGCCGCAAGAGAACTGCTGGGAATCAGATATAATCTCTACGCACCTAAGACAATTGCAATATTCGCATTCATCCTTGCTGCATATTTTTCCGTTACCGCCGAAGCCTACGGATTCCAGAAAGAGGAAAGAAGGGTTCGAGTATGGGCAAACATGCTGGCCGTCGAAAGAGACCTTGGCCTTGAAATCCAGTTGCGCTCAGTGGAAAATTCCATTGCAACCGACCAGCTGATTTCGGCTCTGACCAGCATGGAAAACGGAGGAAGCATCATCCTTAGCCGCATCAAGGAATCATATCTCCCACGAATCAGCCAGGAGTACAGTCTGTCCGTATCTGTCATCAAGGATACTGACCGTGCTTCAAGCTTGAAGTTCAATTACATCCTGGAAAAGGGCGTTCCAATTTCCGGAGGCTCCCACTTCATGTTCCTGGGTGAGGATACAGGACGCAGCAAATATGCAGGCGTCTTCATGTTTTACAATTCCGGCAAGGGTGTCAGCAGACTTCTTCTTGAGATCGAGCCGAACTCTAATCGAGAAGACAGAGGATATTACAGTATTCTTGGCAAGTTCTCGAATTCCAGCAGGGTGAATGTGCCGGCTGATTATTCTTATGCCAAGTATATCGACAACAAACTGACAATGTTTACGGGTAACTACCCTTACCCTACTGTCTTCTATCAGGACATCAACAAGGACGAACTGGAGGAAAGTGGAGGTATGGTGTTGAGATTCAAGAATCACATCCACTTTGTAAGTCCGGTCAGCAGCAGCGAGATCATCATCATTTCGCGTGCTCAAAGAAACGTATTGGTGTATTTCACATCATTCTCATACCTGTTCCTTATTCTGGTGGGTATCCTTATGATATTCTCACGTTCAAGAAAGCAGAAGGTGTTCAAGAGCAATTACTACAGAACCCGCATCAATACCATTCTGCTGACATCCTCAATCCTGATTCTCGTGAGCATGGCAGCAGTGAGTATCCTGTTCGTGTACAAGAGAAACGAGGTGAACATGCGTAACCTTATGTCCTCGAAAATCAGTACAGTTCAGGCATTGGCAGAGTCGAGAGCACGAAATTTCAGAAGTTTCCACGACCTCACCACACAGGAGTTCGGCATCGTGATGGAGAATATCTGCAACACGACCAAGTCAGACATCACCTTCTACACTCCTGAGGGCAAGGTTTTCAGGTCGACTACACCTGAAGTATTCGAAAAATTGATTCTTGGCAGCCGAATCGACCAGGAGGCATACCATAATATATGCAAGCTCAACCAGCGATTCTATATCCACAGGGAGAAGATTGCCGACTACTCCTACTGGGCTCTATACGCACCTATATTCAATGACAATCAGGACCTTCTTGCAATCGTCTGTGTTCCGTACACAACCGAGAACTATGACTTCCGCAGGGAAGCGTTCTTCCATGCGTCGTTGATCATCAGCCTTTTCATCCTCCTGCTCATAGCTTCGCTCATCTTCAGTACACGCGAGGTGGACTCCATGTTCGCCCCATTGATTGAAATGGGTAAGAAGATGAATCGTGCAGACATTCAGCACCTTGAGCAGATCGAATACGACCGTGATGACGAAATTTCATCACTCGTGGATGCATATAACCGAATGGTGGTTGACCTGTCAGATTCCACTCAGAAACTTGCCTTGGCCGAACGCGACAAGGCCTGGAGCCTGATGGCCCGTCAGGTGGCCCACGAAATCAAGAACCCGCTCACCCCTATCAAGCTTGAAATCCAAAGACTTATCAGACTGAAGCAGAGGGGAAACGGGGCTTGGGAGGAGCGATTCGACAAAGTGGCGGCTGTGGTTCTCGAGCATATCGACATTCTCACAGAAACTGCAAACGAGTTCTCGACTTTCGCAAAGCTATATTCCGAGGAACCTGTCCTGATGAACCTTGACAAGATCCTGCAGGACCAGCTTCTGATATTCGACAACAAGGAGAATGTCAGAATCCGATATATGGGCATGCCGGATGCTTATGTGATGGCTCCGAAGCCACAGCTGATACGTGTGTTCGTGAACCTGATCACGAATGCTATCCAGGCTGTGGAAAATCAGCAGAAGGAAGATATTGAAGCCGGTCGGAAGCCAGCTCAGGGACGTATACTCATCTGTCTGAGAAACAGCACTATGGAGGGATATTACGACGTCGTGTTCGATGACAATGGTCCTGGAGTTCCTGAAGAGCATATCGACAAGCTGTTCACTCCAAACTTCACAACCAAGAGCAGCGGTACCGGCCTCGGACTTGCGATCTGCCGCAACATTATAGAAAAATGCGAGGGCGAGATCCATTATCAGAAATCTTTCGCCCTCGGTGGTGCTTCATTTATAGTTTCTCTTCCGGTCTACAATCCGGAACCTCTTGCTTAATATACATACGACTTCACGTCAGATGCAGTGATTCGGTCACCCGAAAGGATAAGAAGACGTTCCACTACATTGCGAAGTTCTCGGATGTTTCCCGTCCAATTCTTCTCAACAAGAAGTTTCATGGCATCTGCATCGACCTTACGTTTATGCATGCCGGTCTCTGCACATATCTGATTGATGAAATATTCGACAAGAAGAGGAATATCATCGCTTCTCTCATTGAGAGTAGGGACATTCATGACAATCACGCTGAGACGGTGATAAAGGTCCTCACGGAAAGTTCCCTTGGCAATTTCATCCTTCAGATTCTTGTTTGTGGCAGCCAGGACTCTCACATCTACTGTGATATCCTTGTCGCTTCCCACTCTTGAGAGTTTTCTTTCCTGAAGAACTCTAAGCACCTTGGCCTGAGCTGCAAGTGACATATCACCGATTTCATCAAGGAAGAGTGTTCCGCCGTCTGCCTGTTCGAACTTGCCTTTATGCTGCTTGATGGCAGATGTGAAAGAACCTTTTTCATGGCCGAAGAGTTCACTCTCAATCAGTTCCGACGGGATGGCCGCACAATTGACCTCGACATATGGCATCGTAGATCGACGGCTCTTCTGATGGAGGTTTCTGGCAACAAGTTCCTTACCTGTTCCGTTGGATCCTATGATAAGGACTCTGGCGTCTGTCGGAGCGACCTTGTCGATCATCTCCTTGATGTGTCTGATCGGCTCAGATTCGCCGACCATCTCCTGACCGTATACTTTTTTCTTGAGGGTCTTTGTTTCCTTGACAAGATGCACTTTTTCAGTCGCATTCTTGATGGTTATGAGGATTCTGTTGAGATCCAATGGTTTCTGAATGAAATCAAAAGCTCCTTTCTTGATACATTCGACTGCAGTATTGATATCACCATGTCCAGATATCATGACAACTGCAGATTCCACACCCATTTCAGTAAGACGATCAAGAACTTCCAGACCATCCATCTCCGGCATCTTTATATCGCAGAAGATGACACTATATTTTTCCTTGTCCACCATCTGACAGCCCTGGACGCCGTTTTCCGCCACATCCACATCATAGCCTTCATCCACAAGGATCTCCTTCAGGGAGTTTCTGATCGATCTTTCGTCGTCAATAATAAGAATCTTCATATCTCTAAGTTGATTTATATCGTAATTACAAATATCGACATTTTTGGGAGTTTACACAATATTTTATAATTTTGCTCACTTTTATACAAGTTCACGAACTAATGAATATTCCAGATATAATCATAGCCATCGACGGCTACTCCTCAACAGGAAAAAGCTCATTTGCAAAGATCATTGCAAACGAGTTTTCATTCCTATATCTAGATTCAGGTGCATTGTACCGCGGTGTAACCCTTTTCGCCATTGAAAACGGATTTATCGCGGACGACAATACAATTGCCGTGCCGGAATTGGCAGCTGCACTTGAAAATCTGGATCTTCATTTTGGAGCAGAAGGCACGTACATCGCAGACCGCTGTATCGAGAATGAAATCCGAGGATTGGGAGTTGCCGGAAAGGTAAGCCCTATTGCCACTGTGCCTGAGGTACGCAACTTCGTGGACCGCAAACTCAGAGAGTTCGGAGCAGCAAAGAGGGTGGTTATGGATGGACGTGACATCGGAACCACTGTTTTCCCTGACGCAGAGCTTAAGATCTTCATGACGGCCGATCCTTTCATCAGAGCTCAGAGAAGAGCTGATGAAATGATTGCCAAGGGTGACAATGTGGATATGGATGCGGTTCTGAAGAACCTTCAGGAACGTGACTACATTGATTCTCACAGGGAAGCTTCTCCACTCACACAGGCTCCTGATGCGATTGTGCTTGACAACTCGCACATGACCATGGAGCAGCAGCTGGATTGGCTTAAAGGAATAATCGCCGAGCGCTTCGGTGAATAAATTCAAGATATATGCTCACTGTAGACATTGATAAGAATTCCGGATTCTGTGCCGGTGTGATCAGAGCAATCAGCAAGGCTGAGGAGTTTCTTAACGAGGCCAAGCAGGCTGGCGATTCTGAACGCAAGCTTTTTTCATTGGGCGCAATCGTGCATAATGATGCCGAGCTCACAAGACTGGTGAACCAGGGTCTGGTCACCATCGACAAGGAAGACCTCGACGAAATGGTCAAGGCTGACGGTGAGGTTCTGCTTATCCGTGCGCATGGCGAACCACCTCAGACTTACGAAAAGGCTTACAGCATCGGTTTCGAGGTGATTGACTGCACATGCCCTGTCGTGCTCAAGCTTCAGCAGAGAATCAAGGAGGCATATAACAGACATCTTGAGATGGGAACCGGACAGATCATCATCTTCGGCAACATCGGCCACGCTGAGGTGCTGGGACTGATCGGTCAGACCGATGGAACTGCCGTCGTGGTAGAGGACCTCATGATGCTTGACAAGGCCATCCAGGATGGTGCGATCCGTCTCGATGTTCCGACAGAAGTATTCAGCCAGACAACCAAGAGCCCTGCAGAGTACGCACTCATCTGCTCTCGTCTTGAAGAGGTCATGGCACACTTCAACGAGCTTTCGGTGGAGAAATTCCAGGGAAGAGGCATGCTGAATGTGCATAACACAATCTGCTCTCAGGTGGCTACCCGTCATGAAAGATTGACGAAGTTTGCTCTCGAGCATGACATCATCATATTTGTCTCAGGAAAGGCAAGCTCAAACGGAAAGGTTCTCTGCGAACTCTGCAAATCATTGAATATCAGAACATATCATATTGATTCCGTGTCAGACATCAAGCGTGATTGGTTCCGTGCTGACGACAGAGTGGGAATATGCGGAGCGACATCGACACCTAAGTGGCTCCTCGAGGAAGTGGCCGAGCATGTGCTTTCGCTCAACCAGTATGTTCCTGCCTGGGAAGAGAAATACTGCAGCGAAAAGACTGACAATCAGTAAAATTTGGTTGGGAACAGACTATTTTATATTTTTGCAGCCGATTTTTTGAAATTATATTAAATAAACAATAAACTATTATGGCAACTACAGCTGATTTTAAAAACGGACTTTACCTTAACTTCAACGGCAAGCCATGCTCAATCGTATGGTTCCAGCACGTTAAGCCTGGTAAGGGTCCTGCATTCGTAAAGACAAAACTCAGAAACCTCGAGAACGGCCGTATCCTCGAGAACACTTTCACAGCAGGTGCAAAGATCGAGACTATCAACGTGGAGAGAAGACCATATCAGTTCCTTTACAAGGATGAGGACGGTTTCAACTTCATGCATGAGGAGACTTATGAGCAGATCCACCTCGACACTGACCTCGTAGACAACGCAGACCTTATGAAGGAGGGTCAGCACGTTGAGATGATGTTCCTCGCTGACGAGGAGCGCTGCCTCACTTGCGAGCTCCCTACTTATGTTGAGCTTGAGGTTACTTACACTGAGCCTGCAGTTAAGGGTGATACAGCTTCTACTAACGCTCAGAAGGAGGTTACTCTCGAGACTGGCGCTATCATCATGGCTCCACTCTTCATCAACATCGGTGAGAGAATCCGCGTTAACACTACTGACCGTTCATATGGTGAGCGTGTGAAGTAAGGATTACTTCACTATATAGAAACAGCAGACTGATCAGTCTGCTGTTTTTATATCTACTACTCTGTAATCTCTTCTGGTGACGCAGGGGTGGTGGCCGGAGCTGGTGTGGCGGTGTTGATTCGCTGTGGACCACCCTTTTCTGCGCGGAGGAAGGCTGCGGAGCGCTTGAGGGTGAAGTTCGAGCCAAGATACTTGGTACGAACTTCATCATCGGCAGCGAGGGCCTCAGGAGTTCCGCTCTGAAGGATCGAACCTTCGTAGAGGAGGTATGCGCGGTCGATGATCGCGAGGGTCTCACCCACGTTGTGGTCAGTGATGATGACACCGATATTCTTATACTTCAGCTTTGCGATGATATACTGGATATCCTCAACGGCGATAGGGTCGACACCGGCGAACGGCTCATCAAGAAGGATGAACTTAGGGTCGATGGCAAGAGCACGGGCAATCTCACAACGGCGGCGCTCACCACCGGAGAGCTGGATACCCTTGCTTTTACGCACCTTGTGGAGATTGAACTCATCCAGAAGGTCCTCAAGACGCTGGAGTCTCTGCTCCTTGGTGAACTGCTTTGACATCTCCATCACAGAGAGAAGGTTGTCCTCCACTGTCATGTGACGGAATACTGATGCCTCCTGTGCAAGGTAACCGATACCTTTTTGTGCACGTTTAAACATAGGAAGTTCTGTAATATCCTCATCGTCAAGGAAAATACGTCCTGCATTCGGTTCTATAAGACCGGTCACCATGTAGAAACTTGTGGTCTTTCCTGCACCGTTAGGTCCGAGGAATCCGACAATCTCACCCTGGGAAACTTCCATGGACACGCCCTTCACGACTGTCCTGGGTCCGTATTTCTTTACTAAGTTTTCGCAACGAAGCTTCATATATCTGATTTTAGCCCGCAAGGGCATTCCTTATTTAATTTCAAGTTCGAAATCCTTGACCAGGCTTTTCACTTCAGCATTCTGGTCCATAAGTTCCTTTGCCTGATCACTCGGCATATATACCTTCTTCTGCTCCGGAGCATCATCAGGTGCAACATCGACTCTGAGGAGGATCTTGCTTGAACCGACCAATGCACGGTACTTGCCTTCCAGTTCGTGCAGCAGTTTGCTCTCCACCCATTCCTTCTGGGCTTCGTTTACAACTCGGAAGACTACCATCTTTGATTCCTCATTACCGGTGATCGTGAGAGATGTGCTGCTGAGCATGCTGGCAAGACGCGGCTTGTCTGCATATTGTTTTGAAAGTTCAGGCCATTTGTTCTTGAGCACCTCATCAGATGGAGCTGGAGAATCCTCTGTCTGTACTGGCGCTGCGGTTTCCTGAGTGCCTTCCATCACAGCCTTCATGGAAAGGGCTGCTGAGCTGCGGGCAGCTCTGGTGCGGCGCTCTCTTGCCGGTTCTGCTGGAGCAGCTGGCGCTGCAGGAGTTGCAGGGGTTGCAGGAGCTGCAGGAGTTGCAGGGGTCGCAGGAGCAGCTGGCGCTGCAGGTGCTGCTGCAGCGATCGGAGCCGGAGCAGCGACAGGAGCCGGAGCGACTACTGGCTGGGCAGCTGGCTTGGAAACAAGGAAGCTGAGTCGCATAAGTGCGAACTCGATGTGCAGACGTGGGTTGACACTTGCCCTGTATCCCGACTCACACTGAGTGGTGATGGAGAGTGCATCATAGAGGAACTGCAGATGACATTTTTCTGCCTGTTCCCTATATCGGATCTTGAGCGAATCCGGAAGTTCCAGAAGGGCATCCAGACCACCGCTCTTGCTGACGATCAGGTCACGGAGATGCGACGAAAGTGCCGCCACGAAATGCAGGGCATTGAATCCCTTTGTCAGAATCTCGTCAAAGGCGAGAAGAGCTGAAGGATAATCACCCTTCAGGAAAGCATCCACAAGGGCGAAGCTATATTCATAATCCAGGACATTGAGATTCCTCAACACATCCTGATATTTCACATCTGTTCCGCAGAATGCTACTGTCTGGTCGAAGATGGTCAGCGCATCACGCATTGCACCGTCTGCCTTGTGAGCAACCACATGGAGGGACTCATCATCGATTGTGATGCCTTCCTGGGAAGCGACCATACGGAGGTTCTTGACGATGTTGTCGACTGTGATTCTGTTGAAGTCGTATGTCTGACAACGCGAAAGGATTGTCGGAAGAATCTTATGTTTTTCAGTTGTGGCAAGAATGAAGATGGCGTGTGCAGGCGGTTCCTCGAGAGTCTTGAGGAAGGCGTTGAAAGCGGCCTGCGAAAGCATGTGCACCTCGTCGATGATATATACGCTGTATCTTCCGACCTGAGGCGGTATGCGGACCTGGTCCATCAGGGTCTTGATGTCCTCGACACCATTGTTCGATGCCGCATCAAGCTCATGAATACAATATGAACGGCCCTCTGCAAATGACTGGCATGACTCACATGTTCCACACGGTTCCATCTCTGCAGACGGGTTCGAGCAGTTGATCATCTTCGCAAAGATTCGGGCAGTGGTGGTCTTACCCACACCACGCGGACCGCAGAAGAGATATGCATGCGCCAACTGACCTCTGAGAATTGAATTCTTGAGGGTCTGGGCGATATTATCCTGACCGATCAGGGTTCCAAAGGAATCCGGTCTATACTTTCTTGCTGATACTATATACTGACTCATAATTTTACTTTCGCCAACTTACAAAGATATAAAGATTTCTCGACTTCTCACGAATTTTATAACTTTGCAGGGATTTAGAAAATCTGTTTTTATATATATGAAGAGATTGGTTGTTTTCATTGCAGCTGTATTGCTGCCGATTCTGGGTTCTGCACAGGCTCAGATAAACACTAAAAAAGTAAAGATCGGGGATTTCACCCAAAAGATAACTAAGGTTGTTCTCACAGACAACGTATTCTATGACAGTATCTTACAGGAGGAAATCGCGCTCCGCTGGAGAATCTCCCCTTATGAGTTCTGCACACTCGACGAATTCGAAGAACTGAAAGGGAACGACGAATATTACTTCCTGCTGACCGTGAACCGCGACTTCAAGAAGGGAACAGTGCCAGGCCTGAAGTACCTTACACTTGTCAAAGGAGGTCCAAAGGCGTCAAAGGGCATCGGAGCCATGCTTGAGGTCGTATCCCTCCCTATCGGATCAGCAGAAAATCCATCCGGACGCGAAGCTGATTTCTTCCCTGCTTTCCTGGACATCATCCAGAATTTCACCCTTGAGGCAATGGAAAAGGATGTCAACGGTTATGCCGGCTTGAGCAATTACACACTCAATCTTCCTCAGACCAAGAACAAGCTTATTGCATTCTCGGAGGGAGATATGAGCGTGGAGATCACAGAGGAATTCATCAGGGAGACCTTCGACGAGCGTATGACTGTGACCACAGAGGATATCACAGGCAAGATGATTGGAGATCCGGATGTCAACATCATCCTGAGCTATGTGGTTGCACCTACTGATGCTCAGAACGGTGCATATTGCTACAAGATGCTGATTCACAACAAGTCCCACAAGGTATATTATTTCAGAAAACACAAAATCGGCAAGAAGCTTGGAGTGGGATTCCTTGCAGAAGACATTACAAGAATCGCGTCGTACAGACAGTGATAAATTTCTGAAATGATTATAGGTAAGACAGATTGCGGCCTGCAGTATGCCGTCAAGCAAAGGGTCTCCCCTGTTGCGTATTGTGCCCTGAGCATCAAGTGCGGCACACGCGACGAGGAGGGCTTCAACGGTGGTATAGCCCATTTCGTGGAGCATACCATATTCAAAGGGACCAGCAGGAGAAGCGCCGCAGTCATCAACGGATATCTCGACAGGCTCGGTGGTGAGCTCAACGCATTCACGACCAAGGAGGAGATCGTCATCCATGCCACAGTCCTGAAGGAAGACCTGAACAAGGCTGCCGCGCTGCTGCTTGAAATGGCGGTTGCTGCAACCTTCCCAGACAATGAGATCAAGACAGAGAAGGGCGTGGTGATTGATGAGATCCGCTCATACAAGGACTCCCCTTCCGAAGACATATACGACAAGTTCGAGGAGATGCTGTTTGAGGGGCATCCGCTCAGTGGCAACATTCTCGGCACAGCAGCTTCGGTGCGCAAGATCAAGAGAGAAGAGGTGCTGAGGTTTGTCAAGGAGATGTTCCGCCCGGAGAAAATGGCATTGACCTTTGTGGCGGATCTTGAGGAAAAGAAGATGGAGAAACTGGCGGTCAAGCTGGTTTCAGGAGCGTTTGCAGGCAAGACAGATAAAGAGGAATCTTCACGCGTTCTGGCAGAGCCGCAGACAAGGAAGTTCGACCTCACCTTGAACAAGAGGAACCATCAGGCAAACTGTATCATCGGAGGTCTTGCCCCATCACTTTATCAGAACCGCGAGCGACTGGCGACAGTCCTGCTTTGCAACATCCTGGGCGGTCCTGCGAACAACTCCATCCTCAATTCCGTGCTCAGGGAGAAGAACGGATGGGTGTACGGCGTTGAATGCGGATACACACAATATGCAGACACGGGCATAGTGACCATAAGCCTGGGCTGCGACAAGGCCAATCTGGAGAAATGCCTTGCAGCTGTCTGGAAGGAACTGGAGAAGCTGAAGACAGTCACAATGTCAGACAGAAAACTGAAGGCAGCAAAGAAGCAGCTGCTGGGACAGCTGGCAGTAAGCGGCGACAATGGAGAAACCCAGTGCCTGTCTATGGGCAAGAGTCTGCTGGCATTCGGAAAGATTCCGGACAGCAAGGAGAACAGAAGCATGGTGGACAGCATCACAGCCGAGGATGTACGTCTGATGGCCTGCCAGATTTTCGATGAGGCAAGAATTTCAAAGTTGATATATATATAATGGAGAAGATTTACGAATATATAGAGAAGCATGCGACCAAGCCGGATGAGGCTCTGGACTGGGTGGTCAAGCAGACTCATATCAGAACAAACCATGCAAGGATGCTGTCAGGACTTATCCAGGGCCAGCTGCTCAGGATGATTTCACAGATAAGCGGAGCTAAGCGTATCCTGGAGCTTGGAACGTTCACAGGATTTTCTGCAATCTGCCTTGCGTCCGGCATGGGGGAAGGTGGACATCTGGACACGCTCGAATTGAACGATGAGTTGGAAGACCTTATACTCGAGGGCTTTGAGCGCGCTGGTCTGGAGGATGTGATCCAGCTCCATATCGGTGACTGCAAGGAGACTTTGAAGGCGCTCCGCGCAGACATGGGATTGCCAGAAACCGGTGATAATGGACAGATTGACCAGGACAAGCTGTACGACATCGTATACATGGATGCCAACAAGCGCGAATACTGCGAATATTACGACCTTGTATTCGACATGGTTCGTCCGGGCGGCCTGATTCTCGCTGACAACGTGATCTGGGACGGAAAGGTATGTCAGGATCCGCTTCCGCAGGACAAGCAGACATTGAGCATCGTGAAGTTCAATGACATGGTCAGCGCCGACCCGCGAGTGGAGTCCGTAATCCTCCCTCTGCGTGACGGCATCAATGTCATCCGCAAGAAATAGCATCAAACCAAATTCAAAGGCATGAACTATAGTTGACAGTGCAATTATATGGAGCAGCGGTTACTGGCGGGTGATGCGGGCACCGAGGGCGTTGAGACGCATGTCGATGTCTTCGTAGCCGCGGTCGATCTGGTCGATATTGCTGATCACGCTGGTTCCCTTTGCAGACATCGCTGCAATCAGGAGGGCAATACCGGCACGGATATCAGGGGATGCCATATTTCCGGCGCGGAGCTGGTATTTGTGATCGTGTCCGACAACTACTGCTCTGTGCGGGTCGCAGAGGATGATCTGAGCACCCATATCGATGAGCTTGTCCACAAAGAAGAGACGGCTTTCGAACATCTTCTGATGGATGAGCACGCTACCCTTGCACTGGGTCGCGGTAACGAGCATCACACTGAGAAGGTCTGGAGAAAGTCCTGGCCATGGAGCATCTGCGATATTGAGTATCGATCCGTCAAGGAATGAGTCGATCACATAGCTTTCCTGTTCAGGTACATATATGTCGTCACCACGGCGCTCGAGGTTGATACCAAGTTTGCGGAAAGCCTCAGGGATCATTCCGAGTTCATCATAAGCCACGTCCTTAATGGTGATCGAGCTGCGGTTCATTGCTGCAAGAGCGATGAAGGATCCGATCTCAATCATATCCGGGAGGATCACATGCTCAGTTCCGCCAAGCGACTCAACACCTGTGATGGTCAAAAGGTTGGAACCGATTCCCTCGATCTTGGCACCCATGCGGACGAGCATCTTGCAGAGCTGCTGGAGATATGGTTCGCAGGCAGCATTGTAGATTGTAGTCACACCTTTAGCCAAGGTTGCTGCCATCACGATATTCGCAGTACCGGTCACAGAAGCCTCATCAAGAAGCATATATTTTCCTGTGAGAGACTCCCCTTCCGGAACCTGAAGATGGAAGGCCTTCATATCGGTATCATATTCCTGATGTGCACCAAGATTCATGAAGCCGAGGATGTGGGTATCCACTCTGCGGCGACCGATCTGATCTCCACCCGGCTTAGGGAAATATGCCTTGCCGAAACGTGCGAGAAGCGGACCGACAACCATAACCGAACCACGGAGCTTCGCACATTTTCTGACGAAATCCTGGCTCATGATGTAATCAGCATCGATCTCATCAGCCTTGAATGTATACACACCTTTGTCGTGACGGGTCACCTTCACGCCCATGCCTTCCAGCAGAAGGATAAGATTCTTAATGTCCAGAATCTCCGGAATATTCGATATCTTCACCTCTTCCTTGGTAAGAAGAACTGCACTGATGATCTGCAGGGCCTCATTCTTTGCACCCTGAGGTCTGATTGTACCGCTGAGCTTATGCCCGCCTTCAACTACGAATGAACTCATATATTTTATAAACTTCAACTCACAAATTTAATCAATCATTCCGATATACAAACAGATTATCGTCCGTATTCAACCACAAGGGCCGTATTTGCTGGAACAACTGTATCATCTGAAAGTTCGATAGTCTGACCTGTGAGCACATCGCGTCCATCCTTCAAACCGGTATTGATCTCAGCAAACCTTGACCAGGTCAGCTGCACATCCTTATCGGAATTATTCACAAAGACAAACACAAGGTCTGTTTCGTCATATCTGAAATATGCATAAGTATTGTCCTGAGGGATGAAATGCATGGTCTTACCGGTATGGATGACTTTCTTGGTCTTTCTCCAATTCAGAAGAGTCTTCACATAGGAATGAAGGTCAGCTGCTCCGGTCCAGACAGAATCTGAAACACTTTGTGCGCGTCCTTCTTCAGTGAAAAGATCAAGCGCATCACCTTCCCAACCTCCAGGAAAATCCATTCTCAGGCGACCGTCATCACGATGCTGGTTATTTATCGCAAACATGAGTTCATCTCCATAGAACATCTGCGGAATGCCGCGCATGGTTGCAAGCATGGCAAAGGAGAGTTTCATCTTATCGTAGTTCAGACCAAAGATATCTCCCAGACGAGGCGTGTCGTGATTCGAGAAGAAAAGCAGCATATTGGAAAGGTCGCGATACTGGAAGTCACGCGCCACCACATTATACACCGATCTCATATTGCCCTCACGTCTGCGACCATGCTGGTCATCATTCTTTCCAGAAGCCAGAGGGAGATAGAGCGCGTCATTGACGGCGTCTCTCAACGGGAAGTCCATGATGGAAGGAAGATTGGAGTTGAAACCGTCCGGATTAGGATTATCCTTCTGCCAATATGCCACCATGTCCGGATTCGCATTCCAGTTTTCTCCTACGATGTTGAACCACGGATACTCATCTGTCACAGCCTTGCACCAGTATGACATAGGCACCTTTTCGTTGTAGAAATATGTATCCACACGATATCCGTCAAGACCGGAATATTCAATCCACCAGACCGCCCACTGCTGGAAATATTTCAAAAGATATGGGTTATCGAGATTCATATCAGGCATGCCACGCGAAAACCATCCTTCCTCCATTATCTTGCGGTCAGCTGCAGATGCATTCGGGTCGAGAGCCAAAGAATACATATGGTTGGAGGTGACGAACGGATCATTCTTGTGCACCCAGTCCTCAAACGGCATCTCCTGCATCCACCAATGCTCTGTTCCACAGTGGTTTGTCACAATATCCATGATGACCTTGACACCATGCTCATGAGCCACGTCCACCATCTGCTTATAAAGTCCGTTGTCGCCGAAACGGGAATCAATATTGTAATAGTCGGTGCAGGCGTAGCCATGATATGATCCTCTGCGCGCATCATCCTCAAGAAGAGGAGTCATCCAGATCGCAGTAGCACCAAGATCCGCTATATAATCCATATGATCGATTATGCCCTGGATATCACCGCCATGACGGCCGAAAGGCTGGTTTCTGGCCACATCCTCCTTTGTATCCTCTGTCGAATCATTGGATGGATCGCCATTGGCAAAGCGGTCAGGGACAATGAGATATATCACATCTTTTGTAGAGAAGCTCTCCCTTGGTCCTTCTGCCTTCTTTCCGATGCGGTACGGATAGCTGAAAGCATCCTTGCCCTTCTTGAACACAAGGTCATATACGCCTTCCTTAGCATCTGAAGCCACATCAACATCCACAAAGATGAAGTTCGGATTATCCGCCTTGTGGACTTTCACCACCTCGAGTCCTTTCTGAGCTACCGACACCTCGTAGGTACTGATTTCCTGGCCCTGGATCATGAGCTGAAGTTCAGTCTTCATTCCGGTCCACCAGCATGGAGGCTCAACACGGACCACCTGATCTTCATCAGCAGGCTTGACTTTAGCCTGCAGCGACAGCGCCATAAGCGCTGCCGCCATAGACATAAGAATATTTTTCATAGTCTATTGTATTAGAGGTTCCAGCCGCAATGACTGAGGAACCATTTCACATCTTCATCCTTCATACGAGGCTGAGCATCAAGCACCTCATCGAGACGCTGATAGTCTGCCATGAACTCTTCTACGAGCTGGGCAGCTGACTCTGGAGAATACATGGCTGCTTCATTCACAGAACCAAGCCTTCCAAGAGCATCGTATGGATCAAGTCCTGTGCGGAACTTGAATGCTTCGATCGACTTACCCATCCTTCTCGAATATCCGGTCACGCCAAATGCGAGGCTTGTCTTGCCATCAGGATATTTGATGACGATTTCCTTATGCTGTGCGCAATCTGTCTGAGGAACCTCGACAGTGAATGAGAAGTCGTATCCGTCGTATGTATAAGCTGCAGGAACGCCGCAAACGGTAACAGACTCTGGAGCGACACTCGAGAGCACCTTCACCTTGTACTGACGGTCAGGAGGCATACCTGCATATTGTCCTTCACGAGGTGATATGGTCACTGTCTGAACATTGCCTGCCCATGAATTTGAAACACGTGTAGTAGCAAACTCCTGAGCATAATTCTTGTCGTTTCCGGCATCCTCATAGATACTGAACACACCATTTCCACCAGGGAAGACTGTCAGCGTGATGTCCTCGTCATTTCCTTCGAGATTATTGACTTCATGTCCATAGAATGGCAGAACTGCTCCAGCCTTCACGTACACACCATATTCATCAAGGGCAAAATGACGCTTTACGACTGCACCACCCTTGAGCAAAGTACCGGTATGAAGTTCAAACCATTCACCTTCAGGAAGCCATACATCCACCTCAGCAAAGCCGTCAACCATAGACTTTGTCACAGGAGCGATGAGCATATCGTCTCCGAACATATACTGGCTGCGAAAATCATAAGCCTCCTGACACTCAGGGTAGTCGTAATACATAGGGCGGCACAGCGCTATTCCCTCGTCATATCCCTTACGGGCCATCGCATAGATATAAGGCGCCATCACATAACGCTGGCGGACTGTCTGACGGATTACATTGGTGTACTCCTCGGTAAACACCCAAGGTTCCTTGTTCAGGCCACCGCTCTTGGAACTGTGAGTACGCATCACTGGGCTGAATCCACCATACTGCAGCCATCTTGTGTACATTTCAGGATCGATGCTGCTGCCAAGGTGGCCTCCTATATCGTGGCTCCAGTATCCATACAGGACATTCGATGAAGTTGCCGTAAAATATGGCTGGAATTCAAGGGATTCCCATGATATTGTGGCATCACCTGAAAATCCGATCTGGTAACGATGGTTGCCAAGTCCTCCCCAACGATGGTACAGCATAGGACGCTTATCGCCATAACGTTCCATATCACTGAAATAGCAGTAGTTGATCCACCATGTATTGTGCAGCTGCGGGAGTTCTGTGTCATAGACATGCTGCTGCCAGTCAAGCCACCAGAAGTCCACTCCTTCCTCCTGCATCGGATGCATGACCTTATCGAACATGTTGGTCATGAACTTCTTGTCTGAATTGATCCATTCGATACGTTCCTTGCCCTCAGGATCCTTTCCAAGACTCTCGGCAAGAGCCGGGTAGCACTCCTCCCAGTGGTCGAATCCCTCAGCCGGATGAAGATTGATGGTTATCTTCAGACCTTTATCCTTCATCTGGGACATAAATTTCTGCGGATCAGGGAAGATGCTCCTGTTCCATGTCCAACCTGTCCAGCCACCACGGCCCGGATCTGTATAATGCCAGTCCATATCGACAACAAGCACATCCAGAGGAATATCATATGCAGCCATCTTGTCCACAAGAGTGCGGAGTTCCTTGTCTGAATATGCCCAGTAGCGTGACCACCAATATCCGAAGGTAAAACGCGGTGGAAGAGGCATCTTGCCGGCAAAGACTGTGAAGTCCTTCAACGCTGCCTTATAGTCATGACCATATGCCATGAAATACCAGTCCTGGCACTCGCCTTCCGGGCGCTTTGTCACCCATGCCCAATCCGAATCATCAAAAAGCAGATTTTCCGACTCGTCAATCAAGGTCCATCCATCCTTTGCAAGGATACCGTCTTCAAACGGGCGGTGCTCACCCTTAGGGGAATCCTTCACCCAACCCTGGGTCTGAAGGTCTCCCTCCAATCCATCCAGAGTACGGAATGTACCCTTGAGATTCTCCTTCTGCTTCATGCCCGGCTTCCATGTAAAGAAACCATCAGTCGCCTTGATCACCAGATTATCCTTTGTAAACTTACCTGTGCCTTTCTTATACGTAAGCACCATCCTGGAAGTTGTGATTTCTACATTCTTTCCAGTTTTACGCACCTTGTAGTCGACTGCAGGGTAATCCCTTTCAGATGCGACAAAGGACGGAAGGTCAGTAAACTTACCCTCAGGCTGCCATTCCAGCCTGATCACACCGTCTGTGACCACCGTGAAGCGGACTGCATCATCCTGATAGGCGACATTATCCTGAGCCTTCAGAACAAATGACACAGAAAGCATGGCCACGACCAGCAATACCTTGATCATCTTGTTCATAGTTTGTTATTTCTGAATTATGTGTAAAGGTATAATTTTCTTGTTAAAAACCGGCCATGCCTTCGCAGGTAGACCGGTTATCAAGTGATAATCCACTAACCAAACAAAAGATTACCACTTTTCCACAGCGTTTATTGAAGAATCATATATTCATACGGATTCAGATGAACCTTCTCACCTAAAACACGTTTATCTCCATTCATAAGGTCAGTACATTCCTTGCCAACCCATTCAGCCGGGGTCTCTGTATATATATCTTCATGCCTGACATTCACAAGGACAAGCACTGACTCAGAATCGATAGTCTTGCAGAACTTGAGCACGTCTGCATCCGGATAGGCAGTGATTTCTCCTTTACGGATTGCTTCGATCGAGTTATAAAGTGACAGAAGGTCCTTATATTCCTTATTCAGAAGCTGATTAGCCTCCCAGTCCATCGGAACATATCTGAAGAAATTGATTCTACCAGGATAGCCCACTTCCTGTGAACCATATACGAGAGCACCGCCATGGAGATAGGCAGAAGCCACAAATGCTGCCATCGAACCGCGCTCACCGCCGAATTCCCTGATCGGAGACATCTTGTCCGACTCATCATGATTTGTGGTGAAACGAAGTTTGACACAACCGTCAGGAATGCCGTCGTATTCCTCCTGGTCAGCTTCAAAAAGATGACTTGCCGGCATGGCAGGACCTCGTCTGTTATTGAACACGCGGCGGATTGCCTCAAGATAGTCCCATGCATAGTTCATCTCGAAGCCTGCATCAAAATGGTCCTTTCTCTTACCCTCTGCCAACAGGAGCAGCTTATGGTCAGGAATAGAACGGAGAGAATCGCAGCACTGCTTCCAGAAATCAAATGGAACAAAGTCAGCTGCATCGCAACGGAAACCATCCACGCCGACTTCAACCACCCAGAACTTCATTGCATCAATCATTGCAAGACGCATTTCATGATTATCGAAGTTAAGGTCGGCAACATCTGCCCAGTCCTTGATAGGAGGTACTATCTTACCATCTTCATGAGTATACCATTCAGGATGCTCTTCAATCCAGGCATTGTCCCATGAAGTGTGGTTGGCCACCCAGTCAAGAATCACACTCATACCTCTTTCATGACAAAGCGACACGAGGTTCTTGAACTCATCAATGGTACCGAATTCAGGATTTACTCCTTTATAATCACTGATACAATATGGTGAATTCACAGTCTTGATCTGTCCGACAGGATAGATCGGCATGAACCACACCACATTAGTTCCCAGATTCTTGATTGAATCAAGGTGCTGAGCCACTGCGTTGAATGATTTTTCCGGTGCAAAGACTCTTGGATTCACCTGATACATCACCACATCTTCCGGCGCCGGAACAGTATGAGATACCTCATTGGTGCACCTATCACAGCATGATGCAGCAGCAAGGATTACGCAGACCAACATGCCTGCAAGAGTATTTCTTGTAATCATCACTTTTCAATTTTCCAGATTTTGTACTGATATGCCTCCAGATTCAGAGCGACAGGAATGCTCTCAGATGCTCCTGACATCATGTCGACTGCCTTTTCTCCAGCACGTTCCATTGGTGTCTTGACCTGAACAGATTCACCCTTTGTGTTGGCTACCACAAAAAGTCCACCCTTATAATATATAGAGACAATATCGCCTGTATTATAGAGTACAGGTTCACCTCCACGAAGGCTGGCCGACTCTTGATATGCAGCCATAACCTTCTGATATTCTGTTGTATAGGAAGGATTGCTATCCCAGTCCATGATCACGTTAGTAAAGAAGTTCACGGTCTTTGGATATCCCACTTCCTGGGAGCTGTATATAAGAGGGATTCCTCCCATATACACTGTTGTGACGAATGCCGCCATAGCGCCTCTCTCACCCTTGTACATTGTGATCGGTGAAGATTCACTCATGGCCTTATCGTGATTAGTCGTAAAACGAAGCCTGTTCTTACCCTTTGCAAAGCCCTCATATTCAGACTTATGAGTATCATACAACTTGGCTACGTTTATTCTTCCGGCAAAGAGTGATGCCAGTTTTGACTGGAAATCCCAGCCGTAGAGCATCTGGAAGCCACTTTCCAGAAGTTCAAATTCAGAACCCTCTGCAAGCAGAATCGCATCAGGCTTGATTGCAGTGACAGCCTTCAAAGCGTCCTTCCAGAAATCCATTGGAACTCCGTCTGCATAGTCGCAGCGGAATCCGTCCACATCAGCTTCCTTGACCCAATATGTCATGGCATCAATCATGTTGGTGCGGAGCTCCTGATTACTGAAGTTCAGGTCTGCCACATCGTTCCAGCCCATACCGGCCGGAGAAATTATATTTCCGTTCGCATCCTTTGTATACCAGTCCGGATGCTCGGTAATCCATGGATTATCCCAAGCCGTGTGATTGGCAATCCAGTCAAGAATCACCTTGATACCCATAGAATGTGACTTGTTTACCAAAGACTTAAGGTCTTCCAGTGTTCCATATGAAGGGTTGACTCCTTTGAAGTCCTTTATACAATATGGGGATCCCACAGAATTCTTTGAACCGATCGGCTGAATCGGCATAAGCCATATTACATTGACTCCCAGGTCCTGAATATCATCAAGACGTGCTTCAATGGCATTAAGAGATTTTGAACTGGCAAATACTCTCGGATTTGCCTCATATATGACCATCGTATTTCCTGGCTCTGTAACCACCGGAACATCAGGCTTACCCTGGTCTATCGGTTTGTTTTCATCCCCGCAGCTGACTGCGCTCAGGCAGAGCGCAGTCAGGAGGGAAATGAATAAAGTTTTTGATAACTTCATCTGATTATTCGATTGGTGTTACACCTTCAGCTGTCACTTTGAGGAAGTAGTCACGGTCAGCCTTGACATTGTAGTCGCCATGCTGGACTCCGCCACCATTATTGTTGAAGATAAGGTTGCATGATGTTCCGAATCCGTTTGCAGGAATCTCGAACACCTTATATTCCTTACCGCCAACAGTCTCTGTTGTAAATGCAGCACCTGGCCAGCCTCCTACAACATCGTTGATGTCACCCCAAGAGTACATTGCAATGCCATCCCAACCTGTCTGGTCGTCAACATAGATCTTGACAGCAGGGGCAGTACCGATCTCAGCAGCTGTCTGTCCTGCAACGATGAAGTTGTAGTTGGCGAGGGTAACCACAGGAGCATCATACTGAGTACCGTTGTTATTGTTGAAGATAGGGTGATATACGAGCTCGTAAGCCGTTGCAGTAGTCTCAACTCTGCTATATGCCACGCCACCGCAGGTCACATTGTTCTCAAGAGCCACACCTGGCCAGCCTCCGAAGAGTTCTGGGAGGGCATCACCCCATGCATACATATATGTAGCCTCATATCCGGTGTTGTTCTGCACATAGAACACTACAGGGACAGGATCTGCAGGAACTTCAGGCTCTTCACCGTTGTCCTTTCCACTGCAGTCCTTACAGCCCTCACAGTCACAATTGCAACTGCCACCTTCTTCACCATCGTCGTTTCCACCGTCGTCATTGCCACCTTCATCACCGGCAGGCTCTCTGCTGAACGGATCCTCAATTACTGCGCAATCCTTCTCGCCGGAAATCAGGAAGAAGAGGTCAACGACATCAGCGCTGAATGTAACAGCCATATCACCTGTCTGGATACCGCCACCGTTGTTATTGAAAATAAGGTTCTGTGCCTTGCCTTCTACAGCTGCGATCTCATAGTCAAAGTATGTGTATTCAAAACCGGCAATCTTGACTGTTCCAGTAGGCTGAAGTCCAGGCCAGCCACCTCCGAGGTCATTCTCATCACCCCACTGGTAGAGTGCTACGGCCTCCCAACCAGCCTGATTATCAACATATACGCGGATTGTGCCATCGTGTGCAGGGATAGAGTTCGCTGCTTCGACACCCTCATCAGTAATTGTAAGGAAGTACTCATCCTTATCGAGGGTTACATTGTAGTCACCGAGCTGCTTGCCACCACCGTTGTTATTGAAGATAAGATTAAGGTTAAGGCCTCTGTTAGCCTCACCAAGATCGAAATATGTCCAATTGATGCCATCAAGCGCGATCTCACCGGTAGGCTGCATACCAGGCCAGCCACCGAATGCCTCAGCATCACCCCATGCGTAGAGCGCAAGGGCATCCCATGTTGTCTGGTTGTTCACATATACGACTGGACCATCATGCTCGATTTCAGGAGCAACGTAGAAATACATATTCCAATAAGACACATAGATATTGGTTCTTGTGCCCACAGCGAAATTGTCGGTACGGACTACAGCTTCGTTCTTAGCTGTTCTTTCCTCACCCTCGCGGACAGACACGAAATGGTATCCGTCGGCAAGAGTCTTGCCATCTACGAAAGTAGCAGGATCGAGGTAGATTCCCCACTTCTTGTCAACTGTTGTAGATTTCTCAAGATGCCACATGACGTTATCAGCGGCTACCTCATCACCTCCGTTGAAAGCACCGGAGATATAGATCACATCGTCAGCCTTAGTGCTGGTTGGAGCGATGACCTCAAGAAGAATCATGTTCTCCTTGGTATCAAATGCCTGCTGCTCATGGTCGAAGATAATTTCCTCCGGTGCTGAACAAGCGCCAAGAAGCAACATCATCGGAAGCATGAACCTATTAAATATTTTCTTCATATCTGCTAATTCTATAAGTAGTTAGGATTCTGTACAAGACCTGGGTTCACAAGGAGTGCAGAAGCTGGGAGCGGGAACCACTCATACTTTCTGTCGCGCTTAGCAGGATATGAACCATATCCGTCAGCCTCAACGCGGCCAAAGAACCACCACTGGCCCTGAGTAAACTTATCGAAACGACGAAGGTCGGTACGACGACGACGGCCCTCACCAAGGAACTCAAGTCCCCACTCGTGAAGCATCCAGTCGTTATCATAAGCTGTGAAGCCCATAGGGAGAGCCAATGCATCATCAGCATTCGCAAAATATCTTGACTTGACACTCTTTACAAGGTCCTTTGCTGCATTTGTATCGCCGGCACGGAGCTTACACTCTGCAAGAGTATAGACAACCTCTGCAAGACGGAACTCCACCTCATCAATGTTCTGGAAATCAATTCCTGCATCCTGTGGATAGATAGGATACTTGATCATACGGACACCAGAGTTGGTCTCACCCCAACGAGGATGCATTACAGTCTGGAGATTTGTACCAAGGTTGAGGAATGTACCCACCTGGTCTACGTATACGAGGTCCTGGCCTTCACGGTCAGCATCAGCCTTGATAGCTGCAGAACCGTCATGAGTCATCATGGCACCCTTGAGGAACATACCACCGTTCCATGTACCGTCAGCCTCTGCACGGAAGTTAGCCTTCACGCGGATATCATTCTTGTTGAATCTCTCGTAAACTGCTCCAAGCTTGTCACCATACTTAGTATCGAGGAAGCTTACAGCGCCTGTTGAACCACCAAGGGTCTGAACCTCACCTGAGTTATCGAATGATGGAGCAAGGCAGGTACAGTTCCAGCCAGACTGCTCATAAGTACCGCCGACGTTATCCCAGATGTTATATGGAAGGAAAGGCATGTTCTTCATCCAACCGATGTTAAGCTGACCTACCTCTGTTGCAAATGCCATCACGAGTTCAGGACAGTTCACATTGTCGATTGTGTAAAGAGATCTGTAGTCAGGAGCAATGCTGTATGAACCGAACTTGCCATCGAGGATATCCTGAGCAAGAACAGCACACTCATCATACTTTGCCTCACCGATGAATACCTCTGCGTTGAGAAGCATACGCATCTTGAGGATACGGTTGACTGCCTGATTCATGCGGTTCGCCTCATTCTGCGGAAGAGCTTCACAGCAACCATCGAGTTCACCAACTATGAAGTCAAAGATAAGTTTGCTGCTTGTATTGAAGTCTGGATCGGCGCTTCCAGGAATCTCAGAAGACTCTGCAGATGCCTTGATGTTCAGAGGAAGTGCACCACCCCAGATCTCATATATATTATAGTATGCCCAAGCACGGAGAGTGCGGCACTCTGCAATATAGAGATCCACCTTTTCCTGTGTCATGCCCAAGGCCTCAGGAGCTACCTTACCAAGTTCGTAGATCACGTTGTTGGCAAGACCGATTGTGGTCCAGGCCTTTTCCCAAGCCTGACGGACGATTGTGGACTCAGCGTTCCAGGTGTGTGACGAAAGGACGAACTTCAAGGCCTCATCCCATCCCCATGCACCTCCGTTCCATGTTCTCCATGCGATCTGGTCGGCAGAGAACTCCTGGAGATACATAAAATATTCGCAATAGCCGTATGCAGCTTCAGCATAGATGGCACCAACTGCACCCTGAACACTGGCTTCGTCTGCGAAATATACCGAGCCGTCAACTCTGTCGAATACCTCCTCTTCGAGATTGAAGCAAGAAGTATATGAGAAGCAGGCTGCGAATAGCAATGCTATGTTCAATATATATCTTTTCATTACTTTCAAATTATTAGAAGTTCATTGTGAGACCCATAGTTACCTGAGCAGCAAGAGGATATGCTCCAGAGTTGTCGATACTTGGAGTAAGACCGTTTGATGCAAGGATTGAAGGATCGTTTCCTGAATATCCTGTAAGAGTGAAGAGGTTCTTAGCAGAAAGATATACTCTCATCTTCTTGAGTACCTCAGTGTTCTTAGGAGTGAAATTGTATCCGAGGGTAAGGCTCTCAAGCTTGAACCAGTTACCGTTCTCGAGGAAGTATGAAGAAATCACACCACCACTTGCATATACATCCTTGTCCTCAAGGTATGATGAACGGAGAACGTTGTCAGAACCAGCTCCGATAAGTCCCATTCCATACTTCTGCATGTTGAAGATCTCGAAACCGAGTGCACCGCGGAAGAATACATTGAGGTCGAAGTTCTTGTAACGAAGAGTATTGTTCCAAGAAACGAAATGGGTTGGAACGCCGTTTCCGATGTATCTCTTGTCAGCAGGGTCTGCAGTTGAAGCAAGCACCTTGATCGGATTGCCTTCCTCATCCACAGCGTTCTGGCCTACGAGAACCTTTCCATCTTCGTCAACTGCATTCTTATACACGAGGATATTTCCGCCTTCGTCAACACCGGCATAGCTGAAGCCGTAGAACTGGCCCACCTTGCTGCCTTCCTGAACGCGGAAGAAATACTCGTTGGCACCGACGCCACCCTTAGAACCCATATCCACATAAGAAGCCTTATAGATATTGTTTGAAAGGTTCTTCATTGTTGTAGTGCCGGTAGACCAGCTCGCGCCCATTGTCCAAGTGAAATCCTTGTTTGAGATGATGTCTCCATCGATATCCAGCTCAATACCACGGTTCTGGGTAGTACCCACGTTCACGAGGATGCTTGAGTAGATATATGGAGGCTGTGGAGCTGTGTAATTATAGAGGAGATCCTGCGACTGTCTGTCGAAAAGATCCACCGATCCACGAAGGCGACTTCCAAAGAGAGCGAAGTCAACACCCACGTTCACACTCACGAGTTTCTCCCATGCAAGACCAGGGTTGGCATTGAGAGATGGAGCATAACCTGTAACCCACTGACCATTGAAGAAGTAGCTGTTACGTGTGCTGTAAGTTGAAAGTGAAGTATAAGAACCGAAGCCTGAACGTCCTGTCACACCATATGAAACACGTGGCTTGAGGCTCTGTACAACTGAGTGATGATCCTGAAGGAACGGCATATTGGCCATTTCCCAAGCGATTGAAGCTGCAGGGAAGTATCCCCACTTGTTGTCAGCACCGAACTTGGTCGATCCCTCATAGCGCAGAGATGCAGAAGCCATGATGAGGTCTTTCCAGTTATAGTTCACACGGCCGAACACTGAAACGAGCGCAGAAAGAGACTTGCCGGAATACATTGAAGCCTTACCTTCAGCAAGGTATGAACCTGCACCGATGTTGTTGTACTTCATATTGTCGAATGTGAAGTTCTGATTCGACATACCCATCGACTCATTGTTTGCATTCTCCCAAGTGTAACCTGCTACAGCCTGGATGCTGTGATCCTCGAGATATAACGAGTAGTTCATAAGCCACTCGAAGTGGTTGCTCCAATACTTGTTGTAGTCAAGTGAAGCGGAGCCCTTGTAACCATCCCAGTATGACTGACCAGAGTCTGCAGGTCGGTAATTCTTGGAGATAAAGTCGTTGTAATCAAGTGAGTAGCTTACGGTTGTATTAAGATTGTGGATATCAGTTGTGATAAGGTTCAACTTACCTGAAACTGTTCCCAAAAGATAAAGTCTCTGACCGTTGCTGTTGCCCTCAAGAAGAACAAGTTCCTTATATGGGTTACGCGCGCCTGTAGGAGAGGTAGGCTGATAGAATGTTCCGTCCTCATTATATACAGGCATTGTAGGATTCATTGTAAGAGCTGTTCCGAACATTCCGTCGTTGCCCCACTCCTCGTTAACGCGACGTGCATTGATTGAAGCATTGACCTGAAGTCTGTTCTTGAAAGCCTTCTGCTCGACAGCAACACGGCCACCGAATTCCTTACGTCCTGAACGGATGTCAAGACCCTTTGCATCCTTGAAGTTGATTGATGCGTTATATGAACCGCCCTTTGTGCTTCCGTCGATAGCAAGATACTGGTTATGGTCGTATCCGAAGTCACGCATCAGAAGGCTGTACCAGTCTGTGTTGTATCCATAGTCAGTTCCACGGCCGGATCTGCGGAATTCATCTGCAGAGAGAATCTCAGGATGCGGCTTGGCGAAGTTCATTCCGAACCAGCTGTCATATGTGATTCCAGATACGCCCTCACCACCTTCAGATCCCTTACGGGTTGTGATGAGGATGACGCCGTTCGCACCTCGTGTACCATAGATTGCTGCAGAAGCGGCATCCTTAAGGACTGTCATGGACTCAATATCCTGAGGAGCGATTGTTCTGATATCACCACCTGGCACTCCGTCAATGACAACCAGAGGGTCGTTACCTGCCTGAAGTGATGTAGCACCACGGACCTGAAGACTTGAACTTGAGTTAGGGTTAGCAGCTGCAGAAGTTGTTACGTTAAGACCTGCAACCTTACCTGTCAACATTTCCATAGGGTTGTTCATGGCACCCTTGAAAAGTTCGTTCTTGTCCACCTGTACGATTGAGCTTGAAAGTTCTTTCTTGCTGAGTGAGCCGTAACCGATTACGACTGTCTCTTCAAGAAACATAGCATCCTCAGCGAGGAATACTGTTGCCGGAATTGATGAAGCCGGGAACACCTGAGTCGCGTAGCCGATACAGCTGAACTCAACAAGGGCATCCTTGCTTGAAACCTTGAGGGAGTAGTTACCATCGAGATCGGTCGAAACTCCATTGGCAGTGCCCTGCTCGATAACAGTGGCAGAAACTACCGGACCGTACTCATCGACAACTGTTCCCTTAACCTCATAGCCACTCTGAGCGGCTGCTGAAAACGAGAGAGCACTGGTCAGTGCCAATCCCGCAAATAAGGTCATTATTCGATTCATAGATTTTTGGTTAATTAGTAGTTAGTATGTAACACAAAGTAACCAAATGAGCAAGCAGAAACGAAGTTATTAAGGTCTTGTATTAACAATTTCGGCCACAATAAACAAAACAACCACTGATAATCAACAACTTAGCGTTGAAATTATCAGTGGTTTGTATTAACGTTTTATAAGGAGATATCCTTGATATTTAACCGATCTCGAAAGCTTTTATGCGTTTTTCGAACTCATCGTTGCCAACAATCGACTTATTTTTTGCCCTCGTCTTATATGTATATATGGTATGGACCGAGTAATTCATAAACTTGGAAACCTTCTCGGCATCAGTAATTCCAAGACGCATCAAGGCAAAGATTCTCATCTCGTTTGTCAACACATCTGCTGACTCATCGACATAACCTTCCGGAAAAAGCTTGGCATATTCGCTGATGAATGAAGGGAAGATCTTCAAGAAACACTTATCAAATGAATCATACATGCTTTCACGCTTCTTCTTCACCTTAGACTGTTTACACATATCTCTCACATCATCATACTGATGGGCAGCAAGTTTCATGTTTATAGTACTGAACAGCTCCTCGAATTCAGTAATAAATTCAGAATTGACATAAAAAGAATGGCCGATATACTCTTCCTTGATCTTGTTCGCCTCCTTAAGCTGGCGGTTTCTGCGCTCGATCTTGCCTCTTTGCTTACCATAAATAATGAACATAGTCACAAGAAGGGCTATGATTCCCACACACAGAATAAGGATTATCGCCATATAATTCCTTTGGCGCGCCACCACCTCAAAACGTGCTCTCTCGATGATAGGAAGTATCGGATTGATACTGAGTTTTCTATGTCGTGCATTATAGAAATCCGCATCTTCCAGTGCTACATTTATATATATGTATGCCCTGTGAGGATCATTCTGCTCGCATAGCATTTCTGCCAGACGATATAGTGCCGTGGTCTCCTTTGTAGCAGAGACGATATCATTGATTGCTGCCTTTGCAAGATATACCACAGAGCTATCTTTCTGTCCAAGAGCAAGATACGCTCCACCTATACTTGAGTTTATAATAGCCTTGTCATGCTCTGAGACATCGTGGTTCCTGAGAATACTATGATAGTGTTCGATACACTGATCATAATGCCAGTGCTTGATTTCCCTCTGGGCCACGGCAAACTGATATTCATACTTCTCCTCAGGAACAATCTGCATCAATGAATCAGCATACATCGTTCCTTTGCGTGTGTATTCATGGCTCCAATTCTCTGCATTATTGAAATCTGAAGCATCATAATACAGGCGGTTGGCCAAGGCATAATACTGGGCCTTGATTTCAGAATCCACTCCTGACACGTCCACTTTCGACATTTCATCGAAAGACTCATGAAACAGTCCTGATGAAAGATAGCAGAAGGCAACAGCACAATGTGACTGGACAAGCCTGTCCCGACTACCTGATTTCTGTGCCAGTTTCAGACAGTTATTCGCATAAAAATATGCAGAATCAAACTTATAAGACTTGTACTCATCGAAGAGTGCATAAGTCAACTGATAGTCCTGCCAGGAGGTCATTGACAGTTCTTTACGTAATTTCTGGATTCTTTCCTCCTTTTCAGCAACATACCTGTCACTGGACTCGATGTACTCATCAAGCTTCAACAGGACATCCTGCACTGGAGAACTGCCTGCTGCAGAGGCATTCACCAATGTAAAAAACATGAAAAGAGTGACAAACAGGTGTTTCATAATTTAAGTTTAATGCCGGTCCTTAGATATGATCGACTTCCGGATGAAGTTCAACGCCGAATCTGTTCTTTACGGATTCTATTATACGTCTTTCCAGACCTATGATTTCTTCCGGATATGCATCACCGGTATAGTTTACAATGACCAGCGGCTGCTTGTCCCATACCGCTGCACCACCGCTGCGACGGCCCTTCCAACCACACTGCTCGATCATCCATGCAGCCGGCACCTTGACGGTTCCATCCGGAAGATCATAATGCGGCACCTTGCAGTCAGCGCCATGCTCAGCCTTGGCGGCTACCTCGATCTTTGTGAAATGCTCTGCACTGATCACAGGGTTCTTGAAGAAACTGCCGGCACTGCCTGTCACAGATGGCTCTGGAAGCTTCTCCTTGCGGATCTTGATGATTACCTTGCGGATCAGGGACGGAGTCAATGCAGCATCCTTTGCAGACTGGGCGTCCTTGACAGCCGCATCCAGATGACCATATTCAAGTTTAGGCTGCGAAGTACGGGAAAGTGCAAACACGACATGAGTGACAATATAGCGTCCCTTGATTTCCGGATGCTTGAACACAGAATCGCGATAGCCATAGTCACACTCGCTGACGTCGAACTTCACGAATTCCTCCTCAACGGTATCATAGCAATATACCGTACGGATGACATCCTTCACCTCAACGCCGTAAGCTCCGATATTCTGAACAGCCGAAGCACCGACCTCGCCAGGGATATATGAGAGATTCTCCACGCCCCAGAGGCCCTCCTTGGCTGCCCAGTCACAGAAGTCATCGAATACCACACCGGAGCCGACTGAAACCAGGGTTTCCTCCTGTGCGTCGTCAAGGATTTCAATAAAATTGATCTTGGAGTGCAAGACAGTGCCCTTGAAATCGTCGGTAAAAAGCAGGTTGCTGCCTCCGCCGATATGAAGCACCGGACGGGCCAGTTCCTCAAACTCGACATCAACAAGATCGGCCACAGAATCATACTCCACGAAACAGCGGGCCTTCACCTTCATTCCGAAGGTGTTCATCTTTGTGAGATCCTTATAGTATTCTGTCTTGATCATAATTAACCGATTTCAGCACCGTTGCAGAGAGTCTCGGCAGGTGTGATGAAACGCATCTTGCCGTCGTTCTGACGAGCCATGAGGATCATACCCTTCGACTCGATGCCACGGATCTTGCGTGGAGCAAGGTTTGCAAGGATACAGATCTGCTTTCCAACCATATCCTCCGGAGCATACTCCTCAGCGATACCGGAAACAATGACACGCTTGTCAATTCCTGTATCGATTGTCAGCTTGAGAAGCTTATCTGTCTTAGGAACACGCTCTGCCTCAAGAACTGTGGCAGTACGGATATCCATCTTTCCGAAATCATCGAATGTGCACTCCTCCTTCTGTGGAGTAACGACTGCAGCCTCTGCTGCCTTAGCTGCAGCCTCACGCTCAGCACGGATAGCCTCAAGACGGGCGATCTGAGCATCCACAACCTCATCCTCGATCTTGCCGAAGAGGAGGGTTGCAGGGTTGAGCTGATGGCCTGCAGGAAGAAGCGCCGCCTTTCCGAGGTCGTCCCAAGAAAGGCAGATTGCCACGTCGCCCTGCTCCTCGCAATGACGTGAAGATGTATGGAGAGCTGCGCCCTCAGCTGCAGTGTAGATGTTCTCGCTTACTGCACCCTCCTCGCCTGCACGGTGGTCAACACCAGCAGCGATACCGACATTGAGGATATTGCGGAGCTTCTCAGCTGAGAATGGGAGGAACGGCTCGAATGCGATTGCAAGCGAAGCGCAGATCTGGAGAGATACGTTCAGGATTGAAGCTGTTCTGTCCATATCGGTCTTGGCTACCTTCCAAGGCTCAGTGTCTGTGAGGTACTTGTTACCGAGACGGGCGATGTTCATAGCCTCCTTGAGAGCCTCGCGGAACTTGTATCCGTCGAGATACTTCTCCATAGCCTCACGGAGCGGCTTGATCTGAGCAAGTGTCTCTGCGTCGATTGCCTCGCTCTTGAGGTCTGCAGGAACCTTGCCCTCGAAATATTTGTGTGTAAGAACCACAGCACGGTTCACGAAGTTTCCGAGGATAGCCACGAGCTCGCTGTTGTTGCGTGACTGGAAGTCCTTCCATGAGAAGTCGTTGTCCTTAGTCTCAGGAGCATTGGCTGTGAGAACATAGCGGAGAACGTCCTCCTGTCCAGGGAACTGCTCGAGGTACTCGTGGAGCCATACAGCCCAGCCACGTGAAGTCGAGATCTTGTCACCCTCGAGGTTGAGGAACTCGTTTGCAGGAACGTTATCAGGAAGAATATAGTTTCCGTCAGCCTTGAGCATTGAAGGGAATACGATGCAGTGGAACACGATGTTACCCTTACCGATGAAGTGGACAAGCTTTGTATCCTCGCTCTTCCACCACTTCTCCCAGCTCTGAGGAAGGAGTTCCTGAGTGTTTGAAATATATCCGATAGGTGCGTCGAACCATACGTAAAGAACCTTGCCCTCAGAACCCTCTACAGGAACTGGAACACCCCAGTTGAGGTCACGGCTCACTGCACGTGGCTGAAGACCGCCGTCGATCCAGCTCTTGCACTGACCATATACGTTGCTTCTCCACTCCTTGTGGCCGTCGAGGATCCACTCAGAAAGCCATCCCTCGTACTGGTCGAGCGGGAGATACCAATGCTTGGTCTCCTTCTTCACGAGCTCGCCACCGCTGAGAGCAGACTTAGGATTGATGAGTTCATCCGGGCTGAGAGTAGCACCGCACTTCTCGCACTGGTCACCGTAAGCGCCCTCTGCACCGCAGCGTGGGCATGTACCTGTGATATAACGGTCTGCAAGGAAAGTCTTTGCCTCCTCATCGTAGTACTGCTCGCTCACCTTCTCGATGAACTTGCCCTCATCGTAGAGCTTCTTGAAGAAGTCAGCAGCGTTCTTATGGTGAGTCTTTGATGATGTACGTGAATAGATATCGAAGTTGATTCCAAGGCCTGTGAATGAATCCTTGATGATTCTGTGATATCTGTCAACGATATCCTGAGGAGTGCAACCCTCCTTCTGAGCCTTGATTGTGATTGGAACTCCGTGCTCATCCGAACCGCAGACATAAAGCACATCCTCACCCCTCATTCTCAAATATCTCACGTAGATATCTGCTGGTACATACACACCGGCAAGGTGACCGATATGCACTGGACCGTTCGCATACGGAAGCGCACAGGTCACAAGAGTTCTGTTGAAATTCTTAGTCATATATGTTATAGTTTTTAATATTTTTCCATTTAGTTCACCCTTCCGAGTTCGTTGTTCAGGCGGGTGCGGGCCTTGTTGTAGTCCGAGATCTTGGTCAGAATCTCCATCATGGCAGCCTCATCAGTTACGGACGCAAGCTGAGCGGTGAGGTCCTTGAGGATCTTCTCCACCTTGCGGCACTGATAGGTCATCAGGGTCTTCGGCACGAACTGGATCAGACGGGTCGTCGTCGCAGTCATCGACTTCTCGTAGTTTTCGACAGTGATCTGATATTTCTCGATCAAGAGTTCCTTGGCAACCGCAGCAACCTGAGGGTCCTGGCTGTTCAGAAGACGATTCTGAATCTGCTCCTGCTCCAGGCCTTCGTCGTACATTGCAAAATATTCCTCATATACCTTGTGGTAGGAAGCGTTGGCAAAGCCCTCCTCATCCTCCGCGAGAATTCCGTCGATGAATTCCGCCACATTGAGCTGCTCGTCAGCCATGTAATATTTGGAATCTCTGTCAAATGCCAGAGGTGTGCAGCCATGCTCAAGGATAAACTTCAGCAGGTCTCGCTCACACGGCTCCAGGAACGGATCATTGATCACTATGCCATTCTGCTGCTGAGATACTGGCTGATGCACCGGCACTGCCATATCAGGATCATCGTAGAAAGATCCGTCGTCGGCCAGAGGCATATAGTCCTCTGGAATCGGTCCGTAATCTTCCGGCATCGGCGGAACATCCATATCCGATGGATGTTGCGGCTGGACCGCTGGCCTGTAGCGAGGCGTATTGTTCTGTGCTGCGCGCGCTGCCTCTCTCTCCGCCTGCTTGCGGTCCGCAATCAGCATCTCGTCTCTCGACTTGCTGACCCTGTCGATCAGAATCTGCTCGTCGATCTCGAACTTGTCCGCACATGTCTTCACATACACCGCACGGATGACCGCATCCGGAATAAGAGCGATCGTGTCGGCCACGTCATTGATGAGATTGGCCCTCTTAAGAGGATCTGCGCCGGCCTCTCCTAAAAGGAGATCTGTCTTGAAACCGATGAAGTCCTGCTCGTTCTGAGCTATATAGTCCTGGACCTGATCCAGTGAATGTCTGCGGGAAAAATCGTCCGGATCCATGCCATCCGGAAGAAGCACGATCTTCACATTGAGACCTTCCTTCAGCACGAGTCCGATACCTCTGAGCGCAGCCTTGATACCTGCGCCGTCGCCGTCGTATATGATTGTTATGTTGTTGGTGAACTTCCTGATCAGGCGGATCTGCTCGACAGTGAGCGAGGTACCGCTGGAAGCCACAACATTCCTGATTCCGAGCTGATGCATCGAGAGCACATCCAGATAGCCCTCGACAAGGATACACTTATCCTGACGCGAAATCTCGTTTTTCGCGAAATATATTCCATAAAGCGAACGGCTCTTGACATATATTTCGGTCTCCGGCGAGTTGACATATTTCGCCACCGACTTGTCTGTCTTGAGAGTACGTCCTCCGAATGCGATGATTCGTCCGCTCACAGAATGGATCGGGAAGATGACACGGTCATAGAACCTGTCCACCAGGCGACCGTCATCGTATCTGATGCTGACACCGGTCTCGACCAGGAATTCCTCCTTATATCCGGCTGCGCGGGCTGCGTCCGAGAGTGCCTTACGATTCAACGGCGACCAGCCAAGGCCATATTTGGCGATAGTCTCATCCTCAAGACCTCTGCTGCGGAAATATTGATATGCGATGGACTGGCCTTCCGGAGTCTTGAGACTTTCCTGGAAGAACTTGCCGGCATATTCCGAAACAAGGAAAAGGCTCTCGCTGCGCTGCCTTCTGGCAATCTCTTCAGCAGTCTCCTCCTTCTCGACCACCTCGATATTGTATTTCTTTGCAAGATATTTGAGGGCCTCTGTATAAGTCATGTTCTCATGCTCCATCACAAAGCCGACTGCCGTGCCTGACTTTCCGCAACCGAAGCATTTATATATACCTTTTGAGGCAGAAACGGAGAATGACGGAGTCTTTTCGTTATGGAAAGGACAACATGCGATATGGTTGGCTCCGCGCTTCTTCAAAGTCACGAAGTCACCCACCACATCCACGATCTGGGCGGCATCCAATATCCTGTTTACTGTCTCCTGAGGAATCATCTACTGTTCGTCTACGTCGTTATTGTCCGTACCCTTAGGGAATTTGATCTCGTATTCATCGATCGCCTTGCGCATCTTCCATGATGATAGGAGTTCAGAAACGCCATATATTATCAGGCAGACTCCTGCAACGATTCCTACCGCCGAACCAAGGAATGACGGATTGGAAATCAGGAACAGACCGCCAATGAGCACAAGCACAGGAAGAACGAATGCAAAGACGCCCACTCCGAAGACTCTGCTTGCACTTCCAAGCGAAACAAGCTGGAATATGCCGAAGCAAATAAGCGCAAAAGCTATCAGATATACGAGAAGGTTTGCAAAGAAACCCGGGAATACAAAAAGCATCAGGGCAAGAAGAATATCCACCACTGTGTTCACGGCCATGATAGGGAAAGTTCCATTCGCCCTGTTCCTGTATCCCGCAACAAGGGAAACAACTCCAGAAGCAAGAAGAAACGCCGCAATGATCTGCACTGCGAGGTTGAGGGCATTTGCCTTGCTCACAACCATCACAACACCTATTGCCAATGCAGTAAGAGCCCTGATAGGGCCTTTGAATCTGCTGTTATATCCAAACGTAATCATATCCTGCAAAAATAAGAATTTTTCATCAGTTATTACATAGTAATAATACAAAAAAGAGTCCGAAACCATTACTGATTCCGGACCCATTATTCTGAAGCGTCATTTAGAACGGGAGATCGTCTTCGGAGAGCGGCGAGCTCATGTCATCTGCCGTTGGCATCGGAGCACTCATCGGAGCACCATAGCCAGGTACCGGCTGTGCGTAGCCAGGCTGCTGTGGAGCCGCACCTGCAGGCTCGATTCTCCATGCTCTGACATCAGTGTACCATCTGCCGTTATATTCACGGCTGCTGAGATTGAAGGATATCTTTACCTTGTCACCGACCTGATACTTATCAAGTTCTCTGACCTTATCCTCACCCCAGACATTCATGCACACCTGAGTCGGGAAGTTGCCTTCCTGATACTCAAACACGAACTCCTGCTTAGACCAGGCACCTCTTGCAGAGGTTCCTGACTGGACTCCAAGCTTACGGACGATTCTGCCCTCAAGTTCCAAAGCCATGACAGCTTAGTTCTTAGGCATGAACTTACCAACCTTGAGAACCTCAACGTCGAAGATGAGCACTGAGTTAGGCTCGATGTTGCGGTTTCCTCTCTCACCATAAGCGAGGTTTGCAGGGATGTAGAGAGTTGCCTTACCACCCTCACCGAGGAGGCCAAGACCCTCAGTCCAACCCTTGATCACGCGGTTAGCAACGAACTGAGTTGAGTCGTTCTCGTCGAATATTGTACCATCGAGGAGAGTACCCTTGTAGTTAACCCATACTGTATCCTTTGGCTCAACCTTCTCAGCAGCACCCTCAGCTACGATAGTGTACTGAAGACCGCTTGCAGTTGTGTCAACGTTTGCCTTCTTTGCGTTAGCAGAAAGGAATGCCTTACCCTTCTCGAGGTTCACAGCAGCCTTGTATGCCTGCTTCTTTGCAAGGAAACCGTTGAGGATGCGACCCATCTCGTTAGGATCGATTCTGAACTGCTCACCGAAGTTCTCATCGTATGGAGTACCCTCAGCCTCGAGGAATGCCTGCATACCCTTCTTAACCTCAGCCATATTGAGTTCGCTAAGATCCTCAGCGAAGTTGTTACCCTTGATGAATGAACCGAAGTTCACACCGATAAGGTAGCTTACAGAGTCGATTTCTGATGCAGTTGGACGCTCTACGTCAACCTTAGGCTCGTTTGAGCTGTTGCATGATACTGCGAGTGCTGCAACAAGAGCAGCGGCAGCGAAAAATTTGATAGCTTTCATTGTGTTTAATATTTGATTGTTAATATTTTGCCAAATTAGCCCGCAAATATAACGATTTTTTGCGAAGTGGAATACTTTCAAAAAAGATTTTGATATGTCGAAAAAATTCTGTTAACTTAGTATGCTAAAACTTTTAGAGCTATGACAATCGACTCTGCATTGCTTCATTCAAAATTAAAGGAATTCTTTGGTTTTGACTCATTTAAGGCCGATCAGGAGCGCGTTATCAAACATCTTGTCGATGGCAACAACGCTTTCGTGCTGATGCCTACGGGTGGCGGTAAATCCTTATGTTACCAGCTCCCTGCCCTTGTGATGGAAGGAACAGCCATTGTCATTTCTCCACTTATCGCACTCATGAAGAATCAGGTGGATGCAATCCGTGGTTTCGTTTCAGGCAACGACGGAATCGCGCACTTCCTGAATTCATCCCTGAACAAGGCACAGATTGCAGAAGTTCACAACGACCTTCTTTCCGGAGCCACCAAGCTTCTTTATGTGGCGCCTGAATCCCTGACAAAAGCAGAGAACATAGCAATGCTGAAGGAGATCAAGATTTCCTTCTATGCAGTCGATGAAGCACATTGTATTTCAGAATGGGGACACGACTTCCGTCCTGAATACAGACGAATCAGAAATATCATTGAGGAGATCAGCGTGGCACCTATCATAGCTCTCACAGCCACTGCAACTCCAAAAGTCCAGAGCGACATCATCCGCAACCTCGGAATGACCGATGCGACAGTGTTCAAGTCATCGTTCAACCGCCCTAACCTGTATTATGAAATCAGGGACAAGCAGGATCCGAAACGCGACATCATCAAGTTCATCAAGCAGAATCCCGGCAAGTCCGGTATCATATATTGTCTCAGCAGAAAGAAGGTTGAAGAACTGGCAGAACTGCTGAATATCAACGGAATAAAGGCAGCGCCATATCATGCCGGCCTTGACGCCAAGACCCGTGCAGACAACCAGGACAAGTTCCTCATGGAAGAGGTGGACGTCATTGTTGCGACCATCGCCTTCGGTATGGGTATCGACAAGCCGGACGTGCGCTTTGTCATCCACTACGACATTCCAAAGAGCATCGAAGGATACTACCAGGAGACCGGCCGCGCAGGACGTGACGGTCAGGAAGGTCAGTGCATCACTTTCTATAGTTATAAGGACATCCAGAAACTGGAGAAGTTCATGCAGGGCAAGCCTATTGCCGAGCAGGAGATAGGCAAGCAGCTCCTGATGGAGACTGTCGCTTATGCAGAATCAAACTCATGCCGTAGAAAGCTGTTGCTCAACTATTTCGGCGAGAATTACAATGTCGAGGACTGTGGTGCGTGCGACAACTGTCTGCACCCTAAGAAGCAGTTCGACGGACGTGAGGAGATGGCCACAGTGATCGACCTTATCCAGAGCCTTCCGGAGCGTTTCAAGATGGAGCACCTTGCCAATATTCTTGCAGGAGAATCCAATTCCATCATCAAATCATACAAGCACGACAAACTGGAGTTGTTCGGAGCCGGCAAGGATCGTTCTGTACGATTCTGGAATGCAGTCATGCATCAGGGACTCATCCTCAAGCTGTTGAGCAAGGACATCGAGTCTTATGGTCTGATTTCAGTGACCGAGGAAGGCCGCAAGTTCTATGAAGCACCTTACACCCTCATGCTGACCGAAGACAGGGAATTTGCTGAAGGTGAAGATGATGACGACGACATCGGAGGACCTGGAGCACGCGGTGGCGGCGGTGGCGACGAGCAGCTGCTCAGCATGCTCAAGGATCTGCGCCGTGACGAGGCACGCAAGAGAAAACTTCAGCCATGGGTGATCTTCGGTGACCCTTCACTCGAGGATATGTCCATCATGTACCCGCTTACATACGACGACCTCAAGAACTGCCAGGGAGTCGGAGAAGGCAAGGCACGCAAGTTCGGAAAACCTTTCCTTGAACTGATTGCCAAGTATGTGGAGGAGAACGAGATCCAGCGCCCTGACGACTTTGTGATGAAATCGATCGTGAACAAGTCGGTGAACAAGGTATTCATCATCCAGAGCGTGGACAGAAAGCTTCCGCTTGAAGACATAGCAGATGCAAAGGGAATGGAGATGGAGGACCTTCTCAGCGAGATCGAGGCCATCGTATACTCAGGAACCAAGCTGAATATCGACTATTACCTGGAGCAGACCCTCGACGATGATGTTGTGGAGGAGATTTATGACTATTTCCACGATGAAGCGGAGTCAGATGCCCTGGATGTTGTGATGAAGGACCTCAGCGACGACTTTGACGAACTCGAAGTCCGCCTGGTGCGCATCAAGTTCCTCTGCGAGGTCGCTAACTAGATTTCCATCCAACGGATGTCGGCGTCGCGCTTCCAGTAGGAAAGCTGGCGCTTGGCGTAGTGACGGGTGTTGCGCTGGATGAGTTCTACTGCGCGGTCGAGTGAAGTCACCGGGCCGTCACCAGGAGTGGTAGGTCCCCAACCTTCTATTGAAACCAGACCGGCTTCATAATCAAACCAATCAAAGATTTCCTTGTAGCCCACAGTCTGGAGAGCCGCTAGATTGCGGTACTGCTCCACAGAGCGGACCTCTTCAACAAGGCCGTCATCGATCATCTGAATGACACGTCTGTTGATGCGGTCATAAAGAACATCACGCGGTCTTGTCAGACCTATCTTTTCGATTTCAAAGTTGCGTTTCTTGAGCTGATTCGTCTTGAATGACGAGAACGGTTTTCCGGTCATGAGGCATACCTCGAGGGCACGCACCACACGTTGACCATTTGCAATATCGATGACATTATAGCTTTCCGGATCAAGCTTCTGAAGCTGTGTTCTAAGGGACTCCACACCTTCCTCTTTCAGCCTGGCCATCAATTCATTACGCAGTTCCAGGTCTGCTGCAGGAAAGTCATCAAGACCATTTACAAGAGCATCCACATAGAAGCCCGAGCCACCGGCCATCACGAGGGTTTCATGTCCCTCATCAAACAGGCGGTTGATCAGGTCAAGGGCCTCCAGCTCATACTTGCCGGCGGTGTAAAGTTCAGTTACAGTATGCGAATGGATAAAATAATGCTGAACAGCTGCAAGCTGCTCAGCAGAAGGCACAGCCGTGCCAATGGACATTTCCTTATATATCTGACGCGAGTCGCAAGAAATTATCGGAGAATCATATTTGAGCGCGGTTTCGATGCTGTAGTCTGTCTTGCCTACAGCTGTGGGGCCCAATATGATAATCAGTTTCTTACTCATCGTCATCCTCGCCGTAGATTTCTTCAGTCTCGTCGTCCTCTTCCTCCTCAACATCTACATCGTCATCATCATCGAAGTCCTCATCATCCGGATCCTTCTTCTTGTCGTCCGGAAGATCCTCGAATGCAACATAGCCATTCTCGAACTCGATAGGGTTAGGACCCTTTGTCTCGACAAGGAGAGGATAGATTGCGTTCATACGCTCCTGACCCTCACCGTCGAAAGTCACGATGACGCTCTTCACGTTGGTTGTATCGTAGAAATAGATGAACTTATCCTCACCTCTCTTATGGCACTCACCTGCAGTCACGCTGTCGATGGTTCCCAGACCAAAATCCTGGAATACGCTATATCTTGCAGCCACGTTTCCTGCAGCATCAAAAGCCTTGAAAAGCACAACCTGATCCTGTGGGAAATCCATATCCGCTCTCATCTGTTTGTGCAGACTGTACAATGAAGTGGTCGGCTTGACCTCATAAACTCTCGCAAATCCCTTCAAGCCCGGAAGGGATACTCTATATTTCAGTACCATAGATAGTTAGAATAGTTCTTTCAAAAAATCAGCCTCCAGCGTATCTGGAAGCGGAAACAAAGATAATAAATTTTCCTTTATAATTGCGTATGTGCCAAAAATTATCTATTTTTGGGTTCGGTATGGACAACACTCAGATCCAGGATTCATATAAAAGCATCGCCGAAGAAGCGAGAGGTCTTTTCAAGGACAATGGAAGCCGATTCATTGCCCACGCATATCCCGTTGAAACAGAAGAAGAAGTCAAGGAAATCGTCGCAGCACTCAAGAAGGAGTACTACGACGCGAGGCATCATGTCTATGCATACCGTCTTGGATATAAGGGAGATAAGTTCAGGGCAAATGACGATGGAGAACCTTCGGGGTCTTCAGGCAGGCCGGTTCTCGGGCAGATCGACTCGATGGGATTGAGCGACATCCTCGTGGTGGTGGTCAGATATTTCGGAGGCATCAAGCTGGGAATCCCCGGACTGATCCGAGCATACAAGACCTC
Organism: Candidatus Cryptobacteroides sp.; assembly: GCA_045612265.1. GTDB lineage: Bacteria > Bacteroidota > Bacteroidia > Bacteroidales > UBA932 > Cryptobacteroides. The sequence goes on from JAZKYT010000052.1 coordinate 81,405, forward strand.
AACCGCAGACGCGCTGGCCAACGCAGAGATAGTCGAGAAGATCGCATCTAAGCTTTACAGGGTCCACTTCGGATATATGAGCATGAACTCAGTGATGAAGGTGATGAAGGACATGGGCCTTGAGCAGAAGAACCAGAAGTTCGATATGGAATGCAGCATCGACACCAGCGTCCGCCTCTCACTGGTTGAGACCTTCGAGGAGCGTATGAACGACGTCGAGGGCTGCCATTTGGAAGAATTATAGTACGATTTACGCAATATGAGCAAAAGTTTGATTTCAATCAGAGATTTCACCAAAGAGGAAATCCTGCATGTTCTGGAAACCGCAAAGGAGTTCGAACAGAACAAGGAACAGAAATTCTTGGAAGGAAAGGTCATCGCAAGCCTTTTCTTTGAGCCTTCAACAAGAACCCGACTCAGCTTTGAAACTGCAATCAACCGTCTGGGAGCCAAGGTCATCGGCTTCTCGGATGCAACAAACACCAGCCAGAGCAAGGGTGAAACGCTTAAGGACACCATCATTATGGTGAACAACTATGTGGACATGATCGTGATGCGTCATCCGCTGGAAGGCAGCTCGAGATATGCTTCCGAGGTGGCGACAGTGCCAGTGGTGAATGCCGGCGACGGAGCCAACCAGCACCCGTCACAGACTCTCCTCGACCTCTATTCGATTCTCCAGACCCAGGGAACATTGGAGGGATTGACAATCAACATGGTAGGTGACCTCAAATATGGCCGTACCACACACTCGCTCCTTCAGGCGATGTCGCACTTCAACCCTAAATTCGTGTTCACTGCTCCTGAAGAGCTGAAGATGCCGAAGGAATACAAGGAGTTCCTCGACAGAAAGGGTATCGAATATATCGAGACAACTTCACTCGAAGAACACCTCAACGACTGCGATATCCTCTACATGACCCGCGTACAGCAGGAGAGATTCACAGATCCGATGGAGTATGAAAGAGTGAAGGACGTATATAGACTTGAGGCATCGATGCTCGGCAACGTGAAGGAGAATATGAAGATTCTCCACCCGCTCCCAAGAGTCACTGAAATCGACCAGGATGTGGATGACACAAAATATGCATATTACTTCAAGCAGGCCGAGAACGGACTTTACGTCCGCATGGCCATCATTTCATATTTGTTAGGTTATAGATAGGAGATCACACTATGTCACATAAACAACTAGTAGTAAGCGCATTGGAAAACGGAACCGTACTGGATCATATTCCTGCGGAAAATGTATATAAGGCTCTGGATCTTCTTGATCTTAAGGACATCGACAACCAGATTACCATCGGTATCAACCTTAACAGCAAGGCCCAGGGACGCAAGGGTATCATCAAGATCGAGAACAGATTCTTCGAGGATGAGGAGCTTGGCAAGCTTGCGCTCATCGCCCCTATGGCGACCGTGAATGTCATCCGCGATTTCAAGGTGGTTGAGAAGAAGAAGGTCGAGCTTCCTAAGGAGGTTATCGGAATTGCAAAGTGCCGCAACCCTAAGTGCGTGACCAACCATCAGCCGATCAAGACCAGGTTCACCACAACAAAGAAAGGTGACGAAATATCACTTTTGTGCCACTTCTGCGAAAAATCTTCAAGCATAAAGAAGGTATTCTAAAATAAATCATTACCTTTAGCGCACTTTTTAGTAAAATCTATAAACAAAACTAATAACATAAAAACATGAAAAAAGTTCACAACTTCAATGCAGGTCCATGCGTATTGCCTCAGCAGGCAGTTGACGCTGCTGTAGAAGCTCTTAAGGATTTCAAAGGTTCAGGCATGCCTGTAATCTGCGTTTCACACAGATCTAAGGAATGGGAAGCAGTAATGAATGAGTGCCGCGCACTCTGGAAGGAACTTCTTAATATTCCAGACACTCATGAGGTTGTATTCCTCGGTGGTGGTGCAAGCATGGGCTTCCTCTATGTAGCAATGAACTTCCTCGAGAACAAGGCTGGTTATCTTGAGACCGGCGTCTGGGCTAAGAAGGCATTGAAAGAGGCCAAGGGACTTGGCAACGCTTACGCTGTCGCTTCTTCAGCTGACACAACTTTCAACTATATCCCTAAGGATTATGAGATCCCAGCAGACCTCGACTATTTCCACGTGACAACAAACAATACCATCTACGGTACTGAGCTTCACGAGGACATGGACTGTCCAGTTCCACTCATCGCAGATATGTCATCTGACATCATGAGCCGCCCAGTGGACGTTAGCAAGTATGCTATGATCTACGGTGGTGCACAGAAGAACGTTGGTCCTGCAGGTGTTACATTCTTCATCGTGAAGAAGGATCTCCTTGGAAAGGTCAGCAGATATATCCCTACAATGCTCAACCTCCAGACACACATCGACGGCGAGTCAATGTTCAACACTCCTCCAGTATTCTCTATCTTCGTGATGAACGAGACTCTCAAGTGGGTGAAGGCTCAGGGTGGTGTTGCTGCCGTTTACGAGAACAACAAGGCTAAGGCAGCTCTCCTTTATGACGAGATCGACCGTAACCCTCTCTTCGTGGGTACTGCAGACAAGGAAGACAGATCTCTCATGAACGTCTGCTTCGTGATGGCACCAGGTTATGAGGCTCTCCAGGATGAGTTCATGGCCTTCGCTAAGGAGCGCGGCATGGTGGGTATCAAGGGTCACCGATCGGTAGGCGGTTTCCGCGCGTCTATCTACAACGCATGTCCGGTTGAGAGTGTTCAGGCTCTCGTGGACTGCATGAAGGAATTTGAGGCATTGAAGAAATAATTTTTACGTCCCCGGCTCGTCCGGGGATATTTTGTACAACCACATATGAAAGTATTAGTAGCAACAGAGAAACCATTTGCAGCAGCGGCTGTGAACGGTATCAGAGAAATCGTGGAAGGCGCAGGTCACGAGCTTGCTCTTCTTGAAAAGTATACAGAAAAGGCTCAGCTTCTTGAGGCAGTGGCAGACGCAGATGCACTCATCGTTCGTTCTGACAAGGTGACTGCTGACGTGATCGAGGCTGCAAAGCAGTTGAAGGTAGTTGTTCGTGCCGGTGCCGGTTACGACAATCTCGACCTCGCAGCCTGCACAGCTCGTGGCATCGTGGCTGAGAACACTCCAGGTCAGAACTCAAACGCAGTTGCTGAGCTTGCTCTCGGCCTCATGATCTATATGTGCCGCAACCAGTTCAACCCTGGCACAGGTTCTGAGCTCAGCGGAAAGACAATGGGTATCCAGGGCTTCGGCAACATCGGTCAGCTCGTGGCTAAGAAGGCTGCCGGACTTGGCATGAACGTTATCGTTCTCGCTCCTGTACGCTCTGAGAAGCATGAGGGCTGGAACACAGTCGAGACTATCGATGAGCTTTACAGCAAGTCTAACTTCGTATCTGTGAACATTCCTGCAACTCCTCAGACAAAGGGCATGATCGGATACGACCTCCTTTCAAAGATGCCTAAGGGCGGTTGCCTCATCAACACAGCTCGCAAGGAAGTAGTTTGCGAGGAAGGTCTCGACAAGGCACTTGCAGAGAGAGCTGACCTCAAATATGCTACCGATATCGCTCCTGCAACATATGCAGAGCTCAAGGAGAAATATGGCAAGCAGATCTTCGCAACTCCTAAGAAGCAGGGTGCTGAGACAGCTGAGGCTAATATGAACGCAGGTCTTGCTGCAGCAAACCAGATCGTTGCTTACTTCGCAACTGGCTGCACTAAGTTCCAGGTAAACAAATAGTATATATGGTACGTGTTAAACCATTTGCGGCGGTACGTCCGCCAAAGCAGTACGTAGAAGAAGTAGCAGCTCGTCCTTACGACGTCCTCAACTCTGAGGAGGCAAAGGCAGAGGCTGGTGAGAAATCCCTTCTTCACATCACAAAGCCTGAGATTGATTTCGATCCTATGATCGACGAGCATAGCCAGCCTGCTTATGACAAGGCTGTGGAGAACTTCACTGCATGGCAGGAGAAGGGTTGGCTCGTTCAGGATGAGAAACCATACTATTATGTATATGCACAGACTATGGACGGCCGCACTCAGTACGGTCTCGTTGTGTGCGCACATACTGACGACTATGCTGAAGGCAAGATCAAGAAGCACGAGCTCACACGCAAGGACAAGGAGGATGACCGCATGATCCACGTGCGCATCCAGAACGCGAACATCGAGCCTGTGTTCTTCTCATATCCTGACAATGACGAGATCAATGCTATCGTAAACAAGTATATCGTTGACGAGCCTGAATATGATTTCGTGGCAGCTGACGGCTTCGGTCACCATTTCTGGGTGATTGACGACCAGGCTGACATCGACCGCATCACTGAACTCTTCGCTGAGATTCCTGCTTTCTATGTTGCAGACGGTCACCACCGTACAGCAGCTGCAGCACGAGTTGGTGCTGAGAAGAGAGAGGGCAACCCTGAGCACAACGGCCAGGAGGAGTACAACTGGTTCATGACAGTTGCTTTCCCTGAGAGCCACCTCAAGATCATCGACTACAACCGCGTGGTCAAGGATCTTAACGGTCTCACTCCATCGGAGCTTATCGCTGCAATTTCTGAGGACTTCGACGTAAAGGAGGAAGGCACTGAGATCTACAAGCCAGGCCGTCTCCACGAGTTCTCAATGTATCTCGACGGCAAGTGGTACTCAATGGTTGCCAAGGAAGGCCGCTACGATGACAACGACCCTATCGGCGTTCTCGATGTGACCATCCTTTCCAACCTCGTCCTCGACAAGGTTCTCGACATCAAGGATCTCCGCACTTCAAAGAGAATTGACTTCGTGGGAGGTATCCGCGGTCTGGGAGAGCTTTCACGTCGCGTGGACAGCGGTGAGATGAAGGTTGCCTTCGCACTCTACCCTGTTTCTATGAAGCAGCTCGTGGACATCGCGGACTCTGGCAACATCATGCCACCTAAGACTACTTGGTTTGAGCCTAAGTTGAGATCTGGTTTGGCTATTCATAAATTAGTATAACTAATATAGGATAAGTTTGGCTTGGTTCCGTCGGAACAAGTTACGACTCCATCCCTCCCACTCCTAAGGAGCGGGCCCCTCCCGCTCACGAGGTCGCGGGCGACCACGCCACCCAAACTTATCCATATCAGTCATACATAGATTTATAAATAGAAAGTGTAGTATACGCGGTTGTATACTACACTTTTTTATATCTAATCCGGGATTTACCGAAGAGATGGGTGGGCTATTTGTTGCTGATCAGCACAAAGTCGGCAAGGACGATTGCGGTCATGGCTTCCACTACAACCGAGGTGCGGAGAGCGATGCAGACGTCGTGGCGGCCTGGGACTTCGAGAGTGTCCATCTGGCCGGTTGCGAAGTTGAAGGTCTGCTGCGGCTTGCGGATGCTTGAGGTCGGTTTGAAGGCAACTCGGAATGAGATCGGAGCCCCATTGGTGATACCGCCGTTGACTCCGCCAGCACCATTCTTGGTCGGTCTGCCGTCAGGTCCGATAGGGTCGTTATGCTCGGAGCCCTTCATTGCTGCGGCTGCGAATCCGTCACCGAACTCAAGACCACGTACGCCTGGGATTGCGAATACAGCGTGTGCGATTTCTGACTCAACGCTATCCCAGAACGGCTCGCCATATCCAGGATCAATCTCCGGAACCGTGCACTCCACCACTGCTCCGAGGCTGTCGCCTTCCTTGATTGCAGCGTCGATTGCATCCTGCCATTGTGTCGGCATCTCAGATAAGCGCGCTTCATTTGCCGTAGCTTCCTGCGAACTTTCTGCCGGAGCATTCTGCGGCCCCTCAGCTTGAGCTGATGTCATTTCCGGAATTCCACCAAGTTCGACGATACGGGCATTGACTCCGGCAAAAGGAGTCTCGTCAAGCATAGTTGCATCCTGAAGAATCTTCTTGGCAACCACTCCGGCAGCCACGACAGGAAGTGTGAGACGGCCAGAGAAATGTCCGCCGCCACGAGGGTCCTGGCAGTCATCCCACTTGAGGGCTGCGGTCAGGTCCGCATGGCCCGGGCGAGGCATAGCTGCGAACAGGCTATAGTCTCCGGACTTGGTGTTGGTGTTCTCGAAAACGATGGTGAGTGGAGCACCTGTGGTCACTCCCTCAAAGACACCGCTGAGAATCCTTGGTGCATCAGCCTCAATGCGCGGAGTCGTGCCCTTTGCACCGCTCTTTCTTCTAAGTATATCCTGAGTGAAGTCTTCAGCAGAGAGTTCCAGTCCCGCTGGCACACCATCCAGAACCACACCGATGAGCTCACCGTGAGACTCACCGAAGATCGACACCCTGTATTTTCTTCCGAATGTATTCATATATATAATATTTCGTTTTGCATTTTTTAGCGTGCTACATAACCCTCTATCATTCAGCCACTTGCACATTCTTCCTGCAGCATTCCAGCCGCAGGACGATTCAGTAAAACACTGATACTCAGGTCCTAACGCAGCACGGCAGCCCAGGTCTGGGCGAACTGCGGGAACGATTTCGCCACGCAGGTCTCGTCATCGATCACGATCGGCGACGAAGCACCGAGAGACGCCACCTTGAGAGCCATCACCATGCGGTGGTCGTGATGCGACGTATATGAGCCGCCATTCAGCAGGCCGTTAGCAGCACCATCACGAGAAGCGAGAATACGCTGAGCCAGACAATGTCCCTCGATCACCATCTCGTCCCCCTCGACACTCGCCTGCACACCCATCTGAGTGAGCATCTCGATGATAGCCTTTGCGCGGTCGCTCTCCTTGTTGGCCAGGCGGCCCACACCAGCCAGACGGCTTGTACCCTGACAGAAAGCAGCCAGCACGGAAATCACCGGGAAAAGGTCCGGACAGTTAGACGCATCCACCTTGAACGCTCTGAGCGGAGCACGCTGCGCCGTAATATTACCCTTGTCGCCATCAAGCTGTGAAAGACTTGCACCGGCATCCATCAATATATCCATGATCGAAAGATCCGCCTGGAGCGAAGTCGTATCGAGTCCGGCCACCTCAACCTGACCGAAGACAGCACCAGCCACAAGGAAGTTCGCAGCTGCACTCCAGTCACCCTCAAGATCAATATCAGCGGCCTTATATCCCTGCCCTCCCCTCACCTTGAACACCATCTCAGTGCAAAGCGACCAGTCACCATTGGACTCCAGGAAGTCACGTCCGCCAAGCATCTCATTGCCGATCCTGAGGCCGAACTTCTTGAGGACTTCGAGAGTAATGAATATATATGGTATGCTCTTAGGCTCATGAACGATGAGCGATGAATTCTTTTCTGCAAACGGAAGCGCCATCAAAAGGCCCGAGATCAACTGCGAACCATGCTTGCCTGACACCTCTGCGCGACCGGCCTTCAACGGACCTGTCACCTTGAGCGGCACACGGATCACATCCGACTCCCCACCCTGACCTGCTGCCACGCCTTGGTCTGACACCGACCGGATAATATCCTGACCCTCCACAGCAAACGCCTCCATGATCTCTTTAGCACCAGTGAGCGGACGGCCAAGAAGAGTCTTCTCACCGGTAAAGGTCACAGGCTTATCACTGAGCTGAGCCATCAGAGGAATCATCATACGGGTAAGCAGACCGGACTCACCGACGTGAAGATCCGGATTGGCATAACTGCCAGCCTTGGCAGCAATACCCTTGATGGTCACCTGCGAACCATCCACCTGCACCTCAGCACCAAGATTGCGTGCCACCTGAAGCGCAGCCTCATTATCTCCGCACGGAGTATATCCCTTCAGATGCGAAACACCCTCCGCAAGAGCCGCAGCGATGATTGCACGCTGAGCAAAACTCTTCGACGACGGCATGGACAACTCCTCGGATCCGACAAATGGAAAATCACCATAGACAGCCTTCTTCATATCCGCTGTCGCCCACTGTCCAGGAGCAGCAGCCTCATCCTCAGTCAAGGCAGCATAAGTATATGGAGCACCCGCCTTCAGACAATCCAGACGGGACTGCTTTCCAGCCTCACCCATACAGAACGCCACAAGGCCGCCATCAGCCAGAGCAGCAATCCTCTCATCGGAATACGAACGGCACCAGTCATACAGAGCAAGCACCTTCTCCGCATCCTCGGCAGCGTCAGCAGTGGTCACAACCTTCACAAGGTCAGCGCCGTGATATACACACTTCTCCACAATAGCCTTCAACGCCTCGAGAGAGTCCGTTCCCTCGAAATCGTGGTACGACCTGATGAATATAGTTCCGTTCTCATGAGCCGCCTGACGCACCCTCTTGGACATCTGCTTCTCCGCCTCGAGCTCCACATCCACATATCTCGCACCCGCTTCGATCGCGCGGATCAGCTTCCTCTCAGCAATCTGCATAGCCCTGATCTTCCTGCTCTGCTCCGGCAGGTCCTTCAACGCCTCAGTCCTCTGCGCCACCTCCGCAATACGGCAAGTCGCAACCAACGGCACATCAGCTGAGAAAAGCTCGTCTATCTGCTTCTCGGTGATATCACACCTGTCAAGACGAATCTCAGCCATCTCGCAATTCTCCAGAGCCTCATAGATCTGCTCCAGATTCCTGTTCTGTATAGTAGTACAAATCATAATCTTACTTCAAAAGTTCAACCACCTCATCCACTGTGAGGTCCACAATATCCACCTTACCGATCTCGCGCGGCAAGACAAAATGCACCTTTCCGCCCTCTGCCTTCTTATCCTTCTTCATTGCCTCAGCCATCTCAGACGGCGAATATGGACAGAAGCAAGGAATGCCGCCATCCCAGAGATCATTGCTCAACTTACCCTCGAGCGCAGTGATCTCATTCTTATCCTTTCTGAAATATTTGTCAGCCAGACGGCCTGCCAGCACCATACCCGCAGCAACAGCCTCGCCATGAGTCACACCTTCACCCTGGTAACGCTCGCCGCCATCCCTCTGAGCCAGAGTCTCGATAGCGTGGGCGAATGTGTGTCCGAGATTCAACTTACGGCGTTCGCCTTTCTCAAACGGGTCGCGAAACACCACTCCGGCCTTCACGCCCGCAGCTGCAGTGATCAGATCCGAAAGCGTCTTTCTATGCTTCTGAAGGATGGACTGCCAGACCTTATCCTCAGCCTTTCCATGAAGCATCACCTCAAGAGTGAACTCGCTCGCCATATCAAAGAACATATCCGCGGCCTTCTGATAGTTTCCGCCATCCTCGATGATGAAGGTCTTCAGCATCTCCGCCGCACCCGAAAGAAAGTCCCTGCGAGGCAGGCTCTCAAGCACCTGCGGACACAGATAGGTGAACTCAGGCTGACAGATCACGCCGAGTATATTCTTATATTTCTCATGATTTACACCGGTCTTGCCGCCGAGCGCAGCATCCACCTGAGCAAGAAGAGTCGTAGGAACATTGGCATATCGCACGCCACGTTTATATATGGAAGCAGCGAATCCGGTCATATCCGTCGTGATTCCGCCACCGACAGCCACCACAAGGGCATCACGGTCAGCGCCCTGCTCCAGCAGCCACGAGCATATATCAAGGACAGTCTCCATGGTCTTGAGGGCCTCAGACACGTCCAACACCTTCACAGGCACCTCTTTAGCAAGGAACTCCTTCACAAGGTCAGACACCACACGCGAGGCGTTCACCACCTGCCTGTCAGCCACAACAAAGACATGCTTATATGGTTCCAGGCACTTGCCCAAATCCGACTTCAGGCTCAACCCGCTGCCACATATCACGCGGCTTACGCTGACCCCGCCCTGAAATATGTCAATATGCTCCATATATTCCACAATTATCTCACAAATATACATATTTGTCCCCACCATTGCCACAAATATTTTGCAAATTCCGAAAATTCCGATACCTTTGCACTCCTCAACCAGAAGGTCTAACCTTCGATTTGCCCGGATGGCGGAATCGGTAGACGCGCTGGTCTCAAACACCAGTGGAGCAATCCGTGCCGGTTCGATCCCGGCTCCGGGTACACGCAAAAGGACTTAGCAGACGCTAAGTCCTTTTTTCGTGTACCAACAAGGCACAGGTGCCTTGTTCGCTTCTTAACCCCTGTCAGCTGGCGCTGACATCCCCTGTTAGGGGAATGCCGCCTTCCGCTCACGCTTCAGTCGGGTGCCATCGCTGCTTCAATGTTCTACGAACATCTCGCTGACGCGAGTGGCACGGCGCTGATGCGCCTTCGCTTCGCTTTAATTAATATTTTTCTAAAATTTGGTCACTTTTGGTCACCCCTTCTTCGTGGAGGATAGTTATGTTGTATCTTTCAGTTGGTTTGCATAACTTTATACCGATAAATCGGAATTTATGCATAGGTCACAATTTAATACAAGAGAGAAATCAATCTACAGAGTAACTTGGATAGGAAGCATAGTAAACATCCTTCTATTAGTGTTAAAGTTCATCGCCGGAATTATAGGACACAGCTCGGCTTTGGTTGCAGATGCGGTACATTCCCTGTCGGACTTCATCACAGATATTATAGTAATCGTATTTGTAAAGATCTCAGGAAAACCTGAAGATGATGATCATAAATACGGACATGGCAAGTACGAAACTCTTGCAACTGCATTAATTGGTATTGCCCTGTTTGCCGTGGGCATTGGACTTCTCATAAATGGAGTCATAAAAGTATCAAAAGTCATTAATGGAGCTGTACTCCCAGCACCAAGCTTGATTGCATTAGCTATAGCTGCCATATCAATCTTAGCCAAAGAGATACTATACAGATACACTGTACACGTTGGGCGGAATCTCAACTCTCAGGCAGTCATTGCAAACGCATGGCATCATAGAAGTGATGCATTTTCATCAATCGGAACCCTTGTAGGTATAGGCGGTGCAATTATCCTCGGAGAAAAGTGGAGAATCCTTGACCCTATCGCAGCCATAGCTGTCAGCACATTCATCATCAAGGTAGCCATTGATCTCATAAAGCCTTGCGTTGACGAACTTCTTGAACGCTCATTACCGGCTGAAACTGAGAAGAAAATTCTTGACATCATCGTTTCTTTTTCTGAGATCAGTTCACCTCATCACCTCCGTACACGACGCATAGGCAGCCACATTGCAATCGAAGTTCATCTACGCATGGACGGACAGACAACATTGGAAAATGCTCATGCAATAGCAACAGCTGTTGAGAAACGACTTAAGGAAGAATTTGGTCCCGACACCCACATCGGAATTCATATGGAGCCAATCAAAAATACGGTACAAAAGTAAATCGAAATTTATCGGGGAAACACAATATAAGCGAACACCTGTGTCCAATATTGCGACAAAAGGGACACAGGTATAGTCCGTATCTCCGGTTTTACTCATTTTTGCTAGGACCTGTACCCTTTTTATGGCAAAAATTGCCACAGGTGTCAGCAAAAACAAATTCGAATTTATCTAACAGCCTTGATACAGTTCATCTGACACCCCCTGCAAAATCCGCAGTATCGCTCATTTACGCGCAAAGATTTAGCGTTGGTCACTTTTGGTCACCATCATATTGTTTCTGCATTTCAATTCTTGTGGTTGATGAGGGAATTGTGCGAACACACATAGCTATTTCTTCTCTATTATTTTGCTGTTCTTCCGTCCCTGAAACTCGTTGGTGATTCTCCCAAATATCGTTGGACATATCTGCTGAAATATGATATTGAAGCGAAGTGGAAACTTTCAGCGATATCAGTTATAGTTTGAGACCTGTCTTTGAGCTGACGGGAAATATCAAGAATGGTAAATCTGTTTATCCACCAGTTTGCAGCGAATCCAGTTATGGCTCTGCTGATTTCGGACAGATGTTTGGCTGTGACGCAGAGCTGCTCAGCATAATATCTTACTTCTCTGATGCGACGATATTCACCTCGTTCCAGTAGGCCGATGAACCTACCCATGATATATGCTCCCTGAGATGTCGGATTTTCAGATGGCCCATTGATACGAAGATGGAAGTCGAAGAAGTCGAGAATTAATGTCCTCATAACGCTGTAAAGCATCTCGCCATAGAATCGATGATCACTTGCAAGCAATCGTTGCTCAACTTGCTCAAACCCCCTCTTGCATCTTTGAAATTCCTCATCATTAAGCAGCATAACAGGGTTCTGGGATAATGAAAGAGATCCTCTCATTCCATAGTTTGAGTTAGGTGTTGACTTTTCAATGAAAGCAGGAGAGGCATAGATAACTTTAACTTTAAAATCATCTGAAGTATGAACTGACTCAATTAGCTGGGTTGCTCTGATGATACAGCAATTTTGGGGAGATATCGTGACATCCATTCCATTGAAACGGATGTGACACTGCCCTTGGAAGCATAATATATGAGCAAGGTGAAAGCTGAGTTCGCCTTCACCTATGCCTATGAGATTGTCTTTTATCAGAAGCTCTTTCTGCATTTTACTTACTGCTTGTTGGCTCTTTTGATTTCATTAAGTGAAACTTCCGGATGCCTGTATCGTGCGTCTTTATTTCTTTCTCTTTCCAGGCTCAATGCATGTTGTGGGCAGTTCTGGATGCATGCAAGACAGAATTCGCACTTACCGGAGTACTTTAGTCCTTCTGATGTCAAAGAGAAATTTCCTCTAGGGCAAACATCAGTGCAAGTGCTGCATTCAATACATTTACTTGTGTCGAGTTTTATGAGCTGATCGCAAGTCTGCGAGAAATGCATGTCCTGCATATTCTTAAGCATATCTTCAGTAAACCATCCCATATCAGATGGCGCAATGAAATCCTTTCTGCCAATAATATCGGATATGATTGTGGCAATGTTTTCATCAGTCTTCTTATCAATCTTCATCTGCTCGTTCATATCGAATACTGGAAGATAATTATCAACCATCAAGATACTATTGACATAGTTATTGTTCAGGCCGTGGCCTTTGGCAAAGTTGTTCCACCATTCTGCTACATTTACAGATGCGTTGCCGAATGTTATTACCGAGAATATGTAGTCTGCTTTGAATTGTGCCTTTTCTATAAACTCTCTAACAATCATAGGGGCGGAAGCAGCGTAATCAGGGAATACAAAACCGATTTCGTCAGCTTCATATATAAGATTACCCTTCTTCAGCTCCTGAGGAATGCTCAGCGGAGTATCAGAGAATTGCTTGGCAATAAATAATGAATTACCTGTTGCCGTGAAATAAAACACCAGTCGGTTCTTTGACTTTTCTCTGTCTTTAAGAATTGCTGCGTGCGTTTTCGGTGCAATATTCAGCATGAATACAGAAGCAACACCTGCTCCCATAATTTTTAGGGCGTCTCTGCGTTTCATATGATTTTAGATTGTGTCTTGCAAATATATTAACTATTGCACAACTTGTACTTTCACTTTTTACCCGAATGTTTTAAATATGTAAAAATCTACCACTCTTCTTCGTGCAGGATAGTTATGTTGTATCTTTCAGTTGGTTTGCATAACTTTATAGCGATAAATCGGGATTAATCGGGGAAACACAATATAGGCGAACACCTGTGTCCAATATTGCGAAAAAAGGGACACAGGTATACTCCGTATCTCCGGTTTTACTCATTTTTGCTAGGACCTGCACCTTTTTTATGGCAAAAAATGCCACAGGTGTCGGCAAAACAAATTTCTTAAAATATTTCCAACCTTTTGAAATGTGCTTCCGTCTAATGATTGAAAACGCTCAGTAGGGCGCTGGAAAACAACATAAATAATAACAGTTATGGAAGAAATTTTAATACCTATTGGAATCTGCGTAGTATTGCCGGTAATGATTGTATGGCTTATTAATCGCACACGTCAGAACGAGACAAACCGCAAGACAGAGATCATGCTCAAGGCTATTGAGTCTGGAGCCA
>JAZKYT010000053.1:0-2978 GCA_045612265.1 Candidatus Cryptobacteroides sp.
GTACCAATGATTTTCTCCAGGCCCAGAAGGCAGGGGTTAGATTCGTCGGAGCATGTTGGGATTCCCTTCATACAGAACAGCTTAAGGAGTTAGGGGAGACAGCAGATTCCCCTCTGGATCTGATAAAAATCTTGTCGAAAGATCAGATTCCGGTGTAACGTCACCTCGCCCAAGAAGTATACCTAGACAAATCCAATAAACGAACCTAACTATGAAACTCGAATTTATCCTCTCCCAGCTCTCAGATCCTAAGCTCCTCAAGGATCTTGCAACAGTAGTAGAAGACCCACAGTCCCTCATCCCACAGTCAGAAGAAGATTTCTCCCAGCTCTGTAAGTTCGGTCTCTATCCGGCTGAAGACTGCCAGCCGTTCGTGACCAAGCAAGGCTCACCGTTCTATCACCTTGACAACATGTCGGTGATCCCACTCGGCCAGGAGGACCGCTGGATGCACTATGGCGACTTCAAGTTTCGCCAGATTGAAGTGCTCTACAATATGGTCCGTATGGATTCAGCAGATGCACATAACTGGCTTAAAAACAATCTCTTCCAGCAGAGAGTAGATTCTCGCAAGAAGCAAGAATACAAGGCCAAGTTCAGAGCATTCCACCGTCCGGACTGGAAAAGAATCCAGACAGAATGGATGAAGTATTGCCTCAATCTCAAGTATAGAGATAACTCTCTCTTCCGTAAGGATCTCCTCTCTACAGACAAGCTGCCAGTAGAAGATGCTACAGCTACAAACTACGCCTCAAACCTCTTCTGGGGTGCCAGACTGGTAGAGGTCGGAGGAAAGAAGTACTACTTCGGCTGTAATGTTCTCGGTAAGCTTCAGGCCCAGCTGAGAGAGACTAAAGGTAAGCTCCCGTACTCTCTCCCAGAGGACCTCCATCTCTTCGGCCAGCCGATTCTAGCAATCTGATAATCAATTAAATAGATTTAAGATATGAGTAAATCAAGTATCCCTACAACTTGGCACAACTGTGTCACCTGCCGTCATTGGACCGGCGTAGCTATCCCTAATGCGTTCTGCTCATGGGTGGAATATGATATTCACGAGACAGGTAAGTGTATGGGCGGTGGATTCCATATGTGCAGCATGCCGCCATTATCTTCTTGTAACAAGTGGGAGGGGAGATGGTAGAGATGAATGCGATATATATCCATGGTCTTGGCAGCGGAGCATCGACTTCCGCTGTCAAGACCATTTCTAAGATTCTGCCGCAGTATAAGTGGCATACTCTCGAAGTCAATGAGAACTTGAAAGAGTCTGTTGCTATCATTGATGAGGCTGTCAAACGACTTCATCCGCGTGTACTTATGGGAACCTCGCTAGGTGGACTTTATGTGATGTTTGCAGATCTTTCTACAAGCTTTCGTTGCAAGAGAATAATCTGTAATCCTGCATGTAACATCTCTCAGATCATCCGAGAGAAGATAGGCTTTGGAGTCAAGGACTACTTTGTGCCAAGACAGGACGGGGTCCAGCAATACGAACTTAATGAAGACATCTGTAAGGCATTTGATAATGACGCTCGTAAGGATAAGATGATGCGTGTTAATGGGTGGAATAACTATGCAATATTCTCTATACATGACGACTTAATCGGTCCAGAGGGTATTCTTGCGAATATGGCTGTGTGTCAAGATCTTGGATATACGATTCTAGTGGATGATAAGGGTGGTCATAGGCTTGATAAGAATTCCCTACAGAAGATTAAAAATGACGTTTTTCCTAAGAGTACACTTCGCATTGATGAGTATACGAATGTCACAAGGATTCCTGATACTAGGTTCTATACCATAGGCGGGTGTTTAGGTAAAGGGATTGCCGATTCTGATGGGGTTATTCTGGTTCCTGCAGAAATGGACGAAATAGAGACGGATACTTACTGCAATGAGGTGTATGCATTGAAGCTTCGTAAAGGAAACAAGTATGGTCTGTTTGATTGGAGAGGAATCTACATTGAGCCTAAGTTCGATGATATGGAGGTTCCTGGCGAGGGTTGGGTTAAGGTCTTCAATGGTAAGGATTGGGGCTGGATCGATATTGACGGCAACTTTACGGATGACCAAAGCAAGGCTGAATTTGGATGCTGGATAGAAGATGACACGCACATAATACGACTTGCACTATAGTACATTATAAAAAAACAGAAAGTGTAAATAATTTTGCTTGATAAGAGCACTTGTAAAGTATTGTATAACAATGTGATAAGTTGTTAAAAACTCGCGACTACCCTACCGAATATTTGGGTTACACAATATAGATTATGTTAACTAACTCCTGTAGAATCGCTCTCCCGTTGTGTACCAGCTCATGAAAGTAGACACGAAAAATGATTAAAATTTAAGTAGTCTTTAAAAATGAATTTGACTGAAGAAATCATTAAGAATCTTCCTGTTTTAACAGAGGAAGAAATGAAAGAAATCAGCCTTACAAAAGAGGAACTTACAGAAAAAGCAATTCGTGAGTTTAATGAGGAGGCTGATAGAATTGATAAAGAATTGAATCAAGATATTTTCTAAGTGATGAAAACAAATATTAAACGACTTAAAGGAGAACATTGCAGGGATTGCAAGGTTTTCTGCGCAGACATTGACCGGCCGTCGATAGAGATGATTCAGGAGCTCTTGGATAACAAACACAGTGCTGGAAATAAGGTACGCATAATGCCGGATGTCCATCTTGGGCATGGCATTGTAATCGGTTTTACTGGCCTTATGGGTACGCATGTAAGCCCTTCACATATTGGTCTGGATATCGGCTGTGGCATTGATACAGAGCTATTTGACCGTCCACTAGACCCTAAGGATTATGCTCTTTTTGAGCATAGACTCAAGAAAGAGATTCCCATGGGTGCTGATATCAACAAGAAGAGCCAGTTCGAGATGAAATCATTGCTCAAATTCATGCGTCAGGAGGTCAATAGGGCTTTCCAGTCAGCACGTGGAATGATCAATATGGTAGAGTTTCT
>JAZKYT010000054.1:0-3039 GCA_045612265.1 Candidatus Cryptobacteroides sp.
TGGTAATGTGATGTGCATGTTGTCTCAAATGGGATGGCAGTCTTTCCCTGTGACTAACCTTGATAGGTCAGAGCAGGGCTTGGGTATGACAGAGTCGCTGAAGGAGTATGGTTGTGATTGTAGGTTTGTGACTAATACAGATGAGGGTGGAACGACTATTTTGACGATTAAGCATGGGTTGGATGAGAATGGTAATAAGAGGACAAGAGTGATGCATGGAAGTCCTGGAGGTTCGAGGTTTCCTCGAAGGCGTCACCTCCGCCTGAGGGATCAGGCGCCAGCCTTCATTGAGGCACTTGACTTTGTGCCGGATGTTTTCTTCTTCGATGATCCGGCTGCTGGATATCGATATATGGCTAGGGAGTTGAGAGAGAAAGGGGCGTTGGTTTACTTTGAACCGTCTGCGATTAAGGAAAAGGCTGATTTTGAGTCGATTGCGGCGAGTGATATTATTAAGTTCTCTGGTGAGAATGTTAAGGATGTGACATTTGTGAAGGACTATAGGGATAAACTGTTTATCCAGACGCTTGGTTCAGATGGACTTCGCTTCAACTTGCGAGGTGAAGGATGGGTTAATCTTCCACCTGTCGAGAATGAGAATGTAGTGGATTGGGATGGTGCTGGTGACTGGACAACTTCCACTTTCCTGAATGCATTGGCAGAGGCTGATGCGCTGTCAATCAAGAGGTTAACTACTGAGGTCGTTAAGGAGGCTCTTGAGAAGGCTCAGATTGTTGCCTCGAAGAGTGTATCGTTTATAGGAAGTAAGGGTATGATAAGTTAGTAATAGTTATTTGAAGACTGTGTCACGTGATGCAGTCTTTTGCGTATATTAAAAATGTAAGATCTTATAGCTCTTTGCCATATATTAACTAACTTTAACAAAAATTATAATAGTATGAGTTTCTATAGTGTTGCTCCTTTTATCAAGGAGTTTTACCCGGAATATTATTCCATTGAGTCTTATCCTGCAAAAGACTGTGTAAGAATTCATAAGGTTGCTGAAGAGTGGGGAATATTCAGCAATTTTGCCAAGACGCCTCTGGTGGTGAATGGAGTCACATTTGATTCTGCAGAGGAACTTTTCCAGATGATGAAGTTCAAGAATAAAGAGGTTTTGCTGAACATCAAGAATGGAGTTACCAATAACGGTAAAACCTGTCATCAGGTCAAGAAGACCGTTAAGAGTTACGAGAAGGATTATAGAAGAGAGGATTGGGGGCAGATGATTGTCGATGCAATCAAGTTCTGCCTGCAGGCAAAGTATGATCAGAGCAAGGATTTCCGTGAGGCTCTTGAGAAGAGTATAGGAAAGTTCATCGTTGAAGATCAGACATCATTTCCGAAGAAGACCCCTGACACTTGGGGCGTGAAATTGCAGGGTGATTGCTTTGTCGGCCCTAGCTTGCTCGGCAGACTTCTCATGGAACTGCGTGACAATGGAAAGCTTGAGTATAAGCTTCCTGAGGATGCATTGGATTTTGTTGAATATTTAAAATAAGAAAGATATGGCGATTTTTTATCATGGTTCACCGAATCTGTTTGATCATTTTGAATTGACTGGAGCCGGGGACGGAACAGGTCTCAAGTTCGGATATGGAGTGTATCTGACCGAGGTGGAAGCGAGTGCAGTACATTACTCGCAGCCAAGAAAACAGGAGTTTGCTCAGAAACACTATCTCTACACGGTAGAGATTCCTGACCTTAAGGACGGAGAGTATCTGGTGTCCGCTAAACCTGTTGATGAGTCTATTGTGGCAGCTGTGGAGAGTAAACTCGGAGTCAAGGCACCAGAGAATATCAAGGCTGCTGGAAAGGAATTCCGTAAATGGATCGGTACTATTTTGACAGGAGCCAAGAAAGCTGATTTCATTGAAGAGAAGAAGTCAGCTGAGCTCCTGGAATCTATAGGAGTTCATTATAATGTCTGGCCTCAGGCGCAGAGCAAGCCGGATGGCTTCAAGAACATAGCTGTCTTCGACGCATCAAGAGTGAAGATAGTAAAGGTGGAGGAGATAGAGATTGAATCGAAGGGAGGTAAGTGGGTTCTTAAGAGCAGGAAAGAAATTTAGTAGATTTCCCTTAGTGTATCGTAACGGATCGTTCTATTTGGAGTACAATAAGAAGAACTTCAAATAGAACGATTTTTATGAAAACACATGTAGACATCCTCGATCCTGTCGCTTTGACTACCGGCAATCTCCCTTTGGACTCTTTGCTTGACAATTCTGTTTACTATCCGGCATCTGGTTATGACGGTGATCTAATTCGCTTATTCAACAAGATTCTCACAGAGAAGGGAGTCAGAAGCTTTGTCTACTGTGATTATGAATCTACTGAAGAGAAAGTGATCAGTAAAGCCGGATTGCATATGAGAGGATATCATGTCCTTGCTCATCGCGCGGTTGATGTGTCGGAACTGCTTGGTCCTGGTGCTGATTCTCAATACCTCCTTCCTGTCGGAAGATGCCAGAAGGCCAGGCGAGGTGACGGTTTCTTCTGCCATTGGTTCATCTTCGAAAGAGATTGTTCGTTTGCTGAAAGTCACGGTCCTGAGAGATTCTCTCTCATGTATATATGCGCTGAAGGTGTCTCTGCATATGAACTGCTGTATAGTTCAAGAGGGATAGCTCCTAAGTGTGTTGCGATCATCCAGCCAGGAGAGGGATTCGGTGGGAACTGGACTGACTTTCATAAGGTTGGAGCACCTCTCTACCAGGCATTGAAAAGGAATCCTGGTGGTCTTCCTGAGATGATAGTCAACGGTGGCAATTGGGCAAGGGACTGGGACCACGGCTATGAAAACCTTTCGTGGTATGAGTATCAGGCTGGAGAATGTATCAATGATTACTACTATCCGGGGTACGGCCAGGTCGTTATTTACCACCTTAAGCAAGAATTTTCACATCATAGGACCGATGAAGCCGTAACGGGAAACAGTTCTGTGAGTATAGGGTATAAAACGACAACAGATATGAAAAGAACATTTGACATCAATCTCGTAGACGGTCATCTTTTGATCAGTGACAATGGTAACAC
>JAZKYT010000055.1:0-12257 GCA_045612265.1 Candidatus Cryptobacteroides sp.
TTTACATAGTCGTATGCAGCCTTGATCTCAGCGTTCTGAAGAAGCTTGTGCTCGCGGCATGCGATGTTGATCTTAACGAGGTCCTGATATACGACGCGACCTGCGCCAAGGTTGAGGTGACCAACCTCAGAGTTACCCATCTGGCCATCAGGAAGACCTACAGCCTCGCCGCAAGCCTTGAGTGTAGCCATTGGATATTCCTTGCGGAGATTCTCAATGTAAGGAGCTCCCTGTGAGAAGATTACATTTGAATCATCCTGTCTGCCCTCGCCCCATCCGTCGAGGATCATAAGAAGAACTTTCTTGTCCATTTTATTACGTGTTATATTTATAATTACTTACTTTCCATTTGTTTTGCCGCTCAGGCCAGCGTTGTTTCCTGCCTCGCGGCTTTGCCGCGCAAAGATACAATCTTTGGCAGATATGAGCAAGTATTAATATTTTGCAAAAGCCGCGCATAAATAGAATCCTGACTGCGCTGCCACCGGTTTTTCTGCGCCATATCTGTTACCAGCCTCAAGCTCCGGCATAAAGCTTTTGGAAGTGTGGTCGAGGACATAGAGTTCTATCATCTTTGACTGGTCCTCAGGATTGTCATAGAGATAGATTCCGATATATGAAACCTTGTCCTCGCTGACCTCAGTCTCAGAAAAATATCGGTTGGTGTTATCCAGACTTATAAGCTGCACAGTCTTCGGATTACCCTCTGCGTCAACAATCTCAAGTTCCTCTCCCATGCTCATCGAAGACAGGCCGATGAAGTAGTTCTCAAATCCTTGCGCCAGAGAAGGCGAGAAGGTTGCGTCATATAATGAGAATCCCATCATGCTGTATGTATAGAATTCCGGCAAGAGATCATATCCTGTGCATTCTGCGCCCCATGCAGTCTCAAAATACAGGGAATCTGTGACGATTGAATCCATCATCCAGTTTCCATCAAGCCCTTTAAGTTCAGGACGGATGATTGTGATCTCAAGCTGCGGATTTATACCTGTTTCGAATTTCTCATCTGCATGCACATCAAGGACAACCTTGTCCTTTCCATCTCCAAAGCTGGTCTTCAGTGGTGCAATATTCAGAACCGCATAAGCTCCACCTGCAGGGATGATGGCATCAGCGGACGACACGATCTCGAAGTCTACACCCTCGACTGCTGTGGACTTCTCAGTATTGACAGAGAAGCTGACAGGAGTATCCTGGCTCAGAGCCTTGATCTTTCCGGTCGAGTCGCACAGAACAACCGCATAACTTGTTGTGTCTGCAACAAAGGAACGTGTCATTTCAAAAGTAAGGTATCCGAACTTGTCCTGGAGAGTGAACTCCGATGTCGGATATTTTCCTGCAACGAATCCCTGAGGAATCTCCAGATTCAAACTTACTGTTCTGCCTGTGCCCAGTTTCTTGGTCGAAACGACAATTGTGTCGATAAGCGACTCATTTGTGAGCACAAAACAGTCCGCAGAAGCCTCATAATCAGTTCCTAGCTGGGCTGTACCGCTGAACGATACGGGAACCTTCAGAGTGTCAACCTCTGTGAACGGCTGAGCTACAATTCTGAAGAGGGCAGTCTCTTCAAAGACTTCAGGAGCAGGAGTAAGGAATGAAATGCCCGGAGTCAGCGAAACTTCCTTTGAGCAGGCTGTAACCAGAGCGGATATTATGATGAGTGCTGAAATTATTCTTTTCATTTTCAAAAAATTGATAACCTACAAATGTAACCAAAGTTTTTTACTATTTTTGTATGATATGAAACTTTCTGAGCTAAAGACGGGTGAGCGTGGCGTGATCGTTAAGGTGAACGGTCACGGCGGCTTCCGTAAAAGGATAATTGAAATGGGTTTTGTCAGGGGAAGCAAGGTAAAGGTTATCCTTAATGCTCCTTTGAGAGATCCTATTGAATATGAAATAATCGGATATAAGATATCCCTTCGTCGCGAGCAGGCGTCCAAGATTGAGGTCATCAGTGAATCAGAGGCAAAGGAGATGCTCCTTTCCAATGAGGCTCTGCCGGCACTCGAGGCCGGTGCTGATGAGGATTGGCTGGATGCCGAGATGGGCAAGCTGGCTGACCAGAGAGGCAAGGTCATAAAGGTGGCCCTGGTGGGTAACCCGAACTGTGGAAAGACCTCTCTTTTCAACATGGCTTCCGGCAGTCACGAACACGTCGGCAACTACAGCGGCGTGACCGTAGATGCCAAGGAAGGCTCCTTCGAATATGGAGGATATCGTTTTGTTCTGGTAGATCTCCCCGGCACATATTCCCTTTCTGCATATAGCCCTGAGGAACTTTATGTCCGCAAGAACCTTGTGGAGGATGTTCCCGATGTTGTGGTCAATGTGGTTGACTCATCAAATCTTCAGCGTAACCTATATCTTACCACCCAGCTCATCGACATGAACCTTCGCGTGGTCATGGCCCTGAACATGTATGACGAACTAAAGGATCGTGGTGACAAGCTGGACATCAAGCAGTTAGGCTACCTGCTCGGTATGCCGGTGGTCCCTACTGTCAGCCGTATTGGAGAAGGTATAGAGCAGCTGTTCGACACAGTGATCCAGATCTATGAGAAGAGTGACCCGCATCTTGCGCGACATATCCATATCAATCATGGAACCGAGCTCGAGCAGAGCATCGACCGCCTGAAACATCTGATCTGGAAGACCCCTACAATCCAGTATACATATTCAACACGCTACCTTGCAATCAAATATCTTGAGAACGACAAGGAGATTGAGAAGGTGGTTGAAAGTCTCCCGAACCGTGACGAGATCATTGCTGCTCGCTACGAGGAGAATCAGAGAATCCGCGATATTCTGGGCTCGGGTATAGAGTCTTCAATGGTGGATGCAAAATATGCCTTTGTCCAGGGAGCCTTGGCTGAAACTTATGAACCGAACAAGGGTTCCAAGACACGCAATACCCTCACTGACAAGATCGACGCAGTGGTTACGAACCGCTGGGCAGCCTTCCCTATATTCTTCTTCCTTCTTTACGTGGTCTTTGAAGGTACCTTCGTCATTGGAGACTACCCTATGGGCTGGATAGAGTGGATTGTCGGCAAGCTTGGCGCCTTCGTAGGTTCGACCATGGCTGACGGATGGATCAGGGATCTGGTGGTGGACGGAATCATCGGCGGTGTCGGCAGCGTGCTGGTGTTCCTGCCGAACATCCTGCTCCTGTATCTGTTCATATCCTTGCTTGAGGACTCCGGATATATGGCCCGTGCGGCCTTCATCACTGACAGACTGATGCACAAGATCGGCCTTCACGGAAAGTCGTTCATCCCTATGATCATGGGATTCGGCTGCAATGTGCCGGCAGTGATGGCCACCAGGACTATCGAAAGTCCCAAGAGCCGTCTGATCACGATGTTGATCATCCCTCTGATGTCCTGTGCGGGACGAATGCCGGTGTATATCCTGATTGCCGGTGCCTTCTTCCCTCGCCATGCCGGACTGGTTCTGCTGGGACTCTATGCGCTCGGCATTCTGCTGGCAATCCTTGGTGCCAAGATATTGAGCCGCTTCTTCAAGGACGATGACCTTCCGTTCGTAATGGAACTCCCGCCATACCGCGTACCGACAGCTAAATCTGTTCTGCGACACACATGGGAAAAGGGTAAGCAGTACCTCCAGAAGATGAGTGGAGTTATCCTGGCATTCTCAGTTGCCATCTGGTTCCTGGGATATTTCCCTAATCATAATGCCTATGACACTGTCAAGGAACAACAGGAACATTCATATATAGGATATATCGGCAAGGCCATGGAGCCTGTACTCGAGCCTCTGGGCTTTGACTGGCGAATGGGCGTCGGAATCGTGGCCGGTGTCGGCGCAAAGGAGCTTGTGGTCAGCACACTCGGCGTGATGTACGCTCCTGAGGAGCCTGTGGCAACAGCCCTTACTGACGACAGCTCCGGAGAGATTGTCGAAGATGCTGCCAATGAGAATGTGAGCGAAACCGCCGGCGAGACACGTCTCCAGAAAGCCCTGCAGAGGTCAATTACCCCGGCAGCAGCCCTGGCATATATGGTCTTTATCCTGCTCTACTTCCCTTGCATCGCCACCTTTATCGCCATCCGCCGAGAAAGCGGCAGCTGGAAATGGGCAATCCTGACCGCAGTCTACACCATCATCCTTGCCTGGATCGCCGCATTCATCACATTCCACATCGCAATGCTGTTCGGGCTGTAGGGTTTCCCGATTTTCAATCAGCAATCAGATTAATAAACAGCGCGTGCTACACGAAATGCAGGATTTCATGTAACACGCGCTAAGTTTTGAACTAATATCAGGTAGTAACTGAAAGAACTCCTTTCAGACCACCTGATATCACTAATGATTTCCAGGCCTGTAAATTTTCATCTGAAGAGGGTGCAGATTAAAGGCCACGCGCACGGGCGAGAGCCTTTGGATCAGGATCTGCACCACGGAAGCGACGGTAGAGTGTCATAGGCTCCTCGCTGCCACCCATCTCGAGGATGTTGTAGCGGAATGACATTGCTGTCTCACTGTCAAGGATACCTTTCTGCATGAAGAGCTCGAAAGCATCCTTGTCAAGAACCTCTGCCCAAAGGTAGCTGTAGTAACCAGCGCTGTATCCGCCACTGAAGATGTGAGCGAAATATGTTGTGCGGTAACGTGGGATGATCTCGTCAATAAGACCCATCTCCTTGCAAGCATTAGCCTCGAAGCACTCGACAAATGACTTGTCGCAGCCACCATCCTTGCAGCACTGACCATCCTTGTCACACGACTCCTTCTTTGCACACTTTCCATCAGCACATGCCGACTCAGTACAATCTGCACAAGAAGACTCCTTGCATTCTGTGCATGCAGATTCAGGGCAATCAGTCTTAGTGCAGCAAGGCATCTCTGAGAGCATGTGCCACTTGAGGTCAAGGATAGATGCAGCTGCAAGCTCTGTGGTCATGAAACCCTGGTTGAATGTGCCGGCAGCCTCGATCTTTGCAACGAGTTCGGCTGGGATCACCTCACCTGTCTCATAGTGGAACGCATAAGTAGCAAGCACCTCTGGCTGGAATGCCCAGTTCTCCATGATCTGTGAAGGCAGCTCCACAAAGTCACGGGCAACAGAAGTACCGGCAACGCTCTTGTATGTACACTGGCTGAGAAGGCCGTGAAGAGCATGACCATACTCGTGGAAGAGAGTCTCCACCTCGTCAAGAGTAAGGAGAGATGGCTTGCCGTCAACAGGCTTGCTGAAGTTACCAACGTTAACGATGACAGGGCGGATCTCCTGGCCACCGACAATCTCCTGGTTCACGAAGTTGTTCATCCATGCACCACCACGTTTTGTGCTGCGTGGGAAATAGTCTGTGAGGATCACACCGATGAGAGAACCATCTGCATCAGTCACCTTGAAACCCTCAACATCAGGATGATATGTAGGAATATTCTCAAGTTTCTCATACTGGAGGCCATAGAGCTTTGTTGTAAGGTCGAACACGCCCTGACGGACATTCTCCATCTGGAAATATGGCTTGGTCTGCTCCTCATCAAGAGCATACTTTGCCTTGCGCACCTTCTCTGCATAATATGCCCAGTCCCATGGCTCGATCTTAGAGCCGGCAGGAAGGAGACCTGCGGCGATGTCGGCATCCATCACAGCCTGCATATCCACGATCTCAGCCTTTGCCTTCTTTACAGCTGGTGCCATGATTCCTGCAAGGAATGTATCCACAGCCTCAGGATTACCGGCCATCTTGTCTGCAAGAATCATCTGAGCAGGATTCTCATATCCAAGAAGCTTTGCCTTCTCGATGCGGAGAGCCATCATCTTCATGATAAGCTCCTTTGTATCGTTCTCATTGCCATTGTTACCACGTGAAGCATAGGCCTTGAACATTCTTTCACGAAGAGCGCGGTCCTCAGTCGAAGCCATTGCTCCGCCGTACTCAGAAATTGCCACGCCAAACTCCTCAGCGAAAGCATTGTTCTCGGCAAGAAGCATATTTCCGAAAGTGTTTGAAAGCGAAGAAAGTTCCATATTGATCTCTCTCATGCGAGCCTGGTCTGCCTCATTAAGAGCCACACCATTCTTCACAAAACCGTCATACAGCTTCTTCAAAGCCATCTCCTGCTCTCTGCCCAAAGCAAGGTTGTCGATATCCTTGTAGAGGACCTCCACCTTAGCGAAGAATGCAGGATTCATGAAAATATCGTCCGAATGAGCTGAGAGCTTAGGAAGAACCTTCTCCACGATCTTCTGAAGCGACTCTGTGCCGTCTGTCTCAGCAAGATTGAAGAGCACACCCACCACCCTGTCAAGGATAGCGCCTGAGCACTCATAAGCCTCGACCACATTCTCGAAAGTAGGGGCATCGGTATTGTTGATGATAGCCTTGATCTCGGCAGTCTGCTGAGCGATACCAGCCTCAACGGCAGGAAGATAGTGCTTCTCCTTTACCTGAGTGAAATCAGGAATACCATAAGGGGTCTCCCACGATGTCAAAAACGGATTGACGTTACATGAAACAGCAGTCATGATGATTGCAATTGATAGTAAAATTCTTTTCATAGATGTGTGTATTATTTTCATAGCCAGTGCCATTCCCACAAAAATAATCAAATACCATTAATATCTGTGACGGAAATATGGAAAAATGAGAGATATTCCGCAGTTTCATGTTATTTTTGCAGCATATATGAATATCGGTAATATAGAATTGGGTGACAGGCCGCTGTTTCTGGCGCCTATGGAGGATGTGACTGACGCATCCTTCCGTTTCATTTGCAAGGAGTTCGGTGCAGATATGATGTATACGGAGTTCATCTCTTCAGATGGACTGATCCGTGATGCCCGCAAGTCTCTGGAGAAACTCGTTACTTATGACTATGAGGCACCTATCGGAATCCAGATCTACGGAAACATTCCCGAGGCGATGGTGGACGCAGCGAAAATGGCAGAACAGGCAGCAGAGATTGCTGGAGGCCACGGTGCAGACCTTGTGGACATCAACTTCGGCTGCCCTGTGAGCAAGATCGCACGACGAGGTGCCGGCTCCGGAATGATGAGGGAACCGGACAAGATGGTGGAGATCACCCGTCAGGTGGTGGAGGCAGTGAAGCTTCCGGTGACCGTGAAGACCAGACTTGGCTGGGATGAGGACTCAAAGATCATTGTCGAGCTGGCCGAGAGACTCCAGGATGTGGGAATCCAGGGCCTTACAATCCATGGCCGCACACGCTGCCAGATGTATAAGGGCGAAGCGGACTGGACGCTGATCGGCAAGGTGAAGGAAAACCCGCGCATGCATATCCCTATCATCGGAAACGGAGACATCAACTCGCCGCAGAAGGCCAAGGAATATTTCGACAGATACGGAGTGGATGCCATCATGATCGGACGCGCGACTTACGGCCACCCATGGATATTCAAGGAAATCAAGCATTATCTTCAGACCGGTGAACTCCTCCCGCAGATGAGTGTTGAAGACAGAGTGGCATTAGCCAAGAGGCATCTTGCCAAGTCATTGGAAATCAAGGGAGACCGTGTGGGAGTTCTTGAAATGAGACGTCACCTTTCATGCTACTTCAAGGGACTTCCGGACTTCAAGGAAACCAGACTTAAACTTGTGACACTTAACGACCCGGCAGAACTGTTCGCAACACTTGACAGCATCGCGGAGCGCTGGGGAGACTTCGAGGCGCCGATGGCCGGAAATGTATATAACGTATAAACCATGATCAACCAGATACTTCTTTTTCCATATTGGGCAAGCCTGAAACTCAGGCATTTCATGTTCGACCACGGTCTGCGCAAGGTTGCGAAGGCTGATGTTCCCACAATCTGTGTGGGCAACATCACCGTAGGCGGCACCGGCAAGACTCCGCACACGGAGATGCTTCTGCGCACCCTTCTTGAGCACCCTGAGTGGGGACAGAAGAATCTGGCGGTTCTTTCAAGAGGATACAAAAGGAAGACCAGGGGATTCCAGCAGGTCACAATGGATGGAACGGCAAAGGAATACGGTGACGAACCTATGCAGATCAAGAGCAAGTTCCCTCAGATCACTGTAGCCGTGGACAATAACAGACTTCAGGGCTGCGACTTCCTCTGCCATCCGGAAAAGCTTCAGACATCGAAGAAAGCCCGCAAATGCAAGGACAAGGACATGCCGGCTGCAGACCTCATCATCCTTGACGACGCATATCAGCACAGGTCAATCAAACCGACCGTCTCAATTCTTCTGGTCAACCACGAAAGACCGACATTCAAGGATCATCTCATGCCACTGGGCAAACTCAGAGACCTTCCTGAAAGAATCTCAGATGCAGAGATTCTTGTAGTCACAAAGTGCCCTCAGGACATGAATGCATGGCAGAAATGTTCATGGGCAGAGGCTCTCGGCATCCATAAATATGACGCTTCGCTCTGCATGGGCTTCCGCAAGGACGGACGCAGGCAGTTCGTTTTCTTCACAACCGTCACATACGACACACCTGAAGCTGTGTTCCCTGAAGGAGACCCAAGATATGTATATGCGCAGCGCCTGATCCTTTTCTCAGGAATTGCCAACGACATGCCTTTGAGACACTATCTCAGCAGCACATACAAGATCGTACGTCACTATGACTTTGCGGATCACCACAAGTTCTCACGTTCAGACATGAACAAGATCTGCAGCGAGTCCAGGGCCTTCCCTACTTCAGTTGTGATGACAACAGAAAAAGATTGTCAGAGAGTCCGCGACTGCAAGAAACTCCCTGACAACCTTAAGCAACGTATGTTCTACACCCCTATCAAGACCGCCTTCCTCTCGGAAGAGGACAAGCAGGTATTTACATCTATTCTGACTGGTTTCCTGAAATAACCTGATTCTGTATCTCCACTGAAACCTCATGGATAGCATTGAAGACTTCTTTCAGAAAGTCTTCCGGTAGTCCGTATTCGGCACCCTTTGCAACCACTTTTGCAAGCACTTCATCCCATCTTGACGTCTGAAGGATAGCCACATTGCTATTCTTCTTGTATTCGCCGATCTTCTGGCTGACCTTCATTCTAGCGCCCAGTGTATAAAGGAGGTTCTCATCAAGGATATCGATCTTGGCGCGAAGCTGGTCGATATTTTCCTTCCACTCTTTTGAATCCGAATCAGAATCTCTCACAGTAATCTGGTTCTCCAACAAATCCCTAAGTTCCGCAGGAGTCAGCTGCTGCTTTGCATCGCTGAGCGCACAGGAAGGATTACAGTGAGACTCAATCATAAGTCCCTCAAAACCCAGATCGAGAGATCTCTGGCTAAGATCACGTATATAGTCCTTGCAGCCAGCCATATGGCTTGGATCCACAAAGAACGGGAGTTCAGGATAACGGCTGCGGAGCTCGATAGCCATCTGCCACTGCGGATCGTTACGGTACTTTATCTTGTCAACAGTCGAGAAACCTCTATGGATAACTCCAAGCTTCTTGATACCAGCACGGTTGAGACGCTCCAAAGCACCTATCCAAAGGTCGATATCAGGATTCACGGGATTCTTTACAAGCACTGGAATATCGGTGTCTTTCAAAGCATCAGCGATCTCCTGCACAAGGAAAGGATTGGCAGTTGTGCGCGCTCCAAGCCACACAAGGTCAACCCCATATTTCAGGCACTCGAACACATGCTTCTCGCTCGCCACTTCAGTTGCGATCTTCAAGCCATATTCCTTCTTAGCTCTCTGCATCCATTTCAGACCCGAGGCTCCAACGCCCTCAAATGATCCCGGATGAGTGCGGGGCTTCCATATACCGGCACGGAACACATTGATTCCCAACTCTCTCAAACCTTTAGCGGTCTCCATCACCTGCTCCTCTGTCTCCGCGCTGCAAGGTCCTGCCACTACGCTTGGCCTTGGCTCTGTGAACATGCCCCATTCATAAAGGGACACAAGTTCCAACTTCTTTGATGCCATAATAGTCGTTTTATATCTATCTGATTATTCTTCTGATGCGGTTAGCATCCTGGATCAGTTCACGGACAGCCTCCTCATCTCCATCCTCGATCGCGTCACGGAAAGCCTTCAACTTATCCAGATATGTATCCATCACACGAAGGACATTGTCACTGTTCTGAAGGAGAATCGGAGTCCACATATCCGCTCCACTCTTTGCAAGACGGACAGTCGATGAAAAACCTCCCGATGCAAGGTCAAAAATATGCTTCTCATCCTTTTCCTTCTCAAGAACCGTCTGCGCAAGAGCAAATGAGATCACATGAGACACATGAGACACATAAGCTGTGTGAACATCGTGATTTGAAGAATTCATATAAAGGACTCTCATATTAAGAGTGGTATAAAGATCTTCAACCACCTTCACAGCCTTTCTGTCAGACTCCTCCGAATCACAGATGATGCATGCGCGGCCTTCGAAAAGTCCTGGCAGAGCCGCCCAAGGGCCACTATACTCTGTTCCGGACATCGGATGCGAAGCTACATACATCTTTCTCCTGGCATGATACTTCACGCTGCGCGAAAGATGCTCCTTTGTCGAGCACACATCCATCACCAGCTTATCCTTCGCTCCTGTCTGCTCAAAACGGTCAAGGATCATCGGCAAAAGCTTCAAGGCAGCATCCACAGGAACTGCCAATATGATGACATCACTCTGATCCACACACTCATCAAGAGAGACCACCTTGTCCACAAGTCCGATCTTCTCAGCTGCAGCCGCATTCACCGGATCCGCATCCACGCCCAATATTGTCTGGGCAAAGCCTTTACGTTTAAGGTCAATCGCCATGGATCCACCTATGAGTCCAAGACCTATTACTCCTAAGTTCTTCATAATCCCTTTTACAAAAATAAAACTGTCCGATGAAACACCGGACAGTTACAAATATAGGAAACTTATTTGGAATTACACAGTCATGATTTCCTTTTCCTTTGCTGATACGAGCTCATCTACCTTCTTTGTGAAAGCGTCAGTCTCCTTCTGAACGAGCTGCTCGTGATCCTTCTGAACATCCTCAGGCATACCTTCCTTCTGAGCCTTCTTGAGGAGCTCGATTGCATCACGACGAGCATTACGTACGCTCACCTTTGCAGTCTCACCAGCTGCCTTAGCCTTCTTGATGAGTTCCTTACGACGCTCCTCAGTAAGAGGCGGGATAGTGCAGCGGATGCTCTCACCGTTGTTAGAAGGAGTGAAACCGAGGTTTGCGTCGATGATAGCCTTCTCGATGAGCGGGATCATCTTCTTCTCCCATGGCTGGAGCATAAGAGTCTTGGCATCTGGAGTAGTCACTGAAGCAACCTGTGGGATCGGAGTAGGGCTGCCATAGTAGTCAACCATCACTGAGTTGAATACGAGCGGATTAGCCTTACCGGCACGATATGTCTTGAGTTCCTCATCGAGATGAGTGACAGCATGCGCCATCTTATCCTTTGCGCCTGTCAGAATTTCTTTAGCTTTTGCGATCATAATATATCAGATTTAATATTTATACATGTACGAGAGTTCCCACCTTCTCACCCTTTACGAGCTTGGTGAGGTTACCCTTCTGATTCATATCGAATACGATGATTGGCATATTGCCCTCGCGGCAAAGCGCGAACGCTGTCTGGTCCATGACCTTGAGACGGTCCTCGATAGCCTTGTCAAAGGTGAGTTCCTCATACTTGACTGCTGTAGGGTCCTTTTCAGGGTCAGCTGTATATACGCCGTCAACGCGGGTTCCCTTGAGAAGTGCATCTGCTCCGATTTCGAGAGCGCGAAGAGCAGCACCTGAGTCAGTTGTGAAATATGGATTACCTGTACCACCTGCGATGAGGGCAACGCCACCTCTTTCCATCACAGCCACAGCGTCGTCCCTCATGTAGTAACGAGCCACAGGCATCATTGGAGTTGCAGTGAACACTTCAGCCTCAACACCTGCTGAACGGATTGCCATTGAAAGACCAAGAGAGTTGATCACAGTCGCAAGCATACCCATCTTGTCACCGTTCACTCTGTCGAATCCCTTGCCCACACCCTGAAGACCGCGGAAGATGTTACCTCCTCCGATGACGATGGCAACCTGAAGACCATTCTTCACTGCCTCTGCCACTTCCTCAGCATAAGCTGCAAGCCAGTTCTCATCAATACCTTTTCCAGCGGGGCCTCCGAGGCTCTCACCGCTCAATTTCAAAAGAACGCGTTTGTATGTGCTCATAACGATATTTGTTTCAAAATTTCAAGCAAACAAAAGTATCGAATTATTATGAAACTTCCAAGAAAGAATATATCTTTGCATGTTAGATGAGCATATTCA
>JAZKYT010000056.1:0-38065 GCA_045612265.1 Candidatus Cryptobacteroides sp.
GCGATTCTAGCAGAAAGACGGCCGAGCACGAGATCAGTTGCGTCGATAACAACCCACTCTTTCTTGATATCACCAGCTTTGAGTGATACAGTCTTGTAGCTCTGTGTGTCCATCTTGTACTGTTAAATGGTTAATACTTAATAATTTGTGCGATCCCTACACTACATAGGGGCGGCAAAGATAAGAATAATTTTCGGTTTGACCAAATTTTACTAGATATCAACGAGATACGGGCAGGCGCAAAAAATCCCCGGCACGTGCCGGGGATGCTATATATATAATATAGGTATATTATTTACGGGTAAATCGAGGAAGTCGGTCAAACGGAACATCGATTGTATATGTCTTTCCGCCCTTATATACCTTGCCGTTCTCATCCTGCCACTTGCCCTTAGGCAATTTGACAGTGCGTGACAGACCTGTATCCATTACCGGAGCCACAAGGATCTCATCGCCGAGCATATACTGATCGTTGCACTCCTCGAATCCCTGACCTGGGAAGGCATAATCCATAGCACGGACAATCGGCTCACCTGTCTGAGCTGAATATTCTGCACACTTTAATATATATGCACCCATTTCCTGATGGAGAAGAGCGTATTTCTTGCAGATCTCGAGATTCTCGGCGCTGAGGATTCTCCAAGGAGCGACAGAGAACTGCATCATAGGCATCATAGAGTGGATCTGGCATGAACGCACGATGAGTGCCTGGTCGAACTTATCCTGATCGATATCGATGAAGCTGCCGAACTGTCCTCCGCCGATCATATCAGGGCAAGTGAACGCATGACCGAGAAGACCTGCTGAAATCATTGAAGGAACCAGTCTTGCAACACCATCCCAAGAATATTCCTTGTCACCAAGACGCTGAACCAAGGCCTGGCCACCCATCTTCCAGCATGCACGGAACTCATTGTATGGGAACTGAAGACCCATTTTTGCCCAGAGCTCGGTCTGCTCAGTATCGAAAGACTTGCCATCGAACGGCATGATGTCCTTAGCCTGGTAACGCTCTGGGTCGCCGGCATCCAGCTTGAATCCGTCAATGCCGAATTCCTCCTGCATACCTATTAATATATTAGTGAAATATTCGAAAGCCTCAGGATTACTGAAGTCATAGCATGCGCTCAAACCATTCCACCAGTCAAGGATTGCCGGAGCTGAACCATCTGCATTCTTTACGAGATAGCCCTTTCTGCGAAGGAAACGATATTCCTGGCTGTCCGGTGAGACAAACGGCGAAATCCAAAGCATCACCTTGAAGCCCATTGCGTGCAGTTCGTCCACCATGCCCTTTGGATCAGGGAATCTGTCTGGACGGAATTCAAAGTTTCCGTAATATTTCTGCCAGTTGTCATCAATCATAAGGATACCTGTAGGAAAACCATTATCAACGATGCTGCGGGCATACTTCATGATGTCGGCCTGATTCTGATTATATACAAGCTCGATCCACGTGTTATACTGAGGAACTGAGAAGAAAAGTTCAGGTGGAACCGTTCCTGAAGCTGGGAAATGTGCTTTAGATGCAGCACAGAAAGCATCCTTCAAAGTTGCTCCAGCCTCTACGAGTTCTATTGTGCCCCTTGCAGCCTTAAGACTGATGACACCATCCTTGATCACGGCAGCAAACGGGCTGTCGCTCCAGATATATCTACCCTTGTTGGAAACAAGAAGCGGAGTTGTCTGGTTGTTGAAGTTCTGAGTCTGATGGTTGAAACGGACCTTTGTATCCTTGTCAAAAGGCATGATGTTTCCAAGATCTGTCACTGAACCCCACCATTTCTCTCCATCGAGCATCTTGACATCAAGCTGCTTCGGCGCTCCTACGGGACCAAGAATTTTCGCTGGGTTGAGGGTATAGATCTTCTCAAGCACTTCGTTGCTCAGATCAAGACCATGAAGCGGCCAGTGATACGACATGCCGGCATGATAGAAATGCTCATCGTCAGATTCAAGGATACGCCATTCGAGGGCATAGAGGCTTGAAGACGGGTTATTGTCGGTTCCGAACACGATCCTGTCCGCATATTTCTCATAGAATGCCTTTGTTGCACGAGGTGTGGCGGCAGTCTCCAGGTGACGTGCCGAATTATCTATATAGAGATTAGGATGTCTGTCCAGCACCTCTGCCAGAGACTCATAATCATGAGATATATTCAACAAGTGACATGCGACGAATGTTGTGTTCGGATTCTTTACGCATGCCTCCTCCATGGTTGCCACAAGTTCACTCTGTGTCAGTGTGCCTGGAATTGAGGTATCAATTTTCCAGTGGGCTGCGTTCATGTATCCATCATTATGTTCATCCAGTTCCTCATACATCCACACTGGATCCGACACATGGCAGCTTACAGGCATGCCAAGTTCAGCACACTTGGCGAATATCGGAACAAAAAGATCGTCATTGAAATGAAGGCCAGGCTCGGCAACCTTGCACGAAGCTCTCTCACCGAGTCCCTTGTCAATCAACTCTCCTACTCCTCTTGCACCCTTGCGCCAGCATCTTTCCAGCTCACGCACCGCTGCTGCAGGGAAATCCGGAGTTCCCCATGACGACATGTCGATACCGCACCAAAGTATGAACCTGTCGGATACACCTTTATACAAATCATAGAGACGGTCAAACTCCTCACCGTATGCTTTAGTCTGGACAACAACCCTTTCGATATTGTTGGCATCCATATCCCTAAGCCACTGCTGAAGTTCTTCAACAGAGTCCACATACGCATGCGAGTGCATATCTGTCACGGGATAAGCAGCCTGGGTGATTCCGTCTTCCTGAAGTTTGAAGACCGAACGCGGCTTATAGTCTGATAATTTCAAAGACTGAGCAAACTCTTTAGTCTGAGAGAATGCCGTTATTGACAACAGCAGACTGAAAACGAGTAGGATATTTTTCATTGTGTTGATTGTGGTTAATGTATATCAATTAAATCGAAAGTACGTTCAATACGTTGATGAGTTCACGGTCGATCGGCTTATCGATGCGGATAGCCTTATTGAAAGGAACATATACAATCTGGTCATTCTTCACACCGACCATGATGTTGCGCTGACCATCCTTGAGTGCTTCGATTGCAGCAACTCCCAGACGGCTGGCAAGAATACGGTCATTGGCTGTTGGGATACCACCACGCTGAAGGTGGCCGAGGATTGTCACGCGAGCTTCAAACTCAGGATACTCGTGAATAATACGGTCTGCATAATACTGAGCTCCGCCAGATCCGTCCTTCTTGCTCTCTGACACAAGAACGATCGAGCTATTCTTACTCTTGCGGACACCACGCTCGATGAACGAAGCCAGCTGGTCGACATCTGTCCTGTCCTCTGGGATGATTGCGGCTTCCGCACCAGTTGCAATTGCAGCATTCTGAGCAAGGAAACCGGCATCGCGGCCCATCACCTCCACAAAGAAGATTCTGTTGTGTGAGTTGGCTGTATCACGGATCTTGTCCACACAGTCCATGATTGTATTGAGGGCAGTATCGTATCCGATTGTGGTGTCAGTTCCATAAAGGTCATTGTCAATGGTTCCAGGAAGTCCGACACATGGAATATCATATTCCGAAGCGATAACCTGAGCACCGGCGAGGGAGCCGTTTCCTCCGATCACGATAAGGGCATCGATTCCGTGAGCCTTGATGTTCTCATAAGCCTTGGCACGTCCTTCCTCGCTCATGAAGCCCTTGCTTCTGGCTGTTCTGAGGATTGTACCACCACGATTGATTGTTCCGCTGACGCTCTCAGATGTAAAGTCCTTGATCTCGTTGTTGAGAAGACCCTCCCATCCGCGATAAATACCCTTGACCTTCCAACCGCTTGAAATTGCAGCTCTGGTCACGGCTCTGATTGCCGCATTCATTCCCGGTGCATCACCTCCTGAAGTGAGGACACCTACTGTCTGAATCTTAGTCATATATTATATATTTAATTACTACCTATATTATATTCGCAAATCTACAAAAATTCTTCCGTCTTCCCACCAGTTCAATCTATATTACCCAACAAGCATGGCATAAAAAATCCGGCGACCTTGGTAGGAACCAGGGCCACCGGAAATTTTATTTAGCAATTTCAGATTACTCCTCAACCACCTTTGTTACAAAGTAAGCTGGACCACCAACCTGTGAGGCACCCTTGTAGTCTGCTCTTGTACCAACAATAGTGATCTTATCACCTTCTGCAAGCTCAAGGCTAGGGAATGACTTGTCGTTCTTAGCCACCTTTGCAGATGTAAGACCATAGACATATACTGAACCTGTCTCATCAACAAGATCGAAGTTACCATACTCTGGACCTGTGATGTTAGAGATAGTACCAGTAAGCTTGTACCACTTGTCAGCAGCAACTGGCTGTGCAAGGAAGTCAGCAACTGTTGATACAGTAGCAGCCACATCGTGTGAAACGAGGTAAGCAGTACCGCCCACCTGTGGAGTCTCCTTGTAAGAAGCTCTTGTACCTACGATAGTGATTACGTCGCCCTCGTTGATTCCGAGTGAAGCGAATGACTTGTCGTTGCTTCCTACTGCACCAGCACCTGTAAGACCATATACATATACTGAACCAGTAGCGTCTACGAGGTCGAAGTTACCGTAAGTTGTATTAGCGAGGTTCTTCACAACACCAGTGAGCTCATAGAGAGCTGTACCCTCTGATGCAGCGAGGAAGTCTGCTACAGAAACCTTAGCGATAGCACCGAGCTGCTCAACTGTAGCCATTGCGAGGTAGTCCTTGCCGCCAACGTTAACCTTGAAAGTGACAGTTGTTGAACGTGCGCCACCATCGTTAGCAGCTGCAGTGAGCTCTACGCTTGTCATTCCGCCGAGTGTCTCAGGCTCACCAGCTGTAAGCCATGCTGCATCCTCAGGGATAACGATCTCAAGTTCACCCTCCTTAACTGTAAGGAGAACAGTTGCAACACCACCGTCAAGTGGAAGTGGTTCTGCAGGGAACATCTTCTCGAACTTGATGAGTGACTTCTCAAGACCGAGGATAGTCACGTCGTCGAAGTTGCCGTATGAAGTCCAAGGACCCTCGAATGAGATGATATCACCAACCTCAGGCTTGAATGCTGTAGGGTTCATTGAACCATAAACATATACGGTAGCTGTACCATCGTTGATGTAGAAGCAGCCATACTTGTCGTAGTTAGTAAGGTCAGTGATAGTACCCTTACACTTGTAAACAGTACCAACAGCGTTGTCCTTGAGTACTGTAGCACAATCTGTGAAAGGAAGTTCAACCTTCTCAGCCATCTGGAGAATGTTCATCACCTGCTGAGCTTCACCTACATTGATATAGAATACTGCCTCACGAGTCTCTGTTGTTGCCTCGGCAGAGAAAGTTACCACATGATCACCTGCCTCACCAGCAAGTGCTGATGCCTTAGCCCACTCAGGAAGACCTACGATCTCCCAAGCGTCATTTGCAGATACAGTTACCTCAACCTGGCCGCCAGCTACGTCAATAGCAACGACTGACTGAGAAACCTGCACCTCATCAAGGAATCGCTCCTCCTCCTGGCAACCTACAAAAGCAAGAGCTGCCGCTGCAAGAGCTGTGAAAATATTTCTAAGTTTCATATTATTCCTGACTATTTATTAGTTAAACATATACTTGATACCAACAGAAGCGTACCAGCACTGACCGATTCCGATTGATGGAATCCACTGCTGAGTTGAAGTGCTTACTGCAGATGGAACAGAGAATGTTGCGTAACCGTCCTTGTCCATACCCTCATACTTAAGGATGCGGCCCTCACCAAGCTCTGGGTTCATGTACTTAGAAACGCCCCAGTTAGAGTTGAAGAGGTTAAGGATGTTCTGGAAGTCAACATTGAGCTGGAGAGTGTTAGTTGTCTTACCAGCCTTGATCTTGAAGTCGTGCTTGTAGCTGAAGTCCACTCTGTGAGTCCAAGGAGAGTAAACGCTGTATGACTCAGCATACTTACCCTGGTTCTTGCTGAGGTACTTGTCAGCGTGAACATAGTCCATGAAACGTGTAGCATCTGCCTCTGAAACGAATCTGAAGTCACCGTTAGCAACCTGCTCATCTGTTGGGATGTAGATGAGGTCATAGTTGTAACCGTCACCGTTCATATCGTTTGCAGTCATGTAAGAGTAGTTTGCACCACCTCTCCATCCCTCATAGATGAAGCTGAAATGGTTGTTGCTCTTGTCGTTGATTGTTACAGAAGCGACAACGCGGTCTGGAGTAACATACTCTGAGTTGTGGAGACCTGGATCGTTAGGACCATATACTGTACCGATGTAGTTCAATACTGAAGAAGCGTTTGAACCTGGCATACCAGTAAGCTCCTTAGATACTGTGTGAGTATATGCAGCCATGAGTGAGAGCTCAGGGATAGGACGCATATTTACAGTGAATGTACCTGAGTAACCGTAACCGCGGTTAGTGTTCTCAAGCATATATGCTGAAGGCATGTTCTTAGAAACAAGCTTTCCTTCTGCACCATCCTTGCCATCCTGCCATACAAGATACTGCTTCTGGTAGTCCTGGTAGAGTGGACGATTGTCAGCACCGTTGAGTCTTGCGAATCCGTCAGCGCTCTTTACGCTCCAGTCACGGAGAACAACACCGTTCACAGTCTTGTTGAAGATACCCTCAGCGCTGATTGAGAATGGGAATGAAGTTGGGAAGTTATAATCGAGAGCGAGTGAGGTCTTCCAAACCTGTGGCATCTTGAAGTTAGAAGCTACAGCTGAGATCTCAGCAGGAAGAGTACCCATGTCTGGAGAAATCTGGTTTGGATAACCGAGATCAAGAAGCTTTGCGAGAAGCTCCTCACGCTTGAGGATACCACCAGCGAACTGGCTCATGTCAGTCTTCACACCACCGTTCTTGCCGTCGCCGTTAAGCTTAGCCTGGTACTGCACCATACCTGAGTTAGTAGGCATGTTGGTGAAGAATGCGAGTGGAAGACGGCCTGAGAAGAGACCTGTACCACCACGAACCTTGAGAGAGTTGTTTCCGAATACATCCCAAGAGAAACCTACGCGTGGAGAAACTGTAATCGCAGAAGTAGGCCACTTACCAGTGTCGATGTGTCCGCCTTCGCAATCATCGATAACCTGACCATCAGCATTGATATACTGACCTGCCTCATTTCTCAATACTTCACCCTTCTCGTTGGTAACAAGTGAGCATGCACCCTCACCATAGTGAAGATCATATACTGCGTTATTGCGAACGAGGTCCTGGTTGTCGAAGAAGAGACCGTCGAGACGAAGACCAGCTGTGAGCTTGAAGTTATCGTTTACGTTCCACTCATCCTGGCCATAGATACCAGCCTTGTGGAATCTTACGCGAGCTGCAGGGTTAGCCTCACCGTCGTAACCGTAAGTAAGACATACAACCTCAGGAGCTGCGCCTGCAAAGAAGTCATCAAGGCTCTTGTAACGATAGTAACCTGTACCGTTTCTCATGTATGAGTTGTCGGCCATCTGATACTCGTAGTTTACACCTGCAGTGAACTTGTGGTTACCTGCATAGTATGTGAGGTCATCCTTGATGTTGATGTTAGTGTTGTGAACACCGTTGTTCCAAGTGAAGAGCTCGTAACCGAGTGAGATGTATGGAAGAACTGAGCTGCCGTCATCGTTACGGATGTCGATGAATGGGAAATCAGCTGAGTTAGTACCACGCATGTCATCAAGCTTAGAGTAAGTTGCGAGGAACTGGTTTGAGAGGTTGTCGCTGATACGGCTGTTGAGGTCAACTGACACTGTGCTCACGAGGTTATCCATTGAATAGAGTGAGTTAGCGTATGCCATACCGTACTGTGAAAGACGGCTGTATGCAGAACGTGAACCACCGTCCATTGAAGAACCGTTAGTTGAGTTCCAACCCTGGTTGAGGGTGTAGTTGTAACGGATAGCGAGCTTGTTAGCGTCGTTGATGTTCCAGTCGAGACGAGCGAGGAGCTTCATGTTGCTCTCAGTTGCAGGATAGTCAGTCCATGAACCTGTGTCATATCCATACTTCTCCTTCACGAAGTTTGAAACCTTCTCGAGGTCCTCGAGAGTTGTACGAGAGATGTATGCGTCTGGATTTGCAACACCGTCAACTGAACCTCTCCATCTGTTAACCACTGTAGGGATTGTAGAGTACTCAGCGTTAACGAAGAAGAAGAGCTTGTTCTTGATGATAGGACCACCGAGAGTGAAACCGTAAGTTGTGTTACGATCCTTGTCACGTGCACCAGCAACTTCCTGACCAGCAGCTACGTTACCGCGCATGTTCTCGTTACGGTGATATACGTATGCAGAACCCTTGAGAGTGTTTGTACCTGACTTGGTAATAGCGTTGACACCACCACCGATGAAGTTAGTCTGACGAACATCGTAAGGAGAGATAACCACCTGCATTTCCTCGATTGCATCGATAGAGATTGGGTTACCGCCACCTGGGAGAGCTGAGCTAAGACCGAAGTTGTTGTTGAAGTTCGCACCGTCCACTGTGAAGTTAGCTGTACGACCGTCAGCACCTGCGAAGCTCATACCGTTACCACCATATGGTGAAAGACGTGTTACGTCAGTGATGCTTCTGCTTACAGTTGGGATAGATGCGATCTCATTGCTTGAGATGTTTGTTGCAGAACCCATCTTCTCTGCAGCGAACTTAGATGAAGATGCTGCGATTACCATTGCCTCACCAAGCATTTCAGAATCCTCATTCAAAGTTCCGTTGAGAGCGAATGTCTCAGCGAGCTGAAGAGTGAGGTCTGTGTAAGTGACAGGCTGATAACCAAGGCAAGAGAACTCTACCTTGTAAGGACCACCGGCACGCATACCGTTGATGGCATAACGTCCGTCATTGTTTGTAACAACGCCGTAAACGGTACCTGAAGCCTCGTGAGTAGCTACTACTGCAGCACCAACCACTGGCTGACCGTCAGCGTCAACAATACGTCCACCCAGAGCAGATGTAGTCACCTGTGCAAAGGCAGCTACGCTCATAAGCATTGCCGCAAAGGCAGCAATTAGACACTTAATTGTTTGTTTCATAACGATTTAGTTGATTAATAATAGTTGTAAAAATTTTTTGATGCGCGAAGATAGCATTTTTTCTTGATTTAAAAGCCCAGCGTAACAACTTTTAACACCACAGTAACAGCATTTTAACAAGAAATTTTTCCGAGGTTTTGCAATATTGATTTTTTATGTATCTTTGCAGCCCGAAAAAAATCAGGAACCCGTTGGTTTACTGAGCGGAATGTGGAGAGATTTGGCTGCTTGCAACCACTTAAAAAAATGCTAAAATATATCTATGTTTTGTGTTTTTGTGTTGGCTCCGCATTCTTGTGGGGCTTTTGTTTTGCCCCGACATGAACGAAAATAAAACATTTGAATATATGAACTACTTATTTACATCAGAATCGGTGTC
This sequence comes from Candidatus Cryptobacteroides sp., assembly GCA_045612265.1. Classification (GTDB taxonomy): domain Bacteria; phylum Bacteroidota; class Bacteroidia; order Bacteroidales; family UBA932; genus Cryptobacteroides. The sequence continues at coordinate 9,409 of JAZKYT010000056.1, forward strand.
AGAGGGACACCCAGACAAGGTTTCGGACCAGATTTCCGATGCAATCCTCGACGAGTTCCTTCGTCAGGATCCAGAATCCAAGGTCGCTTGCGAGACATTCTGCAGCACAGGTCTCGTAGTGGTAGGCGGTGAGGTCCGCTCAGAGGACGCATACGTAGATATTCCTAAGACAGTACGCCGCGTCATCAACAAGATCGGTTACAACAAGGCAGAATATATGTTCGACGGCAATTCATGCGGTATCCTTTCAGCTCTTCACGAGCAGAGCGTGGATATCAACCGTGGTGTTGTCGGTGAGGATGCTGACGCTCAGGGTGCCGGCGACCAGGGTATGATGTTCGGTTATGCATGTTGCGACACAGAGGAGTATATGCCTCTTCCACTCGCACTTTCGCATCAGGCGCTTCTCCTTCTTGCTAAGATCCGCAAGCAGCAGCCTGAACTTATGCCATATCTTCGTCCTGACTCAAAGTCACAGTTCACAATCGAGTACGACGGCGAGACAAATAAGCCTGTACGCGTGCACACAATCGTGATTTCAACTCAGCACGACGAGTTCACTCCAGCTTCTCTCGGCAATATGAGCTACGCAGACGGCTGCGCTCAGTTCGGCCAGGACCGCGTTGACCAGGCTATGCAGGCAAAGATCCGCGAGGACGTTCAGAACATCCTTATCCCTATGCTTGTTGAGTCACTTGCACCGGAGACTGCAGCTCTCTTCCAGGGTGATCATATCCTTCATGTGAACCCAACTGGCAAGTTCGTGATCGGTGGTCCTCACGGTGACACAGGTCTTACCGGCCGCAAGATCATCGTTGACACATACGGCGGAAAGGGCGCACACGGTGGTGGAGCCTTCTCAGGTAAGGACCCTTCAAAGGTTGACCGCTCTGCAGCTTATGCTTCACGCTACATAGCTAAGAACATGGTGGCAGCCGGCGTTGCACGTGAAATGCTCGTTCAGGTTTCATATGCAATCGGTGTTGCAAGGCCTCTCAGCATCTTTGTAAACACTTATGGCACAGCAGCTAACGGTCTTACTGACGCAGAGATCGCAGCTAAGATCAACGAGCTCTTCGACCTTCGTCCAGCTAAGATCATCGAGAAGTTCGGTCTCAAGAAGCCTATCTACGAACCAACTGCATCATACGGTCACGTAGGCCGCGACCCATACAAGGCAACTGTAGCGATCCGCCGCGACGGCAAGTATGTTCAGGAACTCGTTCAGTTCTTCGGCTGGGAGCTCCTCGACTCAGTTGACATGATCCGCGAGGCCTTCAAGCTCTAAGCAACGAAAGCATCACATGTAGAAAAGTGCTCCTGGCACCCACAAATCTCGGGTTTCAGGAGCACTTTCCTTATATAGCTGAGCTTGATAAGACTATATTCTTTCCATCTCGCGGCGAAGATCCTTCTCCTTGATGGAAGCTCGCTTGTCATATTCCTTCTTACCACGGGCAAGAGCAATGAGGATCTTTGCATATCCATTGTCCGCAATATAAAGTTTTACACCGACAATTGTGAGACCCTTCTCCTTGACTGCGCGCTGAAGCTTATTGAGTTCCTTGCGGCTGAGGAGCAGCTTGCGGTCACGGCGAGGGTCGTGCTTTCCCCAGCTTCCCCACCAGTATTCCGCAATATGCATATTCTTGACATATAACTCGTTACCACTGAAATAACAGAACGTATCCACAAGCGAAGCCTTGCCGGCTCTGATAGATTTTATCTCGGTGCCGGTCAGCACAATACCCGCCTGAAAGGTCTCGATGAACTCATAGTCGAACGAGGCCCTTCTGTTCTTTATCTCTACACTACTTTTTGCTTTCGGCATATTCTCAATAATTAACAGTTTACGAGTCGCCATGGATTAAATCCGATGACGGACTGCAAATGTAGTGCTTTTTTCTCAAATGCCTGATAAAATACTATCTTTGCGAAACTATGGCAAAGAAACCCTTCACACCAATCCCACCGATGGCGGAACTCCCGCCAGCTGAAGAAATCAATGTGGCAGAACTCCTTGACAAATATCTGGACGGGGAGATTGACCTGATATGCGTACTTGGACCGACAGCTTCGGGAAAGACCCGTTATGCCGTACAGCTTGCACGCCAGATCAATGCGTTGCTTGGGGATATTGCCACGGCTTCTGCGAAACCTCGGAACAACGTGGGGGCTGAAATCATATCAGCTGATTCGAGGCAGGTATATAGGGGCATGGACATCGGAACAGGAAAGGATCTGTCTGAGTATGAGGAGATTCCTTATCACTTGATGGACATCGTAGATGCCGGAACCAAATACAACATCTTTGAATATCAGAGGGATTTCGAAAAGGCATATAAGGACATCGTAGATCGCGACGGCATCCCGATTCTTTGCGGAGGTTCAGGTCTATATATCGAGGCTGCAACCTGCGGTTATTCCCTTCCCGAAGTGCCTGCCAACCCGGAGCTGAGAGCCGAACTGGAAAAGAAGTCTGATGAGGAACTTATCGCTCAGCTTGCATCACTCAAGCCTTTGCACAACAACACAGACTACGACACACGCAAAAGACTGATCCGTGCACTTGAGATAGCGATTTTCGAGGCCGAGCATCCGGTCAACAGAACCAGCTTCCTGCCAAAGAACACATACTATATAGGCACATTGGTAGACCGCGATGAACGTAATGCACGCATCGACAGGCGTCTGGATGCAAGATTGGAAGAAGGCATGGTGGAAGAAATCAAAGGCCTGATTGACGGTTCTCATCCGGCACTTGCACCGGAGCACAGGCCGATTCCAGCCGAAGACCTGATCTACTATGGTCTGGAATATAAATTCGTCACCCAGCACATCATCGGAGAACTGACTTTCGAGCAGATGCGCACACAGCTTGCGACTGCCATCCATCAGTTTGCAAAACGTCAGATGACCTGGTTCCGCGGAATGGAACGAAAAGGCATCACAATCCACTGGACTAGGGTCTGAGCCTCCTGAGCGTGCTGTACGCACTATGCTTCTGGATAGAATTTCGAAGCAACTGATAGGCCGGAAGCGATGACGAAATGATGATTTTCGTCCTTCCATGCGTCCTCATCCCACTCCGGAGATATATAGGCGCCTTCATGGTCTGCAAGGAATGAAAGATATGTGATCTGGATTCCCTGAGCAAGATACTGAGACTCATAGAATGTCTGGACCTCAAACAAGGCATCCACAGCATCTCGGCCACAGAGTGACGAAAGGCCGCTCCCATACAAGCGCTCACGATCCGCGCCGTAAATATCTGTTGCGCAAGCAAGTACCTTCAGGCCGTTCTGCTCAGCCATGGCACGCGAGTATTCGTGAAGGTAGCGGCTGTCTGTCTTAAGATGAACAATACCTCCTGGCTTGAGGAAATTGCGATAACGGTTCATGAACAACGGCGCAGTCAGCCTCTTCTTCTCGCGTCCGATCTGAGGATCGGCAAAGGTGATCCAGATTTCCGAAACCTCACCGGCTGCAAACAGAGACTCGATGAACTCGATACGTGTCCTCAAGAATGCCACATTCTTAAGGCCATGCTCCTCAGCATACTTGGCTCCCTTCCACAGACGGGCACCCTTGATATCCACTCCGATATAGTTGAAGGCAGGGTTACGCTCTGCAAGGTCAACAGTGTAGTCGCCTTTTCCACAACCGAGCTCCACGATGATCGGATTATCATTTCCGAAGAAATCACGCCCCCAGTTACCCTTCAACGGATGATCACAGTTCAACACCTCGGAAGTTGCCGGCTGAATCATGCAACGGAAAGTCTCGTTCTCTCTGAACTTTCTTAATTTATCTTTTCCCATCTGATACTATTCTGCTTTTGGTGCCTTAGGCTTGTCGTTGCGACGACCACCACGGCGGTCATTATGTCTTCTCTTCTGACCAGACTGACCACCCTCTTCTCCACGTGGTTTCTCAACAGGATTACCTTCCTTAGGAGCATCTTTCTGCACATCCCTAGATGCAGAATCCGCACGGTTCTGTCCTCCTCGGTTGCCTGATTTTTTCTTCTTCTTGCGCTTGCGTGCCTCATCGAAACGGTTGATGGCATCATCTCCGACTGCCGTCACAAATTCAGGGGCAGCAGGCGCTGCATCCATCTTCAGCGACTCCGGTCTGATACCGTTACGGTTCATCTTGATGATATCCCAAACCTCCTCAGCATAAAGAGGATAGAGGTTTGCCAACGATGAAGGATCATAAGAGAAATACATGACCTCACGGAGAATATCAGTCTTCATCAGATATGCCAGGCCATCCTCAAATTCGAGTGGGTTATTGACCTTCGGAATACGCGACTGAGCATCCATATATGCAGCAGTCTCATAGTTGAGACAGCATTTGAGCTTGCCACACTGACCTGCGAGCTTCTGAGGATTAAGCGAAAGATCCTGTACACGTGCCGCAGAGGTTGTGATTGACTGGAAACTTGAAATATAGTTTGAGCAGCATAATTCGCGTCCACAGACACCGAGACCACCGATCAGGCCCGCCTCCTGACGTGCACCGATCTGCTTCATCTCGATTCTGATGCGGAATTCCTCGGCAAAGACCTTGATGAGCTGACGGAAGTCCACACGACCGTCCGCGATATAATAGAAGATAGCCTTTGTGCCGTCGCCCTGGAACTCGACATCACCGATCTTCATCTCAAGACCAAGCTCTGCAGCAATCTGACGTGAACGGATCATCGTCTCGTGCTCACGTGCGATGGCTTCCTGCCACTTCTCGATATCGAAAAGCTTAGCCTTACGATAGATTCTCTTGAATTCGTATGTTTCCGGATTGACTCTCTTGCACTTCATCTGGCGACCCACGATAGGTCCTTCGAGGGTCACGATACCAAGATCATGTCCATTGGCAGCCTCAACAATCACAAGATCACCGGTCTTGATGCTCTGTCCGGATCCATTGCGATAGATACCCTTGCGGGTATTCTTGAAACGCACCTCAAAAAATTCATTGAACTGCTCCTGGTTTACACCATGAAGCCAGTCATACACCTCAAGCTTGCAGCAACCCTGACGATAGTTGCACTCAACTTCGCCTGACTCGCCACGCTCTACAGTACAGCCTCTCGAGCAGTCGTATTCCTTAGATTCGATCATATATTCAAAAACATTCTATTGACAAGGTCTGTGAAAAGGATCTTGGAACTTACATTCCTGTCAATCATTGCCACAACCTTCTCCACATCAGCCACAGACTTTGAACAGAACTTTCTGCCGCAACGTCCGGCCATATTCATATAAAAAGCTTCTTCCTGTTCAGAAACACCTGCAATCTGAGGCAGGTTCTGCTGGAAAAAGAAAATTTTTCTCAAACACTCAGAGACAAAGGTACAAAAAGCTTTCTGTTTTTCGCGGGACTCCAGTGCCGCCACTGCTTCGCCACACTCAAGTGCAGACAACAGGTCCTTTGCCACCAACGCATTCATAAGATCCGAAAACAGATCCATGAACGTATTATACTCTTCACTGTCATCGAACGGATTCAAAGCCCTCACCTGCTCCACCTCATCCTTGGTCAAAGGAAGCACCCTGATGCTCTGGCAACGCGAAAAGATGGTCTGCAGGACCTTCTCCGGAGCATGTGTGATAAAGATGAACAGGGTGTTCACAGGCGGTTCCTCCACCATCTTCAGAAGTCTGTTTGCAGTTTCCTGATTCATCTTCTCCGGAAGATAGAAGACAACAGCCTTGTAACCGTCAGCAACAGCCGTCAATGACAGTTTGTTGATTATATTCTTTGCCTCAGCTACAGCTATGAGGCCGTTCTTCGATTCAATTCCGATAGCTCTCTGAAGGTCAGCCTCCACAAAATACGGATTGGCTACCGCGAGCTCCCTCCAATAGGTCAGATAGGATTCAGAGGTGGGCTTGTCATCCGAAGTCTTAGGGCCTTTGTTCACCGGAAACACATAATGAACATCCGGATGTATCAACTTCGACATCTGACGACATGAGGGACATTCTCCGCATGAGTCTCCATCATGACGGTTCTTGCAGTTCAGATATTGAATATAAGCCAAAGCCAGCGCCAAGGCTCCACATCCCTCGTTTTCATACATGAGCATTGCATGTGCCACCCTGCCGCTGTCCGCCATGGACACCAGCGCCTTTGCCACCTCGGCATTACCTATGACTTCTGCAAATCTCATTACTTATCCCTTTTACCGGTATAGATGGCAAGCTTGACAAGGAAATCCTTTTCCTTTGACTGAGGCAGGACATCCAATGCCCTGACAGCAGCCTCGACATATTCCTCAAGACGAACAACCGAATATTCCAAGCCTCCATTCGCCTTGACAAAGGCCACTATATCATCTCTCAGCTCAGGCTTTCCGACGATATCCTTCACCATTGTACGGACCCTCTCCTGCTCTTCCTTAGAGACATTCTGCAAAGCTCCAAGAAGAGGCATTGTGATCTTCTGTTCGAGAATATCCACACCCAAAGGTTTACCCACTGATTCCGTTCCGTCATAATCGAGAATATCATCCTTGATCTGGAACGCAAGTCCGAGAGCCACAGCATAGTCCTTTGCTGCCTGCATATATTCAGCAGGGGCATCAACAGACAAAGCAGCTGTAACGCACGCCGCCTCAAAAAGAGAAGCCGTCTTATTGTATATGATCCTGAGATAATCTTCCTCGACCGTATCTCCATTCTGAGCCTTCTGTAGCTGAAGCATCTCGCCTTCTGCAAGATCGCTCAGGGTCTTTGAGAATATCTTGATTGCCTTCGTGTCATTCTTGGAATCACAGAGGATGAGTTCCATCGCCTTGACCAGCCAGTAATCTCCGACAAGAACAGACACTGCCGGCCCCATCAATGACATGATGGTCGGCTTTCCACGGCGCATATCGCTGCCATCGGCCACGTCATCATGCAGAAGCGTAGCATTATGAAGCAGCTCCGATGCAGCGGCATATCTTAGACTGCCGTCGACAGCCTTTCCTGCACAGGCCCTCGCCATCATCAAGGCGAGCATGGGCCTCAGCTGTTTTCCAGACTGAGAAAGAATCGAAGAATTCGTGGAATTCAGCAAAGCAATATCGCTGTCCAGTGCAGAAACAATACGCTCCTGCACCGCAATCCAATCCTGTCCAAGATATTCCTTTACCGACTTTATATCCATATCAATTATTTTTCAAGATTTTCGAGCAACTGCTCAGCAGTATCTGCAAACACGATCTTGTCTCTTGTTGCCTGAGGCATCATACCTGTCGCCACATAGTGATCCAGAAGCGACTTGAGCGGCTCATAGAAACCCTCGTGATTCAAGACATACATCTTTCCGAAATACTGCTTCAGATGCACAAGAGCGACAGTCTCAATCAGCTCATCAAGCGTACCGACACCACCAGGAAGAGCGACAACGGCACAGGTGCCCTCACGCAACAAAGTCTTGCGCTCAGCCATGGTGTCTGTCCAGATGACCTCCGACAGATCCGGATACACATACTCCTTCATGAATCGCGGAATAACACCCAAGTGGTATCCGCCACATGCATGAAGCTCATCCGATATCTCCCCCATCGTACCCTTAATGGTTCCTCCGGTGACTATACCATATCCACGCAACGAAGCCGCCCTGACGAATTCGCGGGCGACTTTGTTGTACTTAGGATCTATTTCAAAACTTGCTGAACAGAATACTGCTATCTTTTTCTGCATATCAAATTAGAAGAGATAAGCAATATTTATAGAGACACCACCATATACACGGTTTGCATCCTTCATATCCTTAAGGTCAAGTCCCGCAAAATCAGCAAGACTTCCCATTGTTCCAAAACTCCAGTTGTAACGTACGATTGCCTGAAGTTTCCAGACATTGACTCCGGCACCAAGACCTACACCATAATCAAGAGACTTCTCACCCTCGAGAACAGAAGAGACATCCTTGTCTGTGCTCTTGAGTTTGTTCGAAAGTGCATATCCCACATACGGAGTCACATCAAGGAAAGGTCTTGCAACAATAAGGTCCGGACCCCACTGAACAGAAACCGGAACAACCAAAGAACCTACGCTCTGAACCATTGCCTCAGACATGAACTTGTCCAAAAGGCCATTACCAGAGAAGCTCATCGCTCCGTTCTTCTGTGTATACAGGAGTGAAGGCTGAAGCGAGAATCCAAGAGGAAGATTCATCTGATATGTGAGACCTACATTGAAACCAGCTCTTGCGTCAGTCTTTATATCCTGGATCTTTGTAGAGTTATAGTTCAAACCGGCAGTCACGCCAAATCCACCCTTAGCGGAGGCCACAGATGCTGTAAAGAGCACTGCTGCCAAAACAAAAAGTAATTTTTTCATAGCAACACGAATATTAAAGGTAAGACTCAATCTTTGCAGCGAGATCAGCCTTTGAAGCTGCACCTACGTGTCTGTCTACAACCTCACCGTTCTTGAAGAAAAGGAGAGTAGGGATGCTTCTGATATTATAGTTCATCGGAACATCATCACACTCATCTACATTGCATTTGCAAACGAGTGCCTTTCCGTCATATTCCACTGCAAGTTCATCAACGATTGGAGCGATTGCCTTGCATGGTCCACACCAGGTTGCCCAGAAATCAACAACCACGAGTTTGTCAGTATTCAAAGTCTCTGCGAAGTTCGCATCTGTTACTACATGTGCCATAGTTATCTTGGTTTTAAATGTTAATCAAAATCTGTTTTGTCCGTTACGTCAAAACAAAATAATCCAACCACAAATATAAAGTTTTGTGGTTGGATTTACAATATTGATACCTAAAATTGGTAAGGCGAATTAATAAAACTTCTCAACATTCCAGACGAATGCTCTCAAACCGAGCGCAGGTGTCTCCTCGTCCATAGCCTTGACAGCTGACAGTATGTCGTCAACCTTGTCATCCGGCACAAATGTCAGAACAGCATTATTCATTGTAGGCCAGGCATGGTTGCCAAGATGGGGTTCACCTGTCTCAGAACCTCTTCCCGCAATATCCTGCCACATTGTGAAGCCACGGACGCCGACCTTCTCGATCGCATCCACGACTTCCATATTATAGGCCTGATCGTATGATATAAATATTCCTTTCATAACTTTCCTTTGTTGTTTTAAGAATGCAACATCGTTTTATGCTTTACGTGCAGCCTTGCGTGCAGCTCTGCGCTCCTGCCATGAAGCCATTGATGCGTATACTGTAGGAATGATCACAAGGGTCACAAGAGTTGAAACCGAAAGACCCCATGCCACAACCATACCGAGTGAACGCCACATCTCAGATCCTTCACCCTTGCCGATCGCCATAGGAATCATACCAAGCACAGTGGTAAGAGTTGTCATGAGGATAGGACGAAGACGGGACTTGGCAGCTATCACACTTGCCTCAGCCACAGAATGTCCTCTCTCTCGCATAAGGATAGTGTAGTCGATGAGCACAATACCATTCTTCACCACCACACCCATAAGGATGAGGATACCGATCATACCCATCGCTCCAAGAGGAGTTCCTGTCACTGACAATCCGAGCATCACACCAACGAATGCAAATGGGATTGAGAACATGATCACAAATGGACTCATGAATGACTCGAACTGAGATGCCATCACGATATACACAAGGATGATGATCATAGCAAGGAGCATAAGGAGGTCTCCGAACATATCTTTCTGATCTTCATACGAACCTCCGATCTCAATAGAAAGTTCTGAAGGGATGTCTGTCGTCGCAAGGAGCGCATCTGTTGTAGTCACAGCCTCTGAAAGAGCCACTCCATTGGCAACAACACCGGATACTGTAATGAGTCTCTCACGGTTCTTTCTTGTGATTGATGGAGGTGTGAGGGATTCAACAACCTTACCGAGATCCTTGATGCGGACACCCTTGCCCATATTGTTATAAATGATGATGTTCTCAATGTCCTCGGTACTTGTACGGAACTCAGGAGCATAACGCACACGGATATCATACTCATCACCGTCCTCACGATAGAAAGACATTGTGGAACCATTCATTGCAGAACTGAGGAATGAAGCAGCTGTTGTGCTGTTCAAGCCGTTTACTGCAAGCTTCTCACGGTCGAAATCCACCTGATATTCAGGAACATATTCATCACGGCTGATGAGAACCTGGGCAAAGTCATCGGATGTAAGCATCTTGGCCTGGATCTCCTTGGCTACCTTGTCGGTGGTCTCGAAATCATATCCGTAGATTTCCACATCCACAGTCGAGGCACCACCCATTCCGCCACCACCTTCAGTTACGCGGATCTTCTTGAATTCCGGATAGTCAGCAAGAATGCCGCGGAAAACATCTGCTATTTCAGCTGTAGAACGCTCGCGGTCCTCCATACTACCTACATTGATATTGTATGAAATAACGTGAGTACCGTTTGTCTGCATTGAAGCGAACGCATTGTCCGAATCTGCCTGACCAAGAGAATAAGAACAGTTGACAATCTCAGGCACAGCCGCATCAAACTTGGCAAAAAGCTCATGGGCAAGGTCTCTGGTGATGTTCTGACCTGTACCGGCAGGAAGTTCAAGCTGCATTGTAAGACGTCCGTCATCGGACTTAGGCATGAACTCAGTCTTAAGCTTCGGTCCCAGGAAGCCCATAGTCGCCACAAACACAGCAATTGCTGCCGTTACGACAATGGTTCTGTGGCCGATACACCAGTTGATGAGACGTCCATATCCTCTCGAAACGAGATCGAGGAACTTGTTGAAGTTCACGAATACAAGATCATAGAGCTTACCATGCTTTGGCTTGAAACGAAGGAACTGCGAACAAAGCATAGGGATGAGCGTAAGTGCTCCGATTGTCGACACGATCATGATGATACTTGTGATCCAGCCGAGCTGCTTGAACATAAGACCAGCCATACCCTTGATCATAGTCAATGGGAGGAATACTGCAAGCATGGTCAATGTCGAAGCAATTACGGAGATACCCACCTCCTGGGTCGCGTGAACGGCAGCCTCCTTAGGTTTTGCACCTCTCTCAAGATGAGTGGAGATGTTCTCCAATACCACGATCGCGTCGTCCACAACCATACCGATTGCAATGGAGAGTGAGGCCATTGAGACGATATTCAAGGTGTTGCCGGTAGCCCAAAGATACATCAACGATGCAAGGAGGGAAATAGGAATCGAGAGCACGATGATGAAGGTTGCACGCCATCTTCCGAGGAAGACATACACCACAGCCATCACGATGAGGAAGGTTACCAAGATCGTCTCCTTCAAGGAGTTAAGAGTGTTGATGATATTGTCCGAACCATCAACCACAGTTGTGATATGAATATCTGAAGGCAATCCTGCTTCAATCTTCTTCATTGACTTCTTGATACCCTTGATCACATTCACAGTGTTGGCATCTGCCTGCTTCTGGATGATGATCTGGGCGCAGTGAGTACCATTAAGATAGGACTCCTGGAATCTCTCCTCCACTCCGTCGATCACACGAGCGACATCACGAAGATAGATCGTTTTTCCGTTGACGTGGCCGACAACGACATTAAGCATCTCTTCTGCCGCATTGAACTCCTTCTCCACACGGAGAGAATATGAGTTCGATCCGATATCGATAGTACCAGAAGGTACATTTCTGTTCTCTGAAGCAATGATCTGGGAAATTCCGGCAACCGTCAATCCATAAGCCTCAAGCTTGTTAGGATCGCAATACACCTGGATCTCACGCTGAGGCGCACCGGCAATCGACACGGTACCCACACCAGAAACTCGTGCAAGCGGAGTAGCAACCTTCTCGTCAAGAATCTTGTCAAGCGCCTGATAGCTTTCCTCTGCAGTTGCAGCCATGATCATGATAGGCATATCATCTGCGCTGAACTTGAAGATGATAGGAAGTGAAGCTCCGTCAGGAAGCACTGAGTTCACCATATCCAGCTTGTCTCGGACATCGTTTGTCGCAACATCGATATCCACTCCCTCCACGAATTCAAGGGTGATGAGGGAAATATTCTCTTTTGAAGTAGAGGTCAGATTCTTGAGGTCACTCACACCATTGAGAGAGTTCTCAAGAACCTTGGTAAGGTTTGTCTCGATATCCTCGGCACTGGCTCCCGGATACGAAGACATGACCATAACCACGTTCGCATCAAACTTTGGAAATCTATCCAAAGAGATGTTGATCAGCGAAAACACTCCGAAGATGGCCAAAGCGATGAACACCAACGCCGTGGTCACTGGATTGTTTACCGATTTTCTATATATACTGCTCATTTCGATCTATCTATTCGTTCACGATTACCTTAACACCATCCTTGAGGCGAATCTGACCACCGACAACGATCTTTGCACCATTCTCAATACCCTCGAGGACCTCATACTCAGCACCCATACGGCGGCCAAGAACAACCTTCTGATATGTCACGGTATTGTCGGCATTGAGGACGTATACGAATCTCTCGCCAGAACCCTGCTGCTTGACCACAGCCACATCAGGGATTACAACGTTGTTATTTGAACCAAAGTCAACAGTCACGCGGGTAAACATTCCAGGACGGAGGCTGTTATAGTTGTTAGGAACCACCACCTCAACTGAGAATGTGCGGGTTGCAGCATCGATTGTAGGATAGATCTTCTCAACCTTTCCGTAGAATGTTGTTCCAGGAAGCGCGTCTGCAAGCACCTGCACAGAATCACCTTTCTTGATCTTGGTGTAATCCGACTCAGAGATAGCCACAATCAACTTCACAGGCTTGATCTGCTCCACTGTATAGATAGGCATGCTCATGGCATACATATCACCGACATCATAGTTACGGGCAGTCACGACTCCGTCAATAGGAGAGCAAAGCACTGTGTTCTCAAGAAGGTTCTCCACCTGAGTCCTGGTCACGTTGTATGAAAGTTCGATTGCATCAAGATCAGACTTTGAAAGCGCACCAGCCTCATAAAGAGTTCTGAGACGCTCGAGCTCAACTTCCTGATTATGAAGCTGGAGCTGAGCCTGCTGGAGCTGAACCTTATCGATTTCAGCAAGCACCTGGCCCTTCTTCACGAAATCACCGATCTCAGCATTGATCTTAGTGATACGACCTGCCATCTGAGGTGCAATGTTGTTCTTTACATAAGGCTGCACAGTTGATGTATATACTGCAGTCTGAGGAACCTCACGTGTAGATACCTCAACAACAGACACTGTTGGAACAACCTCTGCCACTTCTGCGGCAGGAGCAACTGCTTTTGGTGTAGACTGGCTTCCACATGCAACTGAAAGAACTGCTGCAGAAGCGATGACCGCTGTTCTGAAAATAGTTTTCATATAGTATACTTTTTTATTATTCTGTGAAATCATGACCGAGTGTCTGCTCGAGCTGAGCCTTTGCCACTACGAAATTATAAATTGCCTGAGACTCGGCAAGTCTTGCCTGAGTGAGCGCGAGCTGTGCATCGTTAAGCTCGATGAGTGTGCTTCTGCCCACCTTGTATGATGCTTCTGTGATATCATATCCCTTCTGAGCTGAAGACAGGGCTGACTGAGCCGCATAGTAGCTCTTCATGTTAGTCTCCATTGTTGCAAGGCTCTGACGGATGGCAATCTGAAGCTGGCGCTCTGCATTTACAGTCTGCAGCTTCACCTGCTCATACTGATTCTTTGCCTGACGGACAGCATGATATCTCTTTCCACCCGCAAAGATCGGGATATTAAGACTTATAGCGGCGGTAGAATATGGAATCCATGGGAATTCCTTGAAAGCCACATCATTAGCCATTGACATATATGAATAGTTGAATGTCGCCGCAAGGCTTGGGATTGATGCGAACTTCTGAATCTTGATGTTAGTCGCAAGCTGCTCTGCCTGAATTGCGAGCTGCTTCATTGTTGTGTTGTTCGCAAGGGATACGCTGTCATGCTGATGAATGTCATAGAACATCTGGGTTGCGTAATCAGACAATTCTCCAGCAATGTCGATATTCATGTCGAGGTCGACTCCGAGCACAGCCTTCAGCTGCCACAGCGCAAGAATTACAGAACTTTCAGCATTGTACACGTTCGGAATGGAATTCTCGACGGTTGTCCTGGCACGAAGAAGTTCCATCTCCGAGATCTTCTGTGCATCGTACTTCTTCTTGGTCTCGTCGAAATTCTTCAATGCATTCTCATACACCTGATTGTACACCTGCGCAGCCTCCTTTGCAAAAAGTGTTGCAAAATATGCGTTCTTGACCTGGGTGACAGTCTCCAGGCGGGATGAGCGTGCCTTTTCTACAGCAAGCTCCACATCCATGCCTGAAATCTTAAGAGTCTGCCAGAGCTGGGCATTGACAAGAGGCATGACAACAGAAGATGCCGCGTTGATCGTGTTGAACATACCAACCTCGATCTTCATCGGCTCCTGTCCCTCGCCCATTGCCATGAACATCGCCTGTTTCTTGATTGTTCTCTGATAAGATGCGGAAAGGTCAATCTGCGGATAGAGTGCAGCGTAAGTTCCTTTCTTTGCGAAACCCGTTCTTTCGATTTCCATATCAGCCACCTTGACCGATACGTTTTCACTCAGCGCAATCTCGAGCGCCTGCTCCAAAGTGATCACAACTGGGGTTTCTGAGGATTCCGCCTTCTCGATAAGAAGGTCAGTTTCAGTCTTTGGTGCTTCCTCCACGTTCTTCTTGAACTGCGCGAAGGCTGCCGTATGAGAAAGTGTCATTCCGGCAAGAATCACCATTGTTACCACTAATTTCTTCATCTGTTTTATATATATAAACTAACTTTTATTTCAAGGCGCAAAAATAGTACAAATTCCGTGCTATCGCACCCCTCTGTTTTGGTCCCATATGCCATATATTTGGTCCATTTTGCCAATTTAGCTATATTTGCATCCTAAATTAGACACTCATGAGGCAAAAAAGTATAAAACCGGCTGTTCTTTTTGGTGAAAAAACCATCACTCGTATGGGATATATCGAGGGTTATATCTTTGCCTGTGAAATCCATGGAGCAGACCACATTGTGTATTCGAAACCACGCAGGCCGAAATACCACCTCGTGATTATCATACTTGAAGGAAGCATCAGCCTTCTGATCAATGGAGAAAGGATCACCTTCCATAAGAACTCGTACATCAACCTCCCTACCTGGGTGGATATCTATGAGATTGAATATGGAGAAGATTTCCATGCAATGGTGACTGCGACAGACAAGAATGTGATCGAAGATATCTTCCGCAACCGCAACCCGTTCCCACAGGATTTCGGCTTCACGATCAACCATTCACTCGGAGGCGAAATCGTCAACCCGAAGGATATGAGGACCCTCTGGAAAGACATCAGCAACATGATTGATGCGCTCAATGACAAGGAACATCGATTTGCAGAGGAGATCAACTACGCATACTTCTATATTCTGCTTACAGATATGGCGGACATGATGTGGAACATTTACGGAAAGGGCGCACCTTCACATATGTCGGACATGACCCGTTCTGACAAGATTCTGAAGGACTTCATGGCCCTTCTCAACGATCATATCCTCGCAGAGACTTCTGTGGCATTCTATGCTGAAAAGCTCTGTATATCAAAGAAATACCTTTCTCTCATCGTCAAGCAGAAGACACATGCCAACATCAGCACAATCATGTCTGTAATCAGAATTGAGACTGCCTCCAGACTGCTTCGCGATCCTGAGATGACAATCCAGCAGATTGCGGAAATCATGACTTTTTCCGACCAGTCTTCCTTTGGCAAATTCTTCAAGAAACACACAGGAATGTCACCGCTGAAGTATAGACAAAATCTCCGCAAAACTCTGCTTACGCTTCGTCCTGCGGAGATCAAATATCGTTAATCCGGGATTATTTCGCTATGCTCTTGGCGTAGTGAGTAGGCTGCTGCTTCTGTTTGACAGGGTGCTGTGCGAACACCGGCTGCTTCTTCGTATATGAATATACAAGCAAACCTATACCCATGAGTATAAACGGAATACTAAGAAGCTGTCCCATATTAAGGACCATATTCTGCTCGAACATCACCTGCGGCTCCTTGATGAACTCTATAAGGAAGCGCATGCCGAAACATCCGATGAAGAAAGTTCCGATGAAGAAACCTCTGTATACCTTGTCCGCCTTGAACTTATATATGCAGACCAGTGCTATACCGAGAAGGAAATAGCTCAGAGCCTCATACAGCTGGGTCGGGTGTTTCGGAAGAGTCTCTCCACGGAGTTCGAAGACAAAGCCCCAAGGAAGATTTGTGACATCACCATAAATCTCGGAATTGAAGAGGTTTCCAAGACGGATGAAGGTCGCAGCAAAGCACACTGCAATAGCAAGATGGTCGAGAATCCAGACAAAATCAAAGTCGTGTCTGCGTCCGTATTTCCTTGCAAACCAGATCATTGCAAAAATCAAAGCAATTGTACCGCCATGGCTTGCGAGTCCTCCCTTCCACGGCATGAAGATCTCCCAGAAGCCCTGCCAGCTGCCGAGATAGTAATCTGGCTGATAGAAAAGGCAGTGACCAAGACGGGCACCGATGATTGTACCGGCAAGAAGGGTATAAAGTAGCGGATCAAGCAATGTCTCCGGGATATCTTCTCTGTTGAAGAACCACTTGAAGATGTACCATCCGAGGATGAATCCAGAGATGAAAAGCAGTCCGTACCATCTCACGGAAAGCGGCCCCAAAGAGAATATTTCCGGGTTTACGCTCCAATTTATTGCCAATGTCTCAAACATAGTTTCAAAGTTTTCGCGCAAAGGTAATATTTTTGGCTACTCCTGCCAAATCAAAGACACGATCGATCTTTCCGGAACATTGTACTTCACTGTAAAGCTTTCATTTCTGAAAACCACCTGCTGCATTGAATACTGGTTGTTGAGCATAAGTACTCCAACAGTGCCATCCGGATTAAGGAACATCTGACACTCAAAAGCCGATGGGAATGACGAGCCCGATATCTGCATCTTTCTCGCTCCAGGTTTCACGACAGCTGATGCATGGGCCACATTGAACCAATGACTGTTCTTCGTGATTGTCTTATAATCAGATGACTTGATTGTTACACCACCATAACATGTCTTGCATGAGCCATCTTGCGGGCTGTATGGTCCGTTCTTGTCATCAAGCATCATATTCCAGAGTGTCACACCGCGGCCACCTCGTTTCAAAGTTCCAAGGAAGAGGGTTGAAAAATCTGTAAGCAGACAGTTCCCGAAATCATAGTTCCACTCTCCAATAGAGGCCTCAGTAAAATATATTGACTTCTCAGGGAAAATTGCGGCAATCTCGTCCAGTTCATCCACTGTGCCACCATAGCTGTGCCATGCAGATCCGTCTGCCCATCTGAGGGCCTGCGGATCAGCAAAGACATTTATCGGATACCTCTCCTGACCTGCTCTTTCGTCATAATTGAAGTTGTGATCATAAACCAGAATCTGCACGTCGCCCAGACCCGCCTTCTCCATTGCTGGTCCAAGGACCTTTACAAATTCCTTCTGGTCCTTCCAAGGCATGACCATCGACATAGAGTTTCCCGGATTCAACGGCTCGTTCTGCATGGTAAGCGCAAAAATATCGAAACCTTCTTTCTCCATTGTCTGCACCCACTTCACAAAGTACTCAGCATACACACCGTAGCAAGACGGTTTCAGACGTCCACCGGTCCAGGAGTCGAAATCTATCTCCTCAGTAACATCAGCATTGAAGTTCGAATAGTTCCAGGAATTGCCACCCGGCATCTGACATTTCATCCACTTAGGACAAGACCACGGTGAAGCAATGATCTTCACATCAGGATTGATGGCATAAATTTCCTTGAGAATAGGGAACAGATAGTTCTGATCCTCAGGATGCACAGCAAAATTCTCTAATCCCGGTTTGTCGCACCATGTATATTCTTCCTTTAAGCAGAAGTCTGAAGCTCCAATAGAAACTCTTATAAGACTGGAACCGACACCCTTTGTCGGAGAGAACATTTCTGTCAGAAACCTGGTCCTGTCTTCCTGCGACATCATCAACAGGTTATAACAAGTGGCAGTAGTCACTGCAAGGCCAAAACCATCAATTTCATTTCCAAGTGCCGTCTTATCATACCTGATATTGTATGAGTCCAGGACATTTGTGTCTGTGAAATTGAATTGAGAGCTTTTAAACAATGACTTCGAGTCTGCTGTAGTAACATAGGCAGTCACATCTTTGGTCGCCTCAGGCTTGTTTCCTTCACCCTCAGGCTTCGTATCTCCCTTTTCAGAACAACTACATGCACCGATAAAAATTGTTGAAAAAATCAAAAGAGTTCCAAAAGCATTCATTTGATAATCTGTTTACTATAGTTTATTTATCTCCTTATCAAGCCACTCCAACCTTTCAGTATAGAAGCTTTTAAGATACTCAAGCTCCTTTTCATATGAACCTAAAGATGGGAATTTGACCCAATCTACAGATTCCGTGATATTCCATTTCTGGAAATTTCTGATCCTGGCATCTTGAATGATCAAGGCCTGGTCATCGATAAACTGCGGGATTGTCTGAAGTTGCGGCAGGAGCTCATTCCACCTTTTCTGAACCGCATCTACAAAATCGGTATCCTGGAAAAACATCCAGAACCAGCCTCCGCCGTAAGTAGAATTCGATCTATAGTCCTTGATCCAGAAATTGTCTGATCCATTTCCGACCTCCCAAGGGAAATAGCCACAGTTTCCAAGGGTGAGATCGAAATCCCAAAGATGATACATTTCCATCTTCTTTCCTCGTTCTTTAGTTATAAAAGAACTTTTTCTGAGATTGCCGTCTACATTTTTAGTTATTTCCTGAACTATATAGTAGTTGATAAGAGATTCAATATCTATATATTCATATGCCTTCTCGAAGTCCTTGCTTGAAAGAGCCTGTTCAAACTCATGGATGTACCCCGTCATGTAGGCATATTGCGCTTCTGTCGGCTCTTCGGGATCACTGAACATCATCGGAACGCCCATTCCCGTCCACCAGCAGGTGGTTTCATCCTGCTGCTCTTCGATTTCAAGATAATATCCTCCAGTGAGAGCATCACCGGAGTTATCGTTTTCTGTCACAACGTCTATATTTACTCTGTCTTCTGAAACCTTCTTGTGTTCGCAGAGTGTATATACACCTTGATATACTCCATTGAGATATACTTCTACACTATACATTCGAGGAGTCCAGCTGAAACCGCAGATTTCTGACATGCGCATTGCTGTTATATTGCGAAGCAGAGTCCTATCTGCATAATTTGCAAGCAAAGCCCACTCCTTATCTTTCGGCATACCTAACAAAGAGGCCTTTTCATCGAGCTTGACCTTCCAAGGCTTCTTTGGCCAATCCCATGTTGAATTACCTCGTCCTCTGATACCCATTCGCGCAGTAAAAGTCCTTACATTACTGCACATTTCATCCGGGTCTGAGATGGTTATTGAGCCCGGAACGTAGTTTTTCTTGTCATATATTCCTTTAGCGCCATCTGTCACAATAGTGACTACAGGAATATTCTTTTTTGCAGGCACACTCTCTCCATCAGACGCCACAGTCGGAAAGACAAGCTTTGCACCATTGCTCAGACGCATATAGAGAGTTACAGCGTCAAAGTACACATAAACCGGGGCAGCATCTTTATTGGCCAATGTTGTTTGAACCTTGATAGGAAGAACCTTCTCTCCTACCTGCCACCATCCACCGCTGGACTGGACTGACTTAGGAGACGATGAAGTACAATCCTCTATAATAAAATCTTCCTGGGGAACCTCAACATAACTTCCATCCTCAAATCTGACCACCTTGCCACCCGAAGACAAGGGTGCTACTGAAGAAAACACCTTACCGGCCTCATAAGCTTGTATGAGGCCGAGGTAAGATGCTGATTGTTCCTTTTGCGTTGGAGAGACTTCTTCTTCACATCCTGTCAAGAGCGAAGTCAAAATCACCACTGTCGCAAGAATAAAAGAAAAATATCTCTTCATCGTCAAATATTTAAATAACTCTAAAGTCAACCGGCTCGCCAGAATCTGAATCACCAGCTACCCAAAGCTTGAAGTCACCTGGCTCAACAACATATTCCATGTCAATGTTCCAGAAAGCAAGTTCTGCAACAGGAAGTTCAAATGTAACAGTTTTTGTCTCTCCTGGAGCAAGTTCCACGCGATCAAATCTCTTGAGCTCCTTGATAGGACGAACAACAGAGCCCACAAGATCCTGAACATAAAGCTGGACAACCTCAGTTGCCGATCTCTTTCCTGTGTTCTTAAGGTCCACACTCACGCGCACCACACCGTCCTTTTCAATATCAGTCTTTTCAAGAACTGGTGTACCATACTCGAATGTTGTATACGAGAGACCATAACCGAATGGGAAGAGAGGACCATATCCTGTATCAAGATAGTATGATGTGCAGCCAAGAGAAGTCTGACCTGCAGCTACCGGAATATCGTCAAGGAGAGTCTCTGTTCCATTGCAAGGACGACCAGTGTTGTTGCGGTTGTAATAGAACGGAGCCTGACCGGCGTCGCGAAGGAATGTCATAGGTGACTTTCCTGAAGGGACAGCCTTACCTTTGATGAGATCGGCAAGTGCAGGACCTCCCATTGTTCCAGGATGGTATGAGTAAAGCATTGCGTCACAGTTTGCGAGGTCACGCTCGATTGTAAGAGGACGACCGGCCATAACTACAACAACCACAGGTTTTCCTGCCTTCTTCACCTCGGCGATGAGTTCGCTCTGAGCTCCCTGAAGATTAAGGTCAGAAAGTGAATGAGCCTCTCCGGAAAGAATAGCCTCCTCACCGACAAAGACTACTGCGGCCTCAGCCTTTGCAGCTGCTGCACGAACCTTTGCAAATGATGATTTATCCTTGTCGCGGCTATATTTCAGACCTGGTTCCCAAATGACATTGTATTCCTTTCTGAGCGCCTGAAGTGGAGTTACAGTATGCTCCTTCTGACCATCAAAGGCCCAGGTACCCATCTGCTCATATGGTGCATCTGCAAGAGGACCGGTCACAAGGATAGTCTTTGCCTTCTCAAGAGGGAGGACATTGTTGTTGTTCTGAAGGAGGATCGCTGACTGAACAGCAGCCTCTTTTGCTGCAGCGAGATGCTCAGCAGAATAATCCACCTTTGCAGAAGCCTCTTTATCCACATATGGATTCTCGAAAAGGCCGAGTTCGAACTTGAGCTTAAGGATATTACGAACAGCGCGGTCAATCTCTTTCTCAGAAATTTTACCTTCTTTCACAAGTTCCTCTGCATACTGAGTGAATCCGTATGACATCATATCCATATCCACACCGGCGTTGACAGCCTGCTCCGTAGTGTGCTTAAGATCGCGAGAAAAACCATGGGCAATCATTTCGCCTGCCGAATTCCAGTCAGTCACAACCATTCCATCCCAGCCCCATTCATCACGAAGGATATCCTTCAAGAGCCATTTGTTTCCTGTAGAAGGAATACCGTCGATCTCATTGAATGAAGTCATGAGAGTTGCAGCACCAGCCTCAGCAGTAGCCTTGAATGCAGGGAAATATATGTTACGGAGCATGCGCTCTGTAATGACAGTAGAGTTGTAGTCACGTCCACCTTCTGCTGCACCATAGCCCACAAAGTGCTTGATACAAGCCGCAAGGGCAGTCGGGTCGCTGAGGTCATCACCCTGATATCCTCTTACCATTGCAAGACCCATCTGAACGTCAAGATATGGGTCCTCGCCTGAACCCTCGGCAACACGTCCCCAACGAGGATCACGAGCCACGTCAAGCATAGGAGAGAATGTCCATCTGATACCGGCTGCTGTAGCCTCAACTGCAGAGATTCGCGCACCCTTCTCCACGATCTCAGGGTTGAAGGTTGCTGCCTGGCCAAGCGGAATCGGGAACATTGTGTGGAATCCATGAATCACATCACGAGCAATAAGGACAGGAATACCAAGGCGGCTTTCCTCTACAGCAGCTTTCTGAATGGCATTGATCACATCAGGATCAACACAGTTGAGCACAGATCCGATTTCGCCTCTTGCAGTGACTTCCGGAACCCAAGGAGCATCTGAGACCTGATTCATCTGGCCTATCTTCTCCTTGAGTGTCATCTGTTTCATAAGAGCATCAACCTTCTTGTCGATTTCGCTCTTTGGAGCGCACGAAGCTACCAAAAGTGCGATTGCTCCTAAAAGTATATACCTAAATTTCATGTTTTGTGTCTAGTTATTCTGGTTTCTGGAATACACGGACATAGTCTATTTCAAAAGTAGCAGGAAGGCACGATTCATCAACACCATACATTCCGCCCCAATCACCACCCCAGGCAAGATTAAGCTTGAGCTGGAAAGGCTTATTGAACGGCCATGTGTCTGCGTTGCGTCCCTTGCTATAGTTGTCCGGATTATAATGGAAGAGGAGTTCTCCATCAACATAAGTCTTGATATACTCTGGAGTCCATTCCAATGCATAAACGTGGAACTCTTCCATTACTGTGCTTATTTTCCTTGCGGCTGTTTTCTGAGTACCGATCGCGTGGTAATAAGCCTTACAGTGGATTGATGATGAAACCTCTGTAGGAACGCATCCCACATGCTCCATAATATCGATTTCTCCACCTTCAGGCCATCCTGCCCAAGTGGTCGGCATCATCCAGAATGCAGGCCATGTACCTTTGCCTTCAGGAAGTTTGAGACGGGCCTCAAAGTAACCATATGTCCAGCCTTCGTTTGTATTGACACGTGCTGAATATACCCTATCACCATCTTTGATGGCGTGAATCTTCAATGTACCTTCACTAACTTCCGCTGTCGTGATGTCACCCTTGCGACCGGCAATATAAGTCTGAAGCTCATTGTTCACCCATCCTGGTTCGGCGGTCTCATACCACCAGTTCTTTGGATCCGGCAAACCTGTTTCCGTCGCATTGAATTCTTCCTGCCAAACAAGAGCATAGCCCGCTGGTGTATTGATTTCCGGCTCTACATATTTTGCAGAATCTGGCTTCGAGAAACCCTCTGGTGCCACAAAGCCCGACCAGACATAGATGTTCTCAAGATCAGGATTGCCAGTGGCCTTCATTGTTTGGAGACCGAGAAGCATAGTGATATCCAGTTCCTTGAGAAGATTATCCGAACAATCGAGATATGTTATCTTACTGAAGTGTGTGTTAAGTTCAGGCATTGCCTTGATACCCTTTCCCGGTACATCTATTCTTGTTACCGTTGCTGCCTCCTTTGTACTGAGAACACCATCTTTGTCCACGTCATATGATTCAAGGAGACAAGCCTTGAAGGCAGGATCAGAAATGACAACTTCGTCAACAAGATAATTCTGTTTCACCGGAAGAGAAACTTTTCCTCCCTTTGTAGTGAACACAAGCTCAGTCTGACGAACGTCACCGGTGGTATTTTCGCTGATTTTAACCAAAACGTCAGATGTACCGGCACCACCGCCGCTCGGAGTTACATTCACCCAGCTCTTATCTGCTGAGTGAACTCCCCAATCTCCCTCTGCAGTAACAGAGACAGCAACCTCTGCCGCTTCATTCTGAACAGAAATAACCTCTGTACTTAAGGTCAAAGCTACAGCTGGCGTCGGTTCTGGCGTCGGCTCCTGACATCCGGATAAGGCCATTACGGCCATCATTATTCCAAATATCATTTTATTCATTTTTCTAAAGCTGTTTACACAAACAGTTTATAAAAGGCAGGGCAAAATCCAATACGGACCTATGCCCTGCCTTTATTCAAATCATATTACTCAGCACGATGCTCCTGGAAGAGGATATCAGAAATCTGAACCTCTGTACCTGCAGCATTGCCACCGAAGTCAAAGAAAAGACTGATCTTCTCCATGTCCTTACCAGGCATGTTCGCAACCTTGTATACGTACTCCTCGTCTGCAGTGATATTATGCATATCCTCGAAGTAGAAGTTGGCGTCGTCGCCTGTCTGAACAAGCTTGATTGTTACAGATGGATGATCCTGATTCATGAGAACCTTGCAGTAGAAGTCATAAGTCTTGTCAGCGCTTGATGAAATATCAGTTCTGAAAGCGACCTGTGCCTGCCATCTTTCCGATGTTGCCTCAGGGAGAGAAATTGAAAGGTTGTTGCCGTCCACCTCAACCTCAGGGTCAGCGATCTGAGCCCAACCTGGAGCATAGTAGAAGAACATCTCCTCAACTGTCATCGAGAGCCACTTGTTCCAAGCAGCATCAGCTGGATCAAATACTGTCTGACCAACCTTGGTAACTGTCATATCAAGGATACCATCATTGTTAACAAATGTGAATGTATAGTATCCAGGCTTAGCACCGTCAACAGTGTGGATGTTACCATCTGAATTAGGAACATGGAAGAAGCCGTTATCAGTAACAACGCCATACTTATCCTTTGTCCACTCTGTTCCCCAGTCTGCCTGACCAAATACCTTGACAGAACCACCCTCTGCCTTCATGGCAAGAGTAATCTGATAAGTATTTTCAGAAATCTGAGCGCAAGGGAGCGGTGCTTCACCAGTATTCCATCCGATAATGTTATCTACTGTCGGCTTTCCACCACCGTCACCGATGATCCAAAGAGCCTTGCCGTTCTCGTAAGTTGCCTTTGAGCCATTTGACATAGGCACCACCTTGATCCATTTCGCAGCGCTGTCGTATGAGAAACGATAGTCACCGCTGACAGCCTTGAACTTAAGGTTTGCTCCATCCACCTCGAAGAAGTCAGGATCCACCCAGATATCATTAAGATTAAGATTGCCGACTGTAAGCACTTCACCCTGTGAAACAGAAAGTTCACCAGGGAGCTCTGTACCATTAAGAGTTGGACCGGCAGGAGCCTGAATATCACGAGCCTTGAAGATCATCTGCCATGCGATACCGTCAGGGTTACCCACTGTCTGCTTGAATGTAACCACCTTGAGAGTTGTCTCAGTAAGCTCAGTAACAAAGAACTCAGGGTTATCCCAGATTGCATCTGAAGAAACATAAACCATAGGAGTTCCCTCAGGAAGAACGATCTTTTCGCCATCAAATGTAAACGTTGCCTCGATTCCGGCATAGTCCACATCGAGATCCTCAGCAGCACCACCAGGGCCTACCTTTGTAACTTCCTTGTTGATATACATCTTACCATCTGCACCTGTTTCATATTTATACTTGCCATCAGGGAAGAATGTAACAACGTCATCATACATACCGAAGCCAGCCTTTTCATCAGGACCTGCAGACCACCAGCCTGCTGCATTTTCAAGATCCCAACCGCAACCAACGTGGCCCTGTACAGCAGAATCCATCACCCAAGCCTTACCCTTTGCATCTGTACCTGCAAGAAGATCCACTGGAGAGGCACCTGCAGTAACGAAGTTGTAGAGCCAAGAGATAGTACCCTCACCGTTAGGAGCATTTGCAGCAGCCAACTTCACTTCCTTAGAACTGAGCTCAGTCACAAGGAAACGAGGGTTGTCATAGATTGTCTGGTTAGGGATGTATGAGAGGTTCTTCTGTGCAGGAAGCGCAAGCCAGATTTCCTCAATACCAGCCTCATTCCAGTTGTTCTCAATAGTATATGTGGTCTCATATGCCGGAATCTCCACACAGAAGTCTGCTCCGTCAGGAGATGTTCCAAGAGCTGTGAAGCCAGCATTTACATACACGAGGTTATCCTTACCTGGGTCAAAGCTATACTTACCGTCGGCTGTGAAGGTCATGATGTCATCATATATACCCCAATCTGCCTTCTCGTTAGCACCTGCTGACCACCAGCCGGCAGGAGAAGAAGTATCAGGACCACAACCAAAGTGACCAGCCTTCTCATAGTTCCACTGCCATCTCTGAGCGATCTTCTTCATGTAAGGAGCCGGATCAAATGGATCACGGTAAGTGTTTTCAAGAGTATATGACTCAATCTTTGAGCCTACTGAAACACCATGAGCATTGTAAGCCTTTACCTCAACCTGATGAGTACCAGCCTCACGGATACGGAGAACGAGGTCGTTTCCTGTGTAAGCAAACTTCTTGTTTGCCTTTCCGTCGATCTTATCCTCTCCGAAGATCCACATAGGAACAAGTCCCTGAGCATTCTTCACAGAGAATGTAACGTAGTTTGTTGCCTGATCCGGAGTAATCACAACCTCCAAAGTAGAAGCTTCTGGAAGCTGATTCTGATCAGGTGTCAGAATTTCAGGAGTACAGCCGATTGCAAGCAGCGACATCGCCATGGCAGCGGCTATATATTTGAAAAATCCTTTCATAATAAAATTCATTTTAGATTCATATAGCATTGCTGCTGTTAGTAATTGTTCTGAACAAGGTTAGGATCCTTGTCAATCTCAGTCTGAGGAATTGGCCAGTACTTGAGATTAGGAGTCCAATCCTTCTCTCTGTACTCATGGTTCGCAGCCTTGAGAACTGACTCTGCCATACCTGAACGTACGAGGTCCCAATAACGTTTTCCCTCACCAACGAACTCCTTGCGGCGCTCAGCGATGATAGCAGCCTGGTCGCTTCCGGTATCTTTAGATCCTGCACGCTGGCGAACCTGCTGGAGATACTGTGAGCCATCCTTTCCTGTGAGCACAGAAAGCTCAGCAGCATTGAGAAGAGTCTCAGCATAACGATAAGCTCTGTAGTTGTTATGGTGATTAAGGTCGGCATCTGCCTTCTGACCATGGTTACCATTGTTACGAGCAATGTATTTCTGGAGGAAGTTTCCTGTATCCTGTGCACGTGGAGTATATGTTGCATTCGGATGTGTCTCAAGATACTTGTTCCAGTTAAGTACACTTGCGTCCTTTCTCTGGTCACCGTCATCGAACATATCATAAGTGTGCTGAGGGATTGGTGCAAAGCCCCAACCTGGATCATACTCATACTCGTCTGAGTCAGGGAATGCATTGATACCAATAAACTTAGGACCTACAGTACCACCTGATGCGAGAGGATTTCCCCATGAACGGACACCGTCAACAGAAGTGTAGTTGATTTCCCAGATTGACTCTGGTCCCCACTCACCGCTTTCTTCCCAGATAGAAGCGAAGTCAGCAACAAGGTTATACTTTCCGCTGTTGATGATTTCTTCCATATATCCGAGAGCCTTACCATAACGGCTTTCATCATTCTGATACATTACAACTTCAGCGTAGAGCATATAAGTCATCGCCAACGTCACACGGCCTTCCTGGCCACCCTGAGCCTTCATAGGAAGAACTCCTGCCTCGATAACTTCTTCGAGTTTTGTCACAATCTTATTGTACACCTCGTCAGCAGGAAGCTGTGGAGTGATGTATGGAGAAGTAAGATTGACATCATAATAAGGAATATTTCCCCAGAACTTCCAAAGGAGATTATAGTAGAACGCCTTGAGAACTGTTGCCTCTGCCTTATAGAGAGCCTTTGTCTCATCGCTCATTCCAGGAACCTGGTCAACATTCTCAAGCACCTGACAAGCACGGTTCACACCTGAGTAGCAAGTTGTCCACATCATATTAGGAAGCTGGCCCTCAAGTGGAGAAAGGGTATAAAGATGAACATTCTTCAAATATACACAGTCTGCCTCAAGGGTCTCACCGCCCTTATACATATCGTCAGCCATAATGTCTGAGATCATAAACAGCGGAGTGTACTGGTTGAAATAATCCAACCACTGAAGAGGGTTGTACGCAGCAACCAAAGCCTCAAAAGCACGACCTTCGTTAATGAAGTACTCGCTATACGGCTCTTGAGAGTTGTGCGTTACCGTAACGAAATCCTTTGTACAAGAAGCAAGTACGGCAATCAGAACACTAAGCGAAATAATTATCTTTTTCATGATCAATTACCTTTAAATTTAGAATGTGAGATTAAGACCTACAGAGAATGTACGAGACTGTGGGTAAACACCACGGTCGATACCAACCTCTGTTCCGTATGCCGAGTTACCACCTGTTACTTCAGGGTCACATCCCTGGTACTTGGTGAGAGTGAAGAGGTTTTCAGCCTGAGCATATACTCTGAGTCTCTGGATGAATACCTTCTTGGTCACCTTCTGAGGAAGTGTATATCCGAACTGCACGTTTCTTGCGCGGAGGAATGAAGCATCCTCCACCCAAACGTCAGATACTACATAGTTAGTCGCATCACCAACCTCGAACTTAGGATATCTGTTTGTCGATCCCTCACCTGTCCAACGGTTGAGCATATATGAAGGAAGGTTGACTGCACCGAGGTCGATACGACGGCTTACATTGTATGCCTGCGCACCGAGCTGGCCCTGGAGGAGCATGCTGAAGTCAAAGCCTTTCCAGTCGAAACCAAGGTTGATACCGAATACCCAGTCAGGAATACCTTTACCGATGTATGTCTTATCACCGTCACCGATCACGCCGTCACCATCAACATCCACAAAACGGACGTCACCAGGCTCTGCGTTCGGCATGATGAGCTCACCTTTTTCATTGACATATGAGTTCACCTCATCCATATTCTGGAAGATACCGTCAGACTTGAAACCATAGAAGTATGGGAATGGAAGACCTACGACACCTCTTGTGAGCTGTCCTGTCTGGTGGTTGGATCCGTAGAGAGAAGAAGCATCATCACCAAGGTAAGTGAGGGTGTTCTTATTATATGTTGCGTTTACGGATACGCGGTAGTTGAAGTCACCTGCAGAGTTACGATATCCGAGATCCATCTCGATACCTCTGTTGAGCATGTCACCGAGGTTACCTGTAGGAGCAGAGT
>JAZKYT010000057.1:0-16431 GCA_045612265.1 Candidatus Cryptobacteroides sp.
AGATGGTGTGGATCAAGCTCAAGGAATGGGTTACGGCCGTGAAGCTTGAGAGGAGCTATACCAAGGACGAGATAATGAATATGTATATGAATGCCATCTTCTTCGGCAGCAATGCATATGGAATCAAGGCTGCTTCCCAGACCTTCTTTGCAAAGGCTCCGTCTGAACTGACAGTGGAGGAAGCCGCAACTCTTGTCGGCATGGTCAATAAGCCTACACGTTACAATCCTGCACTTAATCCGGACAAGTCTCTTGTCAGAAGAAATTTCGTCATCTCCCAGATGGAGAAGGCTGGCTTCATAAGCAAGGAGATGTGCGACTCGATCCAGCAGATTCCTATCACTCTTTCCTATCAGATTCAGGATCACAATGCCGGACTCGGACCATATTTCCGCGACATGCTCCGCAGGACAATGAATGCCAAGGAGCCGAAGCGTTCTTCATATGCCCAGTATGAAGATTACGTGGTGGATTCCCTTCAGTGGGCGGACAATGCCTTTTACGGATGGCTCAACAAGAACACTAAGGCGGTCGGATCTAAATACAATCTGGACAAGGATGGCCTGCGTATATATACCACTATTAATTATAAGATGCAGAAGTATGCCGAGGAGGCGGTGGCTGAGCATCTTGGTAAAGATCTCCAGAAGAGTTTCTGGAGAGACCTCAGGTGGAAGAAGAACAAGCCGTTCTCGAACGACATTGACCCTAAGATGATAGATCAGCTGATGAAGCAGGCCCGCCGCTGGAGCGACAGATATCGTATAATGAAGGCGAACGGTGCTTCTGAGGCCCAGATAAGGAAGAGCTTTACGGAGCCGGTCAAGATGAGGGTCTTCTCCTGGGACAAGCAGGGATATGTGGACACCCTTATGACCCCGGACGACTCCATTAAGTATTATAAGTCTCATCTGCGTGCTGCCTTCATGGCTATCGAACCTCATACAGGACACATCAAGGCTTATGTCGGAGGCCCGAACTACCGTTATTTCAAATATGATAACGTGCGTCAGGGTAAGCGTCAGGTCGGTTCTACCATCAAGCCATTCCTTTATACTCTGGCCATGCAGGAGGGTATGACTCCTTGCGACAAGGTGGTGAACGTTCCGCAGACCTTCCTTGTCAATGACACCACATGGACACCGAAGAGTACCGATAAGGACGAGTGGATAGGCCAGACAGTTACCCTCAAGTGGGGACTTACCAAGAGTTCGAACAACATCTCGGCCTACCTGATGAAGCAGTATGGCCCTCATGCGATGGCGGATATGATGCGTAAGATGGGTGTGGGAAGCTATATCGATGAGACCTATTCTCTTTGTGTGGGTTCCGCTGACATCTCTGTGTATGAGATGGTGGCGGCGTACAATACATTCCCTTCAAAGGGAGTATATGTCACACCTATATTTGTTACACGTATCGAGGATAACATGGGCAATGTGATCGGAGAGTTCAATAACACAAAGCGTGAGGCTATCGGCGAACACACTGCTTACCTTATGGCGAACCTGATGCAGGGTGTCGTGAACAGCGGTACCGGAGTGAGGCTTCGTGCAAAGTATGGCCTCAAAGGCGAGATTGCCGGAAAGACGGGTACGACCAATGATCAGTCTGACGGATGGTTCATAGGCTATACTCCTTCGCTTACTGCAGGAGTGTGGGTCGGAGCTGAAGACCGTCAGGTGCATTTTGAATCCCTTGCCTTGGGAGGAGGTTCCAACATGGCTCTTCCTATCTGGGGACTCTTCATGCAGAAGGTGCTTGCAGACGGAACACTCGGTGTCTACGAGACAGACCGCTTCATCGCGCCTCCTGGCATCACCTTGAATCTTGATTGTGACGGCAGTGATGCTGATGCAGAGCTCAAGGCCGAGGACGATGACTCATTCTTCTTTGAATAATTTTATAGAAATGAAATACGAAAACATAGCAGTGATATATAGCAGCGACTCTTCCGAGTGGGAAGTGTCGTGCCGCAGTGGTGAGTTCACCGCATCGCAGATTGACGGTGCAAAGTATAACGTTTATGAGATCTTTGCCCGTTTCGGTCAGTGGACACTCGCTGCATACAGAATGAAGGGTGCCGAGCGCGTGCTCATCCCTGCCCAGGAGCGTCCCCAGGTCGACAAGAATGATTTCTCAGTTGTTCTTGCTGGTGAGAAGGTAAAGTTTGATTATGCATACATCATGCAGCACGGAACCCCAGGTGAGAATGGTCTCATGCAGGGATATCTGGAGATGCTTGGTGTGCCTCACAGCGGTTGCAATGCGTTTGTTGCTGCAATCACTTTCGACAAGTTCTCATGCAAGAGCTATCTCAAGGATGTGGATTTCGTGAAGTGTGCCGATGATATCTTCCTTCGCAAAGGAGAATCTCTTGACGGACTTGCTGAGAAGGCTGTCAAGAGGCTTGGACTTCCGATGTTCGTAAAGCCTACCGATGGAGGAAGCAGTTTTGGTGTGACAAAGGTCAAGTGTGTCGAGGACTTTGACAAGGCTGTCGAGTATGCCTTCTCGGAAGGTAATATGCTTATCGCAGAGGCAGCAGTGGTGGGTCGTGAGCTCACTTGTGCCGTATATTATAATGGTAAGGAATATGTGGCTCTTCCAGTGATCGAGATCATCACAGAGAACGAGTTCTTTGACTACGAGGCAAAGTATAAGGGTCAGAGCCGCGAGGTTTGTCCTGCAGAGATTCCAGATTCGCTTCGTGATGAGATTCAGGAGGTTTCCAAGAGGGTTTATGAGCATCTTGGTTGTTCTGGTCTTGTTCGTGTGGATTATATCGCTTCTGAGGATGGACTCTACTTCCTTGAGGTCAATACCATTCCTGGCATGACTTCGGCTTCGCTTGTTCCGCAGATGGTGCGTGCTGCCGGTCTTAGCATGACTGATTTCTTGTCGTCAATAATTCAGAATTCATAAATATAGATATTGTTCCCAATGGATTACGGTGACCCCCGCCTGCTTCGCAGGCACCCCCTAGCCGGGGGTGGCATGTCACCTCCATCCATTAGAAACAATATCTAAATCAATATATATGCAGCTAAAATTATTGAAGGACAAGGGTGTTGAGACGCTGATGAGGGTGTATCCGGATCAGGAGGCAAGAGAGATTGTGTTTGCATGTCTGGAGCATTTTGCCGGAACCAAGCGTCATACACATATTGTTGAGCCTCAGTATGAGGTTTCTGAGGAGGCAGTGGTGCGCGTAATGGCTGCTTTTGAGAGGCTGTCGGCAGGTGAGCCCTTGCAATATGTGACGGGAGAGGCATATTTTTATGGCCGAACCTTCCGTGTGACTTCCGATACGCTTATTCCTCGCCCCGAGACTGAGCTGCTCTGCCGTTTGGCTTTGGATGGATTGTCGCTCAGGAGTCCTGGTGTGCTTGACCTATGCACTGGCAGTGGCTGTATTGCATGGACCCTCGCACTTGAACTGCCCCGAGCTCAAGTGACGGCTGTTGATGTTTCTGATGGAGCCCTTGCAGTGGCCTCTTCTCAGGATTTCAGTGAGGAAATCTCCCGCACCGGAGCTGTTGCACCTGCTTTTATAAAGACAGATGTTCTGGCTGGTCCATCTTCTTTTGCGGATAAGAAATATGATCTGATTGTGAGCAATCCGCCTTATGTCATGAACAAGGAAAAAGCTCTCATGCGCTCGAATGTTCTTGATCATGAGCCTCACCTCGCACTTTTTGTTTCAGATGACGATCCTCTGATATTCTATCGCGCCGTGGCGGAATGGGCCTCTGAGCTGCTTTCCCCGGAAGGATTTGGCGTCGTGGAAATCAACGAGGCTCTTGGAGAGGAAACAGCCGAGGTTTTCCGTTCGAAAGGTTTTGCTGAGTCTGTCGTTGTGAAAGACTTGTATGAAAAGGACCGTTTTGTCCGCTTCTCTTGGAAATAAAGCATAAAATTTATCTCGAAACCTATAGGTTTGAAGATAAATTTTAAATATAAAATCGCTCTTGGAAATGCTTCTGAGGGCGATTTTTAAATTTATCCGTGTACTTTTTCGTTACACGGATATTTCTCTGGACCTTTGCACCAACTAAAAAATGATGCGTATGAAAAAGGTTAAATTTAAACTTGCGATGCTGTTGATGATGGCAGTATCTGCTGCTTGTGAAATCGTGGATAACGATCTGGACAAGCCTGTCAAGGACTCTGAGGATGGTGCAGAAATCGCACTGAAGACGGTTGCCTCTGTTCTTGCTGATGTTCCTCTCCAAACTTATCATCTCACCGAAGTTTATGAAGCTGTTAAAGCCTCGGCTGAGAATGGTTACGATGAGGAATATACCATGAGGAATCTGTTTGAAAAACCAGGGGTCGGTGTCGGCGGTATGGCAACGAAGGCAAGGTTTGAGAATCCGTTGAGGGATCTGATTGCTCAGCACCTGAATGCGGGAAATCTTACAAAAGTGACAGGTGATATGGATTCTGAAACCTTCATGCAGCTTCTGACATCATCGGATGTTCAGATCTATTGGCCGTATTCTGACCGTTGGGATGGCAAGACCTTGCCTGTAATCACTTTCGATCCTGAGAATGGAGAGGATTCCAACATTGGTTACGAGTTGCTGGAGAATGAGGATGGAAGCCGTTATGTGAAAGAACTGACTGTGGATGAGGAGATGGCAATGAAAAGGCCTGTGTGGGTTGTGAACAGAAATTCGGATGCCGCTTTCACCCCAATGACGGTTGCTTCCAATTCATCAGCGCCTCGTACCAAGGGCGAGTTCAGCGGAAGAAGTCTGATCCTGAAGGAAATCATGGCCAACAGAAACTACGACAACTGGTTTGCAGGTGCTTCTGAGTTTTGGGTGAAGATCGGTGCAGTTGAGGATTTTACAGCAGTGACGGAGGCGGAGATGTATCTTTATAACCCTTCAGTAACTGACTTTATGGTTGTGATGAAGAGAGGCCAGATCGGCAAGCCTCTGTCTATGAATGTGCTGCTTGTTTCTAACTGGACAGACCAGATGGTAAACAGTGCGTTCATGATCACTGAGGATGATGGCGGAACCAGAACTGAGTGGGAATGTACTGCTCTTGTGCGAGTGGAATCAAAGAGTTATGGGGTTGAGATGAAGTTGCCGCTGAATTCCCGTGATGATATCGTGTGGCGTGGCCAGCTTGCAAGCAAGTGGCTGGAAGCAAACAATTGTAAGGCGGGACATTTCGGTGATCTGGATATCACCTTTGAGGTACAGGAATATTAAGCTTCCTTGACTGTCATTTCGCAGTTGCGGCAGTCGAAATGCAGGGCAAAGCGCTGTCCGTTGTTAAGAAGGAAGAGCGGTCCACCATCTTTACATCCATGGTGTTTTGGACATTTGCCGAGTTCGTAACGGATGCAGTATCTGCTGCGCATGAGTTCCGCTCCCTCAGTATGATTGAGCTCATAAGCCTTTTCTATCTGTTCGGCTCCGCATTTGCGATATGCATCTTCTGCAAGATGATTTGAAACGTTACTCTTGTATAAGACATTCTTCTGAGTTAAAGTCTCTCTGCCTGAAATCTTACACTCTCTCAGGAGGATGTCTTTCTTATTACATGGGATGAGTTCAAGCTGCTGGGCAAGCTCTCTTCTGATGCCGTTCAGGAATGCTGCGGACATGAATGGCAACTCTCCGTCGCAGATGATAGCTCCGAGAGAAAAACGGTATGGTCCTGAGGCTTTCTCAATCTGCTTTCTGAGCATGTCGGCCATTCTCTCCTGATTGTCTGCCTTCTGACTTCCCGGCTCGAATGAGAGTCTGACTTCTCTTCCGTCCTCAGAAATGGCGCTTGCTTCGAGATTGTACTCCTGTCCGATGTGCTTGAATTCGAGGTTGACGCTCACACGGATCTCACGTGTACAGCTCTGTCTTTCGATCTCCTTCTCAAATGCTGAGCTGATGTTCCTGTAGAGTTGCACACCTGTATATAGCGCAGGGGAGATCTTGCATCTGATGGTATTTCCGGAGCAGACATCTCCTCTGAATCCTTCCACCTTTCCGAAGCGTGACACGAATGAGAAGCCGTCACCATTGTTCAGACTCACACCCTTGTTCAATTTGAGGGTGATCTCGCCCCTGCCGATGTTCGATACGCTTCCCACATGTTCTCCCATGGATTTTGCTGCTTCCATTGCAGCCCATCTTCCGCGTGTGCCGTCGAGGAAGAGTTCAGTATATCCTCTATTGAATGTCTTGGATGTGTCTGGAGTAAACCCTCCGCTGACATGACCGAATGATCCTCTTTCGTAGGTTTCCGACTGAGATGTGACGAGTCTGTCCAGGGCGATAGAGTAGTCTCTGACCACATTTCTGACATAAGATTCGTTCTTGAGGCGTCCCTCGATCTTGAATGAAGTGATGCCTGCTTCTGCAAGTTCTCGGAGTCGTCCGCGGAGATTGTAATCCTTGAGAGAAAGCAGAGCCTTGTCGCGTACCAGCACCTTTCCTGTCGCATCAACAAGATCATAACGGGAACGGCATGCCTGGATACATGCTCCTCGGTTTGCGCTTCTGCCTGCAATCTTTTCAGACAGGTAGCACTGGCCGCTATAGCAGACACAGATTGCACCGTGTACGAAGAATTCGAGCTCGCAGCTCACTGCCTCACGGATAGCTCTGATCTGGTCGAGAGACAGCTGTCTTTCAAGAATTATCCTTGAAAATCCCAGGCTTTCCAGAAATTTAGCCTGTTCAGGTGTGCGGATTGCACACTGTGTGGACGCATGCAGAGGAATCCTGATTTCCTCCTTGATGTTTCCGATTCCGTTGCTTGCCATTGCAATGACCGCCATGTCCTGGACGATGATCGCGTCTGCGCCAGCCTCCTGCACGTCAAGCATGAACTTATATGCGTCCTCAAGTTCGGAATCATATAGGATTGTGTTCAGGGTAATGAAGATTCTGGCCCCGAACTTATGCGCATAGTCACAGAGCTGCTTGATGTCGGAAATCTCATTTCCTGCAGCCTGTCTTGCGCCGAACTGTGGGCCGGCAATATACACAGCATCGGCACCGCAGTCAATTGCTGCGATGCCGATCTGTAAATCTCTTGCCGGAGCAAGCAGTTCGAGTTGTCTCATCAATTAGTTGTTCTTGAGATACTCCTGAGCAGCAGCACCGTACTGTGGGTCAGCTGTGATCTTCTCGTAGTACTCCTTAGCCTTAGCCTTGTCGCCTTCCTGCTGGCTGAGAACAGCGATAGTGTAAGCAACACCAGCGAAATCCTTAGCGTTAGGTGAAAGCTCAAGATACTTCTCGTAGTATGCTACAACGTCCTTGTTCTTGTTGAGCTTCTGAGCAGCGCTTGCAGCAAGCTTGTATGCGTTTGCGCTCTCTACATACTCGTTAGACTTCATACAGTTCTCGATAGCTGTCTCGTAGCTCTTTGCCTTGATGTCAGCCTGACCCTTCTTGAGGTAAACCTGTGAAAGAAGCTTAGTTGCGTTTGAACCCTGGCCGTTTTCCTGAGCTGTTGTAAGAGCAACTACAGCCTCGTCAAACTGGTTGTTTCTGTAGTATGCCTGACCGAGCTGGAGAGCTGCGTTGCCGTTGTCTGGCTCAAGCTCAAGAACCTTAGTGAAGGCCTCGATAGCTGTAGGATAATCCTTAGCTCTGAGGGCAGCAGTACCTGCTGTGTTATACTGAAGCTTGTTTGCCTGTGCTGCAAGTTCCTCAGCCTCAGCTGCCATTTCAGCGTTGCCATAAGTCTCAGCAACTTCCTTTGCCTTGTTGAACGCCTCTACTGCAGCAGCAAAATCCTTAGCATTGTAGAGTTCCTTAGCCATTGCGAGAGTAACAGAGCAGATAGCGCTCTTGCAGTTCTCTACGAGCTCTGCAGCTGGCTCGCCGAGTGTCTCACCCATCTCGAGTGCTGTCTTGAAGTAAGTTACAGCAGCCTCAAGGTTACCCATCTGGAGCTCAGTTGCTCCGTTGTTGTAGTTTGCTGTTGCCTCGTTGATGTCCTGAGCAGATGCGATACCTGCAGTCATCAACGCAGCTGTAATCAAAAGGAAAATTTTCTTCATAGCCTTTATTTTTTATTTAACATTAATTCTTAATAACCTCACAATCGGCAAAAATAGGAAAATTTTATCGTATTTTTGCAAATCAAATGATGCGACTATGAAAAAAGCCCTTAAATATGTCCTGTTTACGCTTCTCGGAGCAGTGGCGGCAGTGATGATGAATGCTCAAAATCTGCCTTTGGCACCTCAGGATCAGTCCATTCGTAGTGGTGTCCTGCCGAACGGCATGTCGTACTATCTTGTTACAAATACGACAACGAAGAAGATAGCAGACTTTGCTCTTGTTCAAAGAACTGGATACAACCATCTGGGAAATCAGGCGAAGACGATTGCCAGGGAGGGTCTGTCTTCGCTTCCAAGATTTCAGGGCCCGCCACAGACGTTCCTCGCCTCACATGGAGTTGCCCCAGGAAAAGATGGCTTTGTCAAAGTGTCTGAAGACGCAACGCTCTACCATTTTGATAATGTGATCGTCACTGAACAGTCAATAGATTCTGTCCTTCTTGTCCTTATGGATCTTGCAGACAGAGGAACAACTCGTCAGGAGGATGTGTGGGAGTGGTATACTCCTGAAGATCAGGCTGTTATTGTGTCTGGCGATATTGATGTGAACCTCTTCATCTCCAAGTTGAAGATGCTTTCATATATGACTCCTTCGCGTAGTTCCCGAGAAAGGGATGAGCATGTATGGAAAGATAGACTGGAGCCTGTCTTCAATCTTGAGACCAGCCCTTCAGGACTGACTGCTACGGTGTCGGCGACATGGGCAGCACCCCGCATTCAGAAGGAGTATATGAAGACTGTGCAGCCTGCAATCTACTCGATGTTCGTCAACGAGATAGGAATATTGGCAAAGGAGAGGATCTTGCAGAAGCTCAGCAAGGATAAGATACCTGTGGCAAAGGTCTCATATCAGCATGTGAGCAGTTTGAAGTCCTTTGGTGATGAAAGTCTGGTTGTCAGCATATCCCTCTCACCTGAACATATTACTCAAGCTGTGGAAGTTCTGGCTTCTACAATGTCGTCGATCGACCAGGGAAAGGCAACTGTATATGAGTTCGAGATGGCTAAGAGACGTTATCTGGCGGAACTCGGCACCAATGCAATGAGACTCTTGAAGTCCAATACGGAGTATGTGGAGCATTGTGCATCAGCCTTTCTGTATGGTGCGCCGCTTTCAACTTCGAGGGAAATATATCCATATCTAAGGTATCGTTCTCTGGAAGCGGAAACGGAATTGAAACACTTCAACAATATCGCTTCGGCAATTCTGGATGTGGAGAAGAATCTCACTGTCAGCTGCGTGGCTGCAAACAGCTCTATCCAAACGAAAAAACAGCTTCAGCAGATATTCACGACAGCGTGGAATTCGAAAAAACAGTCTTTTGTATGCGAACAATCACTTGATAGCCTATCTGTTTCGCCATCTGCGGAGCCGATCAAGCTGAAAAGTGCAAAAAAGGACCCGATGTCCGGAGGATCTGTCTGGACTTTCGAAAACGGCTTCAAGGTCGTGTATAAAAGACAAAATGCAGGTCATCGCATGTATTACGCGCTGGCCTTGAACGGAGGATATGGAAGTATCCGTGGTTTGTCGTCGGGCGAGGGTGCATTCGTCTCAGATTATCTGAGTCTGAGTGAGGTTGCCGGCATTCCAGCCAGAGCGTTTCTTTCTCAGCTGGAAGAGCAGGACATGACATTGAACACGACTGTAAACCTTTCCAACACGATTATTGACGGATCGGTACCGGAGCTGGATCTTGATCTGATGATGCAGGGACTTCTTGCATTTGTCACCAAAAGAAGTCTGGATCCTGCCGCGTTCAACTATTATAAGTCCTGCATTGAAGCGGAAATGAACATGATGGACGGAACTGTCAAGGATAGGACTGCGTCAATCGACAGCCTTATGTGTCCAGGATATGAATTTTCTTCGCTGAAGACCTCCGGAAAACTGACTGAAAAATTCCCGGGAAAGGTTGAGGAGTTCTGGGAGCAGCTGTCTAGCAAGACAAACGACGGCGTTCTAGTTTTGGTGGGAAATATCGAAGAGACCAAACTCAGGAAACTTCTCCAGAATTATATTGGTCAATTCACGACATCAGAAAAGGTCTACTCCCGACTGAACCTTAATTACCAGACAGTTGGCGGAACCGTTGTGCATACAGCCGTTGGAGATAGGAACAGCGTTGATGTGGCCTTGACTTCCCGTCTGCCGTTGACTGCAGAAAACTATATGGCGTCAAGCATCGCAGCCTCTGTTCTCAAGCAGATGATTTCCAAGGAGATCGCTGGAACCGGAATGCATCTGAGACTGGCACACGACTGCCGTATATATCCTCAGGAACGATTCAGTGTCATGATATCTCTTGAAGAGGCTGATCCTGAGGGCTTTGCTCACGATATTGAACTTTCCGGTGCTTCGGAAGCTCTTTCGATCCTGCGAAATGTGTTGAATGACCTTCAGACAGTTGAACTGAGTGATGCAGATCTTGTGAAACATAAGAACGTGCTTAAGGGTCATGTCGCGCTCAAGGTTACTGATCCCCAGTATTGGCTCCATGCTCTTGCCATGCGCTATCTGGACGGAAAGGACTTCACAACATCGTATGAATCAAAGATTGACGCCATAACAGCAGAAAAGGTGAAATCGATCCTGGCGTCATTGTCAAAAACAAGTAGAGTTGAATATATAATTGAAAAATCATGTACCACGGAACCATCATTCAAATCGACGATTGCCTCATTTCAGAGGAGATTCTAACTGAATATTTTGCCTGCGACTATGAAAAGTGCAAAGGTTGCTGCTGTATCATCGGAGACAGCGGTGCGCCTATGGAGGAGTGTGAGGCAGAGGCAATAGAGAAGAACTATCATATATTCTCTCCACTGATGTCGGATAAAGGCCGCAAGGCTGTGGCTGACAAGGGATTCTTTGAAATAGATATGGACGGAGACATGGTTACTCCACTAGTTCCTGGCAGCGAGGAGTGTGCATATACACTTTTTGATGAGGAAGGAAACTGCTTCTGCTCGATGGAGCGCTGCTGGTTCCAGGGTCAGGGAGATTTCCGCAAGCCTATTTCCTGCTGGCTGTATCCGATCCGTATTACCGAACTCAGCAACGGAACTCGTGCACTCAACCTTCATCGTTGGCACATCTGCCAGGATGCCTTCGCAAGAGGTAAAAAAGAAAAGATCCGCGTATATCAATTCCTACGCGAACCTATCGAACGTTATTTCGGTGAAGATTTCTACGCTGCCCTTTGCGAAGCAGCCAAGAGACTCAACGGCGAGGAGTAATTATTCCTCGCTGTTGTGGAATTTGTTTTCGAAGCTGGCTCCCAGTCTCAGGACATCCTTTCTCAAGCCTTCGAACTCGTAACCGCCAAGAACTCTTGTCACGGTCACTCTATCTTCGAACATCTTTGAGAATCTGCCTGCAGTGCCTTTGATGCGGAATGTGATCTTGTCAGGCGTCTCGGATTCAAGTTCGTATCTTCTGTCGTTGAAGAAGCTGACAGCCTCATCTCTGATTTCATTCCACTCGCGGTTCACTGCTACACTCCTGCTGATGAAACCTACTTTAGGGTAGACAGCAGAAACTGCTGCGAAGAATACTCCAATTTTCCAAAGGGAGTTGTAGCCTTCTTCAAAGATTGCATTGATGTCGTTTTCGACTGCGCCGATGAGGACCAAGGCTGTAATGAGCGCCGCGCAAAGCAGAGTGAAATAGAAGAAATATTTAATTGATCTTACAAGATATTTCATAACCGTTTGTATTAAAATTCGTGCTCTAACGCATGTCTGAGCCTGCTCGAGCATCGCAAATATACGAAAAATCCGATATTTGCATTATATTTGCTGGACTTATTCATTTTAAATGATTTGATATGGAACAGAACCCACTAAAGAAAGTAATGATCGTGCTGATCGTTGTTGCTGTAGCATTGGCAGGTGCCCTTGCATATGTATGGTATCAGCAGTCAACATTGGTTAAGGAGCTTACATTGGACAAGGAGAATCTCACGCAGGAGATGATCGCTCTCCAGAATGACTATGCTTCTCTTTCTTCTGATTATGATACAATCAACTCTCAGCTTGATTCTTCTCGTGAAGAGGTTTCGCAGCTCATCGAGAGACTCAAGAAGACAGAGGCTACCAACCGCAGCAAGATGCGTCAGTATGAGCGTGAGCTCGGTACACTCCGCAGCATCATGAAGAACTATATCGTTCAGATTGACTCGCTCAACACTCTCAACAAGAAGCTCACTGCAGATGCTGCAGCTGCTCGTCGTGAGGCAGAGGAGAGCCGTCGTCAGAGTGAGGAACTCAGCAAGACTGTTGAAAACCTGACTGGCCAGGTGGCTGCAGGTGCTGTGATCAAGGCCCGTGGTCTGAGAATGGAGGCATACAATTCTTCAGATAAGATCACCGACCGCAGCAGCCGAGTTGTACGTCTTCTTACAACTCTCAGTCTCGTGGAGAATGATCTTGCACCGAAGGGACCTGTAAGAGTGTACATCAGAGTGAAGGGACCGGATGGTATCCTTCTCACCAACAGCAGCCAGAGAACATTCGAAGTTGCTGGTGAGCCTATGATCTGCTCTGCTTCCCGCGAGGTTGATTATCAGGGTAAGGAGGTGGAACTTAGCATCTACCTGAATGATATCCCATCTTATGTAGGTGGAATTTACACAGTTGAGGCCTACACTTCTCAGAGCAAGCTTGGTGAGGCTGAAATGATGCTCAGATAATCGTGATTTACGTCCACGTCCCTTTCTGCAGAAGTTTCTGCACCTATTGTGACTTCTATTCAGAGGTTGCAGCCAAGTGTCGCAAGGCGGAGGAGTCACGCAAGCAGGAATCTCTGTTTGGAGACTTTGCGAAGGCATTGGCCAATGAGGTGCATTTTCGTGCAGGGGAAATGTCGGACGATGTGAATACATTATATATAGGAGGTGGCACCCCATCGGTGCTGCCTCTTTCTGCTTTCCGGACTTTGCTGTCTGCACTTCAGTCAGTCGGCCATGCCGGACCTTATGAGGAGTTTACGGTGGAGGTCAATCCGGAGGATATTGTGGACAAGGGGCAGGCTTATGTCGAAGGTCTTCTTGATCTTGGCGTGAACCGCGTCAGCATGGGTGTCCAGTCTTTTGACGACTCTGTACTCAGATTCATGAACCGTCGTCATGATTCAGAAACGGCCAGAAAAGCTTACATGATACTGGAGGATGCCGGAGTCAAGAATATAAGCATTGACTTGATCTTCGGTCTTCCTCAATTGTCGTCTTCTCAGTGGTCTGAAACGCTGAAAAAGGCTCTGGAGATTTCTTCGCGCGGTATTTTGCCTCAGCAT
The DNA here is from genome assembly GCA_045612265.1 of Candidatus Cryptobacteroides sp. GTDB lineage: Bacteria > Bacteroidota > Bacteroidia > Bacteroidales > UBA932 > Cryptobacteroides. The sequence continues at coordinate 13,392 of JAZKYT010000057.1, forward strand.
ATATCATCATATCAGCTTTCGGTAGAGCCAGGAAGCATGCTTGCCAGACTAGTGGAGAAGGGTTCTTGGAGTGAGGCCTCAGAGGAACTTTGTCAGGAGCAGTATGCGGCTTTATGTGATGCGCTTGCCTGCGCCGGATACCACCATTATGAAATTTCAAATTTTGCGCAACCTGGTTTCGAGGCTCGCCACAATTCCGCTTACTGGCGTCATGTCCCTTATGTTGGGCTTGGTCCGGGTGCGCATAGTTACATTCAGTCCAATTCCATGCGCCGATGGAACAGACAGGACCTCCATACCTATCTCGCAGCAGGGTGTATTGGTGACTTTGCTTCTATTCAGGAAGGCGAAGTTCTTGATACAGAGCAACTGACGCTCGAGCGCATAATGCTAGGCCTGCGTACTTCAGAGGGCCTTCCGGAGTCCTTCCTGCGTGTCAACTGCGACTCTGATGCCCTTTCCCGCGCACTTGCTGCCGGTCATCTGGTTTCAGCCGCTCCAATAGGAGATTCTTCCCCTGCTCAGCCAGCAGAGCAGAATCTTCGTATTCCGGAGTCCAACTTCTTCATCTCTGATTCCATCATAGCCTCGCTTGTCTGAGGTGTGTTGCGTAAGTAGTTGAAATACAAAGTTTTACCGCTTTTTCCTGCGGCATTTTGACTGCAGGAAAAAGCGGTAAAGTATTGATGCTCAGCGTGAACCGTAGCACGGTTTACTGTTTGTTCTTTGGTCTCATCTGTGGGAAGAAGAGTACATCCTGGATGGTTGGAGAGTTGGTCATGAACATTGTCAAGCGGTCAATTCCCATACCGAGTCCTGATGTCGGAGGCATACCGTACTCAAGTGCGCGTACGAAGTCCATATCGATAAACATCGCCTCGTCATCACCCTTGTCCTTAAGCTTGAGCTGATCCTGGAAACGTTCGTACTGATCGATAGGGTCGTTAAGCTCGCTATATGCATTAGCCAACTCCTTGCCGCATACGAAGAGCTCGAAACGCTCTGTGAGTTCTGGGTTGCTGCGGTGACGCTTTGTAAGTGGCGACATCTCCACAGGATAGTCTGTGATGAATGTCGGCTGAGTGAGATGCTTCTCGCAGTACTCTCCGAAGATTGCATCGATGAGCTTGCCCTTACCGAATGAAGGATCTGTCTCAACGTGAAGCTTCTTACAAGTCTCGCGAAGTTCGTCCTCTGACATACCGGCTACGTCAACACCTGCATACTCCTTGATAGCCTCAAGAATAGGAAGGCGGCGGAAAGGTGGCTTGAAGTCAACAGCGTTCTCGCCGATCATGACTTCAGTCTTGCCGTGAAGCTTGAGAGCAATCTTCTCGAGGAGCTTCTCCACGAACTCCATCATCCAGATATAGTCCTTGTAAGCGACATAAATCTCCATACAAGTGAATTCTGGGTTGTGAGTCTTGTCCATACCCTCGTTACGGAAGTCCTTTGCGAACTCATATACACCGTGGTATCCACCTACGATGAGTCTCTTGAGGTAGAGCTCGTTAGCGATACGGAGGTAGAGAGGAATGTCAAGAGCGTTGTGGTGTGTGATGAACGGACGGGCAGTCGCACCACCTGGGATGCTCTGGAGGATTGGAGTTTCAACCTCAAGGCAGCCAGCCTCATTGAAGTACTCGCGCATTGTTGCAACGATCTGGCTTCTCTTGATGAATGTGTCACGCACCTGTGGGTTCACGATGAGGTCCACATATCTCTGGCGATACTTGAGCTCTGGATCCGAGAATGCGTCGAACACCTCTCCGTCCTTCTCCTTTACGATAGGAAGCACGCGGAGTGACTTGCTCAAAAGTGTGAGCTCCTTTGCGTGGATTGAAAGCTGACCAGTCTTTGTGATGAATGCGAATCCCTTGATACCCACGATGTCACCGATGTCAAGAAGCTTCTTCCATACGGTGTTGTACATGGTCTTGTCTTCGCCTGGGCAGATCTCGTCACGGTTAATATATACCTGAATACGTCCAGTCTCGTCCTGAAGTTCTCCGAATGATGCAGCGCCCATGATTCTCCTTGACATGATACGTCCTGCAATCACAACATCCTGGAAATTGCCCTTCTCCTCGTCGTACTCCGCCTTCACCTGCTCTGCAGATGTGTTGATTGGGAAGAGTGCTGCCGGATATGGCTCGATTCCAAGTTCTCTGAGCTTAGCGAGCGATTCTCTTCTGAAAAGCTCCTGCTCGTTGAGGTCCATAATGCTCATATTCTATATCTTTTTAGTTTATTTTCGTTTGAACCGGCAAATTTATGAAAAATTGTCGATTTCTTATACCATATATATATAATGTGTGTATTTATCTCATTCTCCCGTGCTGGAATGGAGTTTAAGCTGCCTTGAATCCGATAGAAAACAAGGCGAAAATTGAGAGGTAGATCTGGAGAAACAGCATATGTCGAAAATGCGCATATAAAAATTTCATCACCATTCGTAACTGCGTGAAAATATGCTATTTAGCATTCAAAAACTTCGGTCGAAAATGTGTGAAATTTTTCTAAAAAATGTTTGTAATTCAAAAAATTTTACTACCTTTGCAACCCATTAATTGAGGACGACTCCGCCCAACCAGCTGATACTCAATTAGTTAGGAATATTACGCAAAAACTTTAATTAAAAAGTAATAAAGAAATGTTACAACCAAAGAAAACAAAATTCAGAAGGCAGCAGAAAGGCCGCATGAAAGGTTTCTCTCAGAGAGGAAACCAGCGTGCATTTGGCTCTTTCGGTATCAAGACCTTGGAAAACTGCTGGCCTACAGGCCGTCAGATCGAGGCTGCACGTCAGGCTGTTTCACGTTATATGAAGCGTGAGGGAAAAATCTGGATCAGAATCTTCCCTGATAAGCCTTACACTAAGAAACCTGCCGAGGTGCGTATGGGTAAAGGAAAGGGTAATCCGGAGGGATTCGTATGCCCTGTGACTCCAGGACGTATCCTTATCGAGGCTGAGGGTGTATCACTCGAGATTGCAAGAGAGGCACTTCGCCTTGGCGCTCAGAAACTCCCTGTGACTACG
>JAZKYT010000058.1:0-1745 GCA_045612265.1 Candidatus Cryptobacteroides sp.
GTCTCAATACCGTCGGTAACAGTAGAACCCTTGTCATCATCATCAGAAGGAACGCCCAGAACACTGACATAGCAGAAGGCTCTGCCCTCGCCAAGTCTCATTGAAGCGTATGCGGCACTCACAGGCTGAAAGATGTTTTCAACCTTCGAATAATCCATACCCGAAGTAGGCATTGAAGCCTCCGTACGGATATTGAGGAAATCCGCACAAGATGTCACAAGCAGGGTACTGATTGCAATTATTGCTATTAAAAACTTTTTCATTTCGCTTAGAAGTTAAGATTGAGACCTACTGTATAAATAGACTGCATAGGATATACTGAAGAACCGTCAACTCCCGACTCGATTGGTGAGCCGCCGATTTCTGTTGTGAAGCCGTTATATCCGAAGAGCGAGAGCGGACGCTGCGCAGTAGCATAGAGTCTGATGCTGCCCTTTCCGAATACTTCTCTGAATGTATATCCCACCTGGATGTTCTGGATACGGAACATTGATGCATCCTCCACGAAGAAGTCGTTACAGCAGAGTGTAGAAGTCTTCTGCATTGCAGCTGGCGAAGGATATCTTGTATCTGTTCTGTCAGGAGTCCAGCAGTTCTCATAGAAATCGAGGTCGTAGTTACCGTCTGCGAAGACAGTCTTGTTCATTCTCTTCGAGTTGAGGATCTTGTTTCCTACATTGGCGTTCATCACCATCGAGAAGTCAAGGTTCTTCCACTCGAGACCGAATGTAAGACCCATCATGAGCCATGGGTTAGGAGAACCGAGGTAAGTCTTGTCGTCCTCGTTGATTACCTTGTCACCGTTGATATCCTTATATTTAAGATAACCTGCCTTCTTGTCAGACTGAGCCACCTCGCTGAGGATAGCTTCCTTCTCTGATGCGAACACACCCTCAGTCTTGTAGCCCCAGAATGCACCGATAGGCATGCCCACCTGTGTTCTTGTTGCATAACCACCTGTCACGCTTGCTCCAGAGATGTAATCCACATCCTTAAGTTCAAGAACCTGGTTCTTGTTGAATGTAGCGTTGAAGCCGACATTGTAACGGAAGTTCTCGCCTACTGTATCAGCCCACTTGAGAGAGAGCTCGACACCGGCATTGAGTACCTTACCGTTGTTGGCAAGGAGTGTTGCAACTCCACCTCCGGTTGCAACCGGTGCGTAGAACACTACATTGTTGGTAATACGGCTATAGAGGTCGATCTCTCCTGAGAGTCTGTTTGAGAGGAATGCGAAGTCGGCACCTACGTTCGCCTCGTTCACCACCTCCCACATGAGAGAGTTCTGATATACAGTCTGAGCACCTACACCGTCGAGCACTGTTCCGCCGAACACACCCGAAGCACCGATTCCAGATGAACCCACGATTGAAGTAGAGTTTGCAGGTACGTTATCGTTACCGAGCATACCCCAGCTTGCACGGATCTTAAGGAAGTCAAACACGTTCTGATCCTGCATGAAGTCCTCGTCTGACATGTTCCATGCGAGACCTACAGATGGGAAGAAGCCCCACTTCTGCTGATACTTCGAGCTACCGTCCGCACGGAGGGTCACAGTTGCAAGATACTTGTCCTTATAGTTATAAGTACCACGGGCGAAGAATGACAGACCGTTATATCTTGAAGCAGCGTCTGAAGTAGTCTGGTTCTTATATGAACCGTTCACGAGATACTTAGACTGCTCGTCGAAACCTGGAACGCTGTTGGCTCTACCTGAAAGTGAAGCATTATACTGCATTCTTGTA
>JAZKYT010000059.1:0-20230 GCA_045612265.1 Candidatus Cryptobacteroides sp.
TCGTGGTGGTTGAGGTACATCTTCTCCTCGAAGATCTCGTTGATCAGCGCTCTTACAGCGAGCTTCTGCCTTCTCTGGCTTTCGCTGCGGAAAAGCGAGATCTCCTCAAGTTCGTCATTAGGTACAGATGTCAGTGAGAGCAGTTCCTCTTCGCTCTCGGTCACATGCCATACGGCGATTTCAGCCTTGTTGTCTAATTTCTTTCTTAAATATAGTGCCATGTTTCAATGATGTTCTATGAAATGGTGGAACTGGGTGTACCTATATATGACAGACCTGTGTATGCAGACCATGCACACACGAAGAATCCGCCCTCCTGACCTTCGTCAGAAGTGCTGCCCATGACCATGAATACGCTGTTGGACAACGGATCGTCAGACATCTGATCCGCAGAGATTTTTTGATCTGTAACTATAGGACTGGGAGGTTCCACTTGTCTTATATTCTTAAAATTCAGCCGCAAAGATACTAAATGTTTTCATATCTGAAAATTATATCTGTTCTTATTGCATAAAATAAAAATCGTCCCGGAAGCTATAGCCGGCTTCCGGGACGATTGTATTAATCAGATTATTCTGCCGCTACTCAGCAAGAACTCCTCTTGAGAGCTTCTTTGCTGCCTTGCGGTTCTGAAGCCTTGTCTGAGCGGCTTCCTTTGCTGCAGACTCTTTAGCTGCCTTGCACTCAGCCCTCTTCTGAGAAAGAACCTCTGTGCTGAAGCGGCTGTCAGCCTCGATCTTTGCCCTGTTGAGCTCAATCTTGTTCTCAGGCATCTTGAATGATGCTGTGCTGTTGAGCTTAGCCGGCATAGACTTGGTTGCGATGATGTCCTCGATTGGAGATGCACCGGCCTTGGTAAGGTTGAACTTATGACGGTAGATCTTGCTGTAGTTTCCGTCGTAGTCAACAGCCATTGCCATGATTACAAGGTCAGTATCCCAAGGGGCGCGGTATCTGATCTCAGTTCCCCATGCGTAACCCTGCTCGATAAGGCTGCCGTAGATCATGCTGTCGGTAACGATCTCAGGATTCTCAAGGCCATCTTCGTGTACGAAGATAGCGCAGTAGAGCTCTGCATAGTCTCCCTCGATCTCAAGAGTAACAGGCAGCATAGCATAGCCCTTATACTGGTCGTATGTGTCTGTCACAGCGGCAGCGAGAGCGTCGCCATCGTAGTACTTGTCAAACACTGCTTCAATATTGATGTCTGCATAAACCATTTCCTGAGTTGAGAATGGCTCGCTGAATACTACGTCTGACAGGAATTCGCCTGTAGTGTCGTCCATGATGACAGCAGCTACGCGATACTCTGTCTCAGGTGAGAGGTATGATACCTCGCCCTCGTTTGTTCCGCGTACAAGCTCCCAGTATGCGAACTCGTACATGTCGCCATAATACCACTCGTCAACGAGGCTCAGGATATTGTTCTTTACATCCTCGGCAGTAGCGTCTGCCTCGAATACCATCCAGTAGTAATAGTGGCTTGCGTCAGAAGGTGTGATGTTGATATAGGCTGTAGTGGCAGTGGTTTCGAGAACCTCAAAGTCAAAAGTACACTCTGAAGGGTCGCCGCCAGCCAATGTAGAAATTGTAGTCTTCTGAATATCGGTAGTTCTCACACCTGCCTCGTAGCCATACGCGATTACAGTGTACTCAGTGCCCGGCTCGAGGTCATAGAATCTTGCGCCGTCAAGAGAACCCTGGCAGATGTAGTCAGTAATATACCATGTTCCGTAGTAATCCAGCACATACTGGTGGATTTCCTCGTCAGTCATATCTGCCCATCCGCACCACTCTGATGGCTCTGCAAGGATTACATAAGGATCGTCGTTAGTAGTAGTTGTAGTGATCATGAATGAGCTCTGGTCAGGGTTAGATGCGGTAAGGCTGATCTTGTTGCTTGAAGGCTCAACGCTTTCAGTTGTCACCCAGATATACTCCATCTCTCCAACGAGCTGGCAGTCCTCGTTCCACTTTGAGGCGAAGATGATGTACTCGGTGCCGGCAAGACACTCATACTGTGAGTTCACAGTGCCGAAGTCGCTGTACCACTCGAAGTACTCGCTTGCGTCAGAGATGTCGCCCCAGTAGAGGTAGTCCTCAACTTCATAGTCGATGTAGTCCTGTGCAGCAGCTGGCATCTCGCCGCCCCATGCCTCAAATGTAGCCTTGTCGAAGATGTTCCATGTGTATGCAACGCCATCATGAGAAGGGATGATGTTGATGTCAAGGACGTGGTTCTCCTCAGTTACCTCGATTCTGAATGTGATGTCTCCGTCGTATGGAGGAAGGGTTGTCACCTCTGCAGAATAGATTGCAGAGGTAGGAGTTCCCTCAACAGAAAGTCCATACACGTAGATTACGTAATCAGACTCAGGGTCAAGACCGTTGAACTTAAGGTTCTCAAGGCTGCCTTTGAGAAGAACTTTTCCAAGGTACTCAGAGAGTGAGAGGTTTTCCTCGTTTGCCATCCACTGGAAGTACTCCATGTCTGCCTTGTAGATCGCATCGTCGTTCTCATACTCGTCCCACCATTCCTTGCCGACGCACTGGGCCACCCATGTCATTTCAGAGTCAGTAGCGCTTACTGAGAAAATAGCGGCGGTGGCCTGGGTCTCTGTTACATTGATGACGAAAGGAACAACAAATGCTCCCTGGGTCACGTTGATGACAACGTCCTCTGCTCCAGTGTAAGAAACCACAACAGTTGCAGTGCGGGCCTCTGCTCCTTCGTAAGCCTCAGCAGTAATCTCGATGATGCGTGGCTTTTCTGTGCTGATGCTTAGCCAATCTTCTGCGTCAGTTGTTGCTGCAATTGAAACTCCTTCAACTGCGTTTTCAACAGAATAAGGGATGGCCTGGGTGCCGCCCTCAGCAGTGAATGCTGCAGTCTCTTCTCCCACAAGAATCTTCGGGGCGGCCGGCTGCTCCTCTTTCTTACATGCCGCTAAGGCGCCAAGGAGCATGGCTGATAATAAAAATGATTTTACAAACTTCATAATAATTTATTGTTTAAGTTAGTTGTATTCGTGTTGAACGGACTCTCCAACCTTGCACACTGCTGTGCTTGCGACATCATAGTGTCCGTCTTCTGTCTGCTCTGTCACTATGATAAGAACCTTGCAGTTCTCGGTTTTCCAATTGTCTTCAGCGGTAAAGGTGAATGTGCACTGAACTTTGTCTCCGCTCTTTAATGTGCCTATCCTTTCGCCGTATATCTGGTTGTTAGGGGTGGTTCCATACATTGCCCTGAGGCAGTTCTCATGGTAGTTGAACCATGACTCGGTAGCGCCTGCCTGGCGCGCGTAGATGTCGTCCTCGAGAAGCCAGGCTGCCACACGGAAACTGTTTTCTGTGCCTGCCTTTACCTCAGCTTCCACAAAGATCTTCTTTCCAAGCGCTTCTGCAGCAACTGCTGCTGATGCGGATGCCTGGTTCTTCTTGAGTTCGTCGATGGAAGTCTTGATTTCAGAAAGGTCTGTGCCAAGCTGGTAGGTTTTGGTGAGGTTGAGTGTCGCCTCCGGGTAGAATCCGCTGCAGAATGTGCTTGAAACGCTTTTCGCTGCATCCGAATATGCGGCATCTGTGTCGTTGTAAGAGTGGGATGCCACATGACTGTAAAGCCCATTGTAGGCAGGGTCCTCTCGCAGTGACTTCAGGGCCGTCATCATGCGTGGGCAGTTAGGGCATTCGTTGCCTGTGTGCTGAATGAGAAGGATCCGGTGCTTGAATGCAGTGCTTCCTTCCTGGGAATCAGCCGGGATTTCAGGTGTGTCCTGAAGAGCGGCGACTGTAATGTTCTGTGCCATCTTCAGTCCGTAGAATGCATAGAACTCATATTCTCCCTCCTTGTCGGTGGAGAACAGGTTGCTATCCATCTTGGCAGCATTACCGCTCATGTAGATTTCAGATGCCGAGGTGACGTCTTGCTGATTTCCGTTCTTGTCAGTAATGATGACTTTCAGTTCTACGGCATCTGTCCCATCGCATTTTATGTAGTTCTTGCTGGCCTGAAGGGATATCTCGCCTTCGATTGTTGTGCCGCTTCCCTTGCCGTCGGTGCTGCAGCCGATGATCGCAAATGCCGCAGCAAATAATGTCAGTAATCTGATTTTCATTCCTATTAATAATGTTGTTTTAATGATATACTTTGCAAAAATAACATTATATTTGCCATGTTTTGAAAAATCTATCAAATTATTAAGATAATTATGAACTTTTTGACTAACGACAAGCTTGTAATCGTAGGTGCCGGTGGCGCTATCGGTTCAAACATGGCTCAGACAGCCCTCATGCTCGGCCTCACTCCAAACATCTGCCTTTATGACATCTATGGTCCAGGCGTAAACGGTGTTGCAGAGGAGCTTTACCACTGCGCATTCGAGGGTGCAAACATCACATGGACAACTGATCCTGAGGTTGCCTTCACAGGTGCAAAGTACATCATCTCTTCAGGCGGTGCTCCTCGTAAGGAGGGTATGACTCGTGAGGATCTCCTCAAGGGTAACTGCCAGATCGCTGCTGAGTTCGGTGACAACATCAAGAAGTATTGCCCAGATGTAAACCATGTTGTGGTTATCTTCAACCCAGCTGACGTAACAGCTCTTACAGCACTCATCCGTTCAGGTCTCAAGCCAAGCCAGCTTACTTCACTCGCAGCTCTTGATTCAACTCGTCTCCAGTCTGCGATCGCTAAGGAGCTCGGCGTTCCACAGTACAAGGTTGAGAATGCTCGTACTTACGGTGGTCACGGTGAGGCAATGGCAGTGTTCGCATCTAAGATCACTGTTGACGGCAAGCCTCTCGCAGACTTCAACATTCCTGAGGACAAGTGGGCTGAGATCAAGCACGCTACTATCCAGGGTGGTTCAAACATCATCAAGCTTCGTGGCCGTTCTTCATTCCAGAGCCCTTCATACCAGTCAGTTCTCATGATCCAGGCTGCTATGGGTGGTGCTAAGTTCGAGTGGCCTGCAGGTTGCTATGTGAACAACGAGAAGTATCAGAACGTTCTCATGGCTATGCCTACAGTAATCGACGCAACTGGCGTTCACTTCGGTGAGGTTACTGGTACTCCAGAGGAGCTCGCAGCTCTCGATGCATCTTACGCTCACCTCCAGGTTATGCGTGATGAGATCATCTCTCTCGGTATCATCCCACCAGTATCAGAGTGGAAGACTATCAACCCTAACCTCTAATAGGTTGATCCGCAATTATAGATTCCCTTCAGGCCTCGGTCTGGAGGGAATTTTTGATATGGAAATCCCTTGATTTTCTGTTATAATTTCCATAAAAACGGGTCGTTTTATGGAAATTACTATGCTGCCGGACGAAAAAATGCATTTTTTAGGAAAAAAGTTTTGCGGTTTTAAAAAACAGTCGTATATTTGCAGTCCCAAATGAGAGGGAAATAATAATCGGGGTGTGGCGCAGTTGGTTAGCGCATCTGGTTTGGGACCAGAGGGTCCTGTGTTCGAGTCACAGTACCCCGACAAATTTCCAAAGCAACTACTTGAAATTCAAGTAGTTGCTTTTTTCTTTATATGCATTCTTGATTTGCTTTCAATTCCGGCCATTTCATTTCATCTAGTGCACTTTAATACACATTCTGCACTAGATACCCTGAATTTCATGGGTATCTCGAGCAATTTCACTACAAAATTGCACTAAATAGGCGCAAAAACCGGCAGAGCAGCCTTTAGGGTAAGCTGCGTAGCCGGTTTTGAGAGTCCCGCCTGCGTATTCGCAAACTCAGGTGCCCGTAAAATGGTGATTATGGTGAGGCTTTATTAATTGAATATCAGCTATTTAATATATTTCCCTCGCATGGTTTGAAAGGCGAGGGAAACTAGTTAAGAGGTTTGTTATCAGTACTTTATGCATCACCCAAAAATATATTTTATGAAGGTGTCTGTGTCAACGCACCGCCGCTGGCGAATGCGCCAGGCCAGCGGCTCAAAAAGGTTGCGCAAGCTACGCCTAAGGCCTTGCTCCACCTTTTTGTGCTACGATCTGCAACTTTCCCACCTACTATTTCCGTTGATCCCTCACTCTGAGCTCAGCTGTTTGGACAGAATCCCCATAAAATAGTCGTTCGACACATATACTACATTGATAGGTTGATTCATATTTTCGCTATATTTGCATATCAGGGTATTAAAAGATATTTAATATGTTCGAATCAAAAGTATATGCAGACAGACGCCAGCGACTTCTTCAGAAGATGGCGGAGTTGATGGGTGGCCAGCAGAGAGGCGTGGCCGTATTCGTAGGTAATGTGGACGCTGCCATGAACTATCGTGGCAATGACTATAAATTCCGACAGGACAGTAACTTCCTTTATTACTGGGGCATCGATGAGCCTTGGTTCGCTGCTGTACTTGATCTGGACAGCGGTGTCGAGTGTCTCTATGGCAATGATGTGGACATCGATGACATCATCTGGATGGGCCCGCAGCCGTCAGTGGCTTCAAAGGGTGAGGCCATCGGTTGTGCCAAGACTCTTCCTTTGGCTGAGTTCGACAAAGCTGTTGCGGAGGCTGTAGCCCAGGGTCGTCCGGTGCATTTCCTCCCGCCTGCCCGTTATTATAATCAGATGAAGCTTGCTGAGCTCACAGGAATTCCGACAGCTGCTGTGCGCAAGGTTGCTCCTATGGCAGCAGATGGTGGCCGTCATGCTTCAGAAGAACTTGTAAAGGCAGTTGTGTCAATGCGTCTGATCAAGGAGGACTGCGAGATCGTGGAGCTTGACAAGGCAGCCGACCTCGGCTACCTTATGCATACAGAGGCTCGCCGCGGTTGCAAGCCAGGCGTGCTCGAGCAGGAGATTGTAGGACGCATGGAGGGTGTGACCCTTTCAAAAGGATGGGGAGTCTCGTTCACGACAATCCTTTCGCAGAACGGTGAGACCCTTCATAATCACTCACACCATCAGATCATCACTCCTGGCCGTCTTCTTGTCGTGGACGCTGGTGCGATGACAAATTCCAACTATGCTTCTGACTTCACCCGTACATATCCATGCAGCGGAAAGTTCACAACTCAGCAGAGAGAAATATATGATATCGTGGAGAGTGCGAACGAATATGCATATAGCCTGACCAAGCCAGGAACTACATATTGGGATGTGCATTATGCGACTGCACGTCATCTTCTTGAAGGGCTCAAGGCCATTGATCTTGTAAGAGGAGATGTGGATGAGATGCTTCCGCTTGGAATCTCCGGTCTATTCATGCCTCATGGTCTTGGCCATAATATGGGTATGGATGTGCACGATATGGAGGACCTCGGCGAGAACTATGTAGGTTATGCAGAGGATCAGAAACGTCATCCGCTTCTTGGCCTTGGAAATCTTCGTATGGCCCGTCGTCTTGAGCCTGGTCACGTGGTGACTGATGAGCCTGGCCTTTACTTCATTCCTGCACTCATCGAGCAGTGGAAGCGTGAGGGTACTGACCACGGATTCGTGAACTATGAGAAACTGGCAGGATATTACGACTTCGGTGGTATCCGTCTTGAGGATGATATTCTTGTGACTGCGGACGGCGCCCGTCGTCTCGGTGCTCAGAGACTCCCGATCAAGTCTGATGAGATCGAGGCTGTCATGGCTGCCGAATAATTGATGATATGGAAACAACAATTATAGTATTGGCCATCCTGGCCGGAGTGCTAGGTATAGCAGGAAGCATCTTGCCGGGTCTGCCGGGTACGCCCATCAGCTGGGTGGGTATGCTCCTTTTATATATATGGGGATCTGGTGTGAATGCCGCAGGTGAGCCGATGTCACTTACGACTTTGATAATATGGGGAGTTGTGGTGGTGATTGTCTCGATTCTCGATTATATCGTTCCGATGTGGTTTACCAAACTGACAGGAGGCAGCAAATATGCCGAACGAGGAGCGTTGATCGGATTGATCGCTGGTATATTCCTTACACCGATCGGCATGATTGCAGGATCTTTCCTGGGAGCCTTTATCGCAGAACTGAACTGGGGAGGAAAATGTGAGAAGGATGCGCTCAAGTCTGCTTTCGGATCTTTTGTCGGCTTCCTTTTCGGTACCGGAATCAAGACCATAGCCTCAGTGCTGATTCTCTGGAAGATCATTGCTTATGCATTCTAGCTTCCTTGAGTGAGGCGTTATGCTGTATATTAATTATTTACGCCTCACTCTGACAAGGAGTGAGGCGCTGTTTTTATGCCTGTGGAAGGAAGCCCTTCTCGATGAGCTTTTCTGCGATCTGGACAGCGTTGGTTGCTGCTCCCTTGCGGAGGTTGTCAGCCACGCACCAGAAGTTGAGGCCGGACTTCACTGACGGGTCTTTGCGGAAACGGCCAACGAAGACGTCGTTCTTGCCCCATGCGTAAAGAGGCATCGGATATACGCAGTTTGCAGGGTCGTCCTGGAGGGTTACGCCTGGAGTGTTCTCCATCATCTTGCGAACGTCCTCGAGGGTGAACTCCTTCTCGAACTCAAGGTTGATTGACTCTGAGTGACCGCCCTGAACAGGTACGCGGACTGTTGTAGGAGATACGCCGATGCTGTCGTCTGCGAAGATCTTGTGGGTCTCGTGAACCATCTTCATCTCCTCCTTTGTGTAACCTGTCTCAAGGAATGAGTCGATGTGAGGGAGGATGTTCTGGTCGATAGGATGTGGATATACAGCATCATACTCGCCCCACTTGCCGCCTGCACGCTCTGCAGTCATCTGGTCCATCGCCTTGTAGCCTGTTCCTGTCACTGACTGGTATGTCGACACCACGATACGCTTGATGGTATATGCCTTGTGGAGTGGCCACAAAGGAAGAAGCATCTGTATTGTCGAACAGTTAGGGTTGGCGATGATATAGTCCGACTCCTCGAGCACGTCGCCGTTGATTTCCGGTACGACGAGTTTCTTGGTCGGGTCCATACGCCAGTGTGATGAGTTGTCCACCACGCGTGTTCCTACTGCTGCGAATTTTGGTGCAAGCTCGGCTGATGTGCCGCCGCCTGCCGAAAAGAGTGCGAGGTCAGGACGCGCTGCAATTGCATCCTCTGCACTGACCACTGTCCATTCCTTACCCTGGAATGTGATCTTGCGTCCAACCGACTTAGCCGAAGCTACCGGAAGGAGCTCTGTCACTGGAAAGTTTCTCTCAGCGAGAACTTCCAGCATTCTTGTGCCAACCAATCCTGTGGCACCCACTACTGCTACTTTCATGTTATGTTTGTTTTATATGTTTCTGATTATTGTAATGCTGCAGCGAGGTCCGCTATCAAGTCGTCTACGTTCTCGATGCCGACGCTGAGGCGGAGCATGTTAGGATATACTCCTGCTGCAACCTGCTCCTCAGGGCTGAGCTGCGAGTGAGTTGTCGATGCCGGATGCACGATGAGTGACTTGGCATCTCCCACGCTGCCCACATGGAGGATGAGGTCGAGTTTGGTCACGAGCTGAGCAGCTGCCTCGAAACCGCCTTTTACACGGAATGTGAGCACGCCACCGAAGCCGTGCTTGAGGTACTTGCAACCGAGTTCGTGATATGGGTTGCTCTTGAGACCAGGGTAGTTCACGCTCTCCACTGCCGGATGATTCTCGAGGAACTCAGCCACTGCAAGTGTGTTGTCGCAGCTGCGCTCTGCTCTGAGTGAGAGAGTCTCAAGTCCCTGAAGCATGAGGAATGAGTTGAATGGAGACGGAGCCGGGCCGATGTTGCGGAGACCGTCCACACGTACACGTCCAGCGAATGCTGCAGGACCGAACACTTCCTTATATACGAGTCCGTGGTAGCTTTCTGATGGTGCTGCGAGAAGCGGATACTTCTCAGCAGTCCAGTCGAAGTTACCTCCGTCCACAACCACTCCGCCGAGGGCTGTACCGTGACCGCCGATCCACTTGGTTGCTGAGTGTATAGACACGTGTGCGCCCCACTCGAACGGACGGAAAAGGTATCCACCCATGCCGAAGGTGTTGTCCACCATCACGCAGATGCCCTTCTTCTGAGCAAGTTCAGCGATTGGCTCGTAGTCCGGAATGTTGAATGCCGGGTTGCCAAGGTTCTCAAGGTAGATGGCCTTGGTGCGGTTGTCGATAAGCGGCTCGAGATCCTCCACCTTGTCGCTCTTTGCGAAACGCACTTCAATACCCATGTCGCGAAGTGTGATTGCGAACATGGTGAAGGTTCCGCCATAGAGGAACGGCTGAGCCACGATGTTGTCACCAGGACCACAGATGTTGGTGATCGAGAGGAACACAGCAGACTGGCCTGAAGCTGTTGCAACTGATGCCACACCGCCTTCAAGCGCTGCCATTCTCTTCTCAAACACGTCTGTAGTGGTGTTTGTGATACGTGTATATATGTTTCCGGCACGCTTAAGCTCGAAGAGCTCTGCTCCATATTCCATGCTGTCGAATGTGTATGCAGTGCTCTGGTAGATAGGAACAGCTGTTCCCTTAGATACCGGATCTATTTCCTGACCTGCTCTTACCTGCAGGGTCTCGAATTTATAGTTCTTTGATTCCATATATTCTTTGTTGTAAATCCTTAAAAAAGGTCATTTTTGAGGATATGATTGTGTTTTTTGGAGCCATATCCTTGAAATGGGGTGTATTTGAGGATTTGAAAGTGCTACATTATGATGTCGTTCAACACTCCGGATGCAGTCTGGTAGGCACCGGCGCCGGCTCCCTGCACCACGAGAGGTGACGGGTAGAAGTCTGTCTGGATGAGGGCTGCATTGTCTGTGCCGCAGAGGCTGAACAATGGATTTGTCTCATCCACGCTCTCGAGTCCGATCTTGGCCTTGTAGCCGAACGGCGACTGGGTATCCTTCACGAGAGATGCCACGAATCTCTGGCGAAGTCCCTTCGATGCTGCCTCCTGGTAGCGAGCAGCAAATACTGCCTCATTCTCAGCGAGCTTGTCGTAGAATGCCGCCACATCGCCCTCGAAGAATTCCTCACCGAGGATAGGTGAAATTTCGACATCCTTTTCATCGATACCGACTCCGGCCTCACGTGAGAGAATGAGGAGCTTGCGGAGGACGTCGCGTCCGCTGAGGTCAAGACGAGGATCCGGTTCTGTGTATCCGGCATCCTGTGCACGCTTTACGATTTCTGCGAATGTGCCGCCTTCGCCGCCTGCGTAGTTGCTGAAGATGTAGTTGAGGGTGCCGCTGAGCACAGCCTCGATGCGGATGAT
Organism: Candidatus Cryptobacteroides sp.; assembly: GCA_045612265.1. Lineage (GTDB taxonomy): Bacteria > Bacteroidota > Bacteroidia > Bacteroidales > UBA932 > Cryptobacteroides. The sequence continues at coordinate 11,184 of JAZKYT010000059.1, forward strand.
CTCGTCACCGCTGTGAACGCTGCGTGAGATTGACTCGAGGATAGGAAGAGCCGCACCTACTGTGGTCTCGTAACGGAGGGTTGCTCCGATCTCGATGGCTGCCTCCTTGAGTGCCGCGTACTGCTTGTATGGAGATGAGAAGGTGATCTTGTTGCAGGCTACAACAGAGTATCCCTTCTTGAAGAGGTGCATATATTTGAATGCAATGTCTGCCGATGCTGTGCAGTCCACGAATACGGAGTTCTCAAGCGAGAGGGTAGCGAGCTGAGTGAAATATGCCTCTTCAGCTGAGCTTTCTCCGCACGCGAGTTGTGCTTCGATATCCTTCAGGTCAAGTCCGTTCTTGTTGATGATGAAGCGGCGGCTGTTTGAGAGACCGCACACATGAAGACGACGTCCTGTGCGCTTCTCGATCTTGTCGCGGTTCTTTCCGATGATGTCCACGAGTGCCTTTCCGACCACGCCATATCCGGCGATGAAGAGGTTGATGTCCTTACCGCTTCTGCAGTCGAAGAACTCGTTGTGGATTGTACGGATTGCACCCTCTGCATCAGATGATGAGATGATGACTGACACGTTTCTCTCCGATGAACCCTGAGCTGTTGCGCGGACTGGGATGCTGTTGCGGCCGAGGGCTGCGAGCATACGTCCTGTGACTCCTGTCTGGTTGAGCACGTCATCACCCACGATGCAGACGATTGAGAATCCCTTCTCCACCTTGAGCGGGTTGAGCTTGCCGAGAGAGATCTCATATGCAAAACATCTGTCGGCAGCTTCCTTTGCCTTCTCTGCATCCTTCTCAGACACGGCAATACACATTGTGTGAACTGAAGAGGCCTGAGTGATGAGGATGATGTTGATGTCGTTCTGGCTCAATGTCTCGAAAAGACGGCTCGAGAAGCCAGGGATACCGACCATGCCGCTGCCTTCAAGTGAAAGAAGGGCGATGTTGTCGGAGTTGGATATACCGATGAGGGCCTCCTTGCTGCGAGGCGGATTCTTCTCGATGAGAGTTCCATATGCCTCAGGGTCGAAGGTGTTCTTTACGTAGATTGGAATACCTTCTGCGACAACCGGCTGGATAGTAGGAGGATAGATTACCTTTGCTCCGAAGTGAGAGAGCTCGAGGGCTGCCTTATATGAGATATTGCTGATTGTGCGGGCTGTAGGAACGACTTTCGGGTTCGAAGTCATCATTCCCGGTACATCAGTCCAGATTTCGAGAACGCGAGCCTTGCAGCCCACTGCGTAGAGGGCGGCAGTGTAGTCTGAACCGCCGCGTCCGAGGGTTGTTGTGCGGCCCTGTTTGTCGGATGCAATGAAGCCAGGAAGCACGAACAGCTGGGTCACCGGATTTTTCTCCACCATCTCGTTCACTCGTGAATATGTCTTCTGAGTGTCAACGATATTCTTGTCTCCCTTGGCAATTGTGCGGATGATCTGGCGTGAGTCGATCCATTTGGTTGCTATTCCGATCGAGGCCAGCTTGGTTGCAAGAATCTTGGTCGACCAAAGTTCGCCGAATGCCTGGATGGCATCGAGGCTGGCAGGGGAGAGCTCGCCAAGGAGATATACTCCGTGTGCGATACTTCTGAGCGAATCAAAAAGTGAGTCGCAGACTGTCTTCGAATCCACCTGTTTCTCAACCGGAAGGAAGTTCTTGATGATTGTGTGATGCTTTGACTGGAGCTCATCGATGAGCAGTTTGTAACTCTCGTCGCGCTCTGATGCGAGGTGGCCGATCTTGATGAGTGTGTCTGTGCATCCGCTGATTGCCGAAGTCACGAGGATTGTCCTGTCCCTGTCCACCGCCTTGGTGACGATGTCCACAACCTTCGACATGTTTTCTGCATTGGCAACTGATGAGCCGCCGAATTTCAGTACTTGCATATATGTTTTCTTTTTTGTTTCGATTTTATGATGGCTCTCGCCGTGTTATCCGAGCAATGGAGCAATGATTTCTGTCAGCTGGTCATTCTCCAGAAGGAAACCGTCGTGTCCGAACTTTGAGGTGATCTCGTGATATTTAGCTCCCGGGATGGCTTCTGCGATGAACTTCTGTTCCTCCACCGGGAATAATCTGTCGCTGTCGATGCCGACCACGGTGCAGTCTGTATTGATGCTTGCCAGAGCTGCCTCCACTCCTCCTCGTCCACGTCCCACATTGTAGCTGTCTACTGATGCGCTGAGGTAGTAATATGAATATGCATCGAAGCGGTCCGAGAGCTTCTTGCCCTGATATCTCTGATATGATCCGGCTCTGTCTGCGAAGAGGCAGTCAACATCCTTCTCTGCCTGGGTTGCGTTATATCCCTCGTAGCTTCTGTACGAAATGAGAGCGATGCTTCGTGCACATCTGAGGCCCATCTCTCCTCCACGAAGGCTTGAGCACTCCCTGAATGTAGGGTCTGTCTCAAGAGCCATTCTCTGTGACTCTTCCCAAGCTGTAAGCCAAGGTGTGACACGTGAGCCGCACGCAATGAATATGGCTTTTTCAAAAAGCTCGGGCTCCATGATTGTCCACTCGACTGACTGGAAACCACCGATCGAGCCACCTACCATAAGGTCAATCTTCTCGATGCCGATGTGACGTCGCACAAGGTCATTGGCCTTGACGATGTCGCGGACCGTAACCATCGGGAAGTCGAAATAGTATGGGGTACCTGTTGCCGGGTTGATGCTTGCCGGGCCGGAAGAACCATAGGCGGAGCCAAGCATATTGGCGCAGATTACGAAATATTTCTCGGTGTCGAAAAGCTTTCCGGGGCCTACGAGTTCAGGCCACCAGTCCTGCGCATCAGAGTTTGCCGTGAGTGCATGGCAGATCCAGATCACCTTGCGCTGGTCGTTCTTCTCCCACATCTTGTCCGAGCAGTGGTAGACCACTTTCAGTCCCTCGATGCATCCGCCTGCCTCGAACTCGAATCGTCCCTCATGTATATATTCGTGTCTAATCATTTCTTATGTCTTTGCTGGTTCGTTTAGGTTCTGCCCAAAGGGGTTGGGTCACAAGCCGACAAAGATACACTAAAATTTATTTTAGTGTGACTAAAAAATATTTTATGATCCGATTTTCGTCACATTTTTCTCTTTTTTAGCCTCAGTTTGCCAGACTGGTCCTAACTTGTCAGCAAAAATGGAATGAAAAAATGGTTGAAATTGTTGGCGGATGTGTTGCTGCCGAGGGTTTGCGTCGTGTGTGGGAGAAAGCTTAATGCAACGGAGAAAAATCTGTGTCTTTACTGCATGGCGGAGCTGCCTCAGACCTTCTTCTGGGAGAGAAGGCACAATGCGATGGCGGATAAGTTCAATAGTCTGATAGAGAGAGACTTGGATGGAGGTCTGTCGGGAGGTGGGCTGGAACGTTATGCTTACGCTGTCGCCCTGTTCTTTTACGATGGCAGTGGAGACTACAGAAAGATCACCCAGCGGCTGAAATATCATGCCGATCTCGGTCTTGGACGTGACTTCGGCAGAATGCTGGCGTATAGGATTGAAGATGCCAGACATTTCGAGGACGTTGATGTGATAATCCCTGTGCCGCTGCACTGGACACGAAGGTGGAAAAGGGGATATAACCAGGCAGAAGTGATTGCCGGAGCGATGGCTGATCAACTTGGGGTGGACCTTCGCATGGACATCCTCAGGCGCAGCCGCCGCACACGTACTCAGACCAAGGTGGACCCGAAGAAAAAGGCGGAGAATGTCAAGGGTGCCTTCTCCGTGAACAAGTCCAGATTACGGGAGGAAAATTACAGACATATCGTCCTTGTAGATGACGTCTTCACCAGCGGCTCCACCCTGCACAACTGCTTCCTGGCCCTGCGAGCCATTTTCCCACCGGATGTCCGCATCAGCATCGCCACCTTAGGGTTTGTGGGAGGAGCATAGGGTGGACAGGCACAGACTGAGATGGAGTATAGAGAATGGACTCATGCATAAGAAGCAGAGCTTAGTGATTTATTTTGAAGCTCTTACAGTTATGCGGCTAGAAGGGATATAGTAGAAACGATGGATATCGAAGGCTGTGGTGGAGTCGGCTGCGATGATTGTATCCGAATGACTAAGAGCCCATTTCAGCCAAAGGCTGAGGAAATGCCTCCTGATCCAGCCATAACGATGCTTGGGATTTTTTAGGAAATCCAGTTCGTCAACTTCGATGATGGTCTTGCCGGTTGAGGCGTCTGTATAGCGGCGTAATGAATCGAATGATGCCATGTTTCAAAAGTTTCTCTGCTTCGGTCTGCAAATTTATAAATTTTGCCCGAATGTTTATATTCCCTAACTTTGCCGCAGCAAAAGCATACAAATGAATAAGATTCTGATATATATATTTCTGACATTCTCTTTGTTTATCGCATCGTCTGCCACGGCAGGTGCCCAGGTTGCAAATCCCATTCCGCTCAATACGGTCCAACAGCAGCCGAAGTATACCTTTGATACAGACATATTTGACCTGCGTCATGCTGCGATGCCGCACTTTCATTATATCTATGATGATTGGACTCAATATGCACCGGCCGCAGTGATGGTTGGTCTGAAGGTGTCAGGCTATGAGGGCAGGACGAACTGGACAGGAATGCTGGTGTCCGATGTCATGTCTGTCGGAATCATGGCTGCGACCGTCAAAGGTGTAAAATATGCTGTTAACCGGCAGAGACCTTATGGCGGTGACCACTCATTCCCGTCAGGTCATACGGCCACTTCATTCATGACAGCAACCATGCTGCACAAGGAATATGGATGGAAAAGTCCGTGGTTCAGCATCGGCGGTTATACTGTGGCGGCAGTGACAGGAGTGTCCAGAATCATGAACAATGCCCACTGGCTCAGCGATGTGATGGCAGGAGCAGCAGTCGGAATCGGTTCGGTACATCTGGGATACTATCTTACCGACCTGATATTCAAGGATAAACATATATATGACGGCTACATCAGGCCAACCTTTGAATATGATCCTCAGCAGAAACATTATACTGCGGAAATGCTTTTTGCCCGCAGGTTCATCCTCGGTGGAAAGGACGCTCAGGCAGAAAGCCTGATTCCGATGCGCGGATCGATTGCCGGAGTGCAGACCGACATCCCTGTGGTGCCGAATCTTGGAGTGACAGCACGTGTCTATGCCGGCTCGATGAGATATGCAAATGATGTAGTGCCGGCGATGTATTCTGCCTCTGTCGGAGGATATTGGAACCTCCATTTTGCCCGCAGATTCGAGTTCCAGACCCGCGCTGCATTCGGTTGGGCAAACATAAGCAAAAGCAACGGTGTAAACCTCTCAGCAGGCACAGCCCTGAGCTTCTTCCTCGACGATAATTTCAAGCTGAAAGGCTTTGCCGAATACGAAACAATAGGCCTTCTTCCAACCACCCCTTGGATGCATACCCTCCTGCTCGGCTACTCTGTCGGTTGGTTCTGGTAATAATCTGTTCAAATAAAACGGGATTTTTGCAAAATATTCCCTATCTTTGTGTGCTATGGCAGTTGAAAAGGAATGGAAATATAGGGAAAGCGGAGATCCTGAGATCGTAAGGCAGCTTTCGTCTGAACTGGGAGTGGACCCCGTGCTTGCGGAACTTCTGGTTCAGCGCGGCATCCGTACATTCTCACAGGCTCGCGACTTCTTCCGTCCAGACCTTTCAAAGCTTCATGATCCATTTCTGATGAAGGATATGGACAAGGCTGTCGAGAGACTTCACAATGCCATTATAGCGCAGGAGAAGATCCTTGTCTACGGAGACTACGATGTGGATGGAACCACTGCAGTTTCTCTTGTATATTCATTCATCAAGCGCCTCACCCGCCAGGTAGATTTTTATATTCCTGAAAGATATGACGAGGGTTATGGCGTGTCATATAAGGGTATCGACTGGGCGCACGAGAACGGATTCAAGCTCATAATCACCCTCGACTGCGGAATCAAGGCCAACGAAAAGGTCGAGTATGCGCGTGAGAGAGGAATCGATGTGATCATCTGCGACCACCACCTTCCTGAAAATGAACTTCCTAAGGCTGTTGCGGTCCTTGACCCGAAGAGGGAGGACTGCGGTTATCCTTTCGACGATCTTTCAGGCTGTGGTGTAGGTTTCAAGCTTGTCCAGGCATATTCTGCATTGCATGGCATTCCGTTCGAGACCCTGATTCCACTTCTTGACCTCATCGTTGTCAGCATCGCTTCAGACCTCGTGTCTGTGACTGACGAGAACAGAGTTCTTGCTTTTTATGGCCTCAAGCAGCTCAATTCGCAGCCTCGTGAGGGACTCCTCGCGATGATCCAGCTTTCGGGACTGGAGCCTGGCCACCTTACAATTGACGATATCGTCTTCAAGATCGGTCCGCGTATCAATGCGGCAGGACGTATGGAGTCCGGACGTATCGCTGTGGAGCTTCTCACCGCATCGAATGTGGCCGAGGCTGTCCGCATCGGTACAGAGATCAACGAACATAATAACGAAAGAAAGAATATTGACCGTCGCATCACCCAGGAGGCTCTTGACATGGTCCGTTCCGGCAACTGTCTCTGCAGCGGAAATGCGACAATCGTATATAACCCGCAGTGGCACAAAGGTGTCGTTGGTATCGTGGCTTCGCGTCTTGTTGAGGCCTTCTACAAGCCTACAATCGTGTTCACAATGTCGCAGGGAGGTCTTGTGACAGGTTCTGCACGAAGCGTTCATGGCTTCGATCTTTATGATGCGATCGAAAGCTGCGCAGATCTTCTGGAGAACTTCGGTGGTCATCTCTATGCTGCCGGTCTCACACTGAAGGAGGAGAACATCCCGGCATTCTGTGAGAGAATCGAGAAGGCGATTTCAGGAAAGATCATCCCTGAGATGCAGACTCCGGTTGTGGATATCGATGCCCAATTGAACTTCGCTCAGATCACTCCTAAGTTCCTGCGTATCCTCAAGCAGTTCCAGCCGTTCGGTCCTGGCAACCATGCGCCGGTGTTCCGCACAGATAACGTTTATGACAACGGTATGGGCCGCAAGGTGGGTGCCGAGGGTGGTCACCTCAAGCTGGAGCTTATTCAGGAATCACATCCATATCATCATATATCTGCCATTGCATTCAACATGGCGGACTTCTACGACCACATCAAGGCCGGCAACCCGATTGATGTGAGCTATTCCATCGTGGAGAATTACTACCGCGGTACAGCAAATACCCAGCTTCGCGTGAAGGATATCCATGAGCGCGAGGAGTTTGTGTAGAATATTATGTCAGCCCATTTCATCAACCAGTGTATTGCAGACATGAGGCTGATTGCCCAGAGTGGCAATTGGACTCTGGAGGCGCAGGTCCGTGCATACGACCTTCTTGAACTTCTTTGTGACCATGCCATCGAAGGCGAAGCAGCATCCCATTTCTGCAAGGAATATGATGCTCTGGCTCCTGCTCTGGACAAAGCATACAACGAAGCTGCTCTCCAGGCTCTTTCAGCTCAGCATCTTCAGCCATATAAGGCAGCCCTGGCTCAAGCTGAGGTCAAGGTCGCAAGGTTGACCGATCTCCATGAATGTGCAAAGTCCACTTTCGACATCTGGCAGACCAAGGGCCTCTTTGCGCGCCAGAAGGCCATCCGCATCCTTCGTCAGAAAGCAGGATTTCGTCTGGAAACCAAGAGGATTGGAAACTATGTCGCCAAGACCTTTGACCTGATGAATGAGGCCAGAGCCGAATATGGTCGTGCTCAGCAGATCCTTTTTGCTGTGGATGTGTCATATAAGATCAAGCCTGGTGTGTATCAGGAAATCCGCAAGCATCTAAGCTCTCTTCTCCCGGAAGATAACCCACTCGCCTAAAGCGAAATTGATGAGCCCTGAAATACTGAGGGCCACCAGGTTGCATACCACCACATCCCACCCGAAAGCCAGTTCAAGAAGCAGCAGCAGTCCCATCTTCAAGAGGAACACTGCACTGGATGAGAGGTTGTACATCACGTACTTCCTCGCAAATGCCTTTGCATTGTGCCGCTGCGACCTGTCCTTCCACACTCCGAAATAGGAAAATATATAGTTGCTCAGGACTGCACATTCAAACGAAATGATAGGTGAGATTATATATTCTCCGATATATCCTTTAAATACATAATGTGAAAACACCCAAAGCACAGCAGTGTCCACTACTGTGCCCAAGAGATTGACTCCTATGAATTTAGGAAGTCTTTTTATCAATATAGCTGCCCGTTCCATTTTGGTAGAGGGTCTTCTTTTGCATATTCCTTGGCGTCGCTGAAGAAATTATGGATGTATATGACAACCAAGGCTATTATAAGGCCGATTGCGACGAAATCGAAAGAGCCGAGTGAGGCTTCTTTTCCTAATATTTGGAAGTGTACTGCGAAGTTCCTGATTGGAGCGACGTAGATGAAAAGCGTGTTGACTATGATCAGGATGAGGCGCAGCTCTGTAGGTCCCATGCCTCCGAATGTGAGCTTGAACTCACCCTTAAGGTGCGCATTTATATATACGGAGATCGACAGGAGAAGATAGATGACAAGCACTGTCATTGCTATGCCGAGGTTCATGACCTGCGATAGTCCGGCGCCGATGCAGATGATGGCTGTAGTGACTCCGTCAACGCAATGGTCAATGTAAAAGCCATAGATCGGGCGTTGTGTGTGACGAACACGTGCGAGGGTGCCGTCCAGGGAGTCGCCGTACCAGTTGACGATGTATCCGGCTGTCGAAAGCCATAGCCAGTGTATGTTGAGGTTGGAAAGGATATATCCGGCAGCACCAAGCACTGCTCCGATGACTCCAATGAAAGTCAGGATGTCTGAGGTCATCCATCGAGGTTGTCTTTTGGCCAGAAAAACCAGCACCTTTTTCTCCACTCCATTCAAAACGGAGGTCTGGATTCTAACGGATTGCTCTTTCATAATTTGCTCATTTTGCAACCGCGATTTCCAAAAAGTGTTCCGTTGTACTAAGCGCCAACCCACTTTGTGGGTATGTCTTGATGGCTGTATAAACGAAAAAAGCACAGCGTTTAGCTGTGCCTTCTTGTAGCGGGACCCAGGATTGAACTGGGGACCTCATGAT
>JAZKYT010000060.1:0-10889 GCA_045612265.1 Candidatus Cryptobacteroides sp.
AGAAGAATCTTGCTCTGTTGTCCTTTACATCAGCATCGTCAGCCATTGTAGGAACAACCATCTGAGATGCATACTGAGCCATCTGAGCATCACGAGCCTTTGCATCATCTTCTGTGAAGAATGCGCCAGTCTCACGACCTGTCACCTTGAATACATATACTCCGATATTTCCTGCTACAGGACCGCAGATCTTACCATCTTCAGCTACAGAAGCAGCACCGATGAACTTGTTGTCAAGTCCCTGTGAAGTAAGTGATGAGAAAGCAACACCATCTTTTGTGCTTACTGTTGTTCCAAGAGCCTCTGCAACAGCCTCCATTGACTCGAGACCTGCAATCTTCTCAGCTACCTCAGCTGCCTTCTTCTCAGCACGCTTCTCATTGTAGAGCTTACCGCTGATCTGAGCTGAAACCTCACTTACAGGGGTATATCCTTCCTTATGAACACCCTTGAGGGCAGCTACTATGAAGTAGTTGTTGTTTACAGTGATGATATTTGAAGCCTGACCTTCCTTAGCCTCAAAAGCCCATCTTGTAACTTCTTTTGTATTCTCAACAGCACCAAGTCTGTTTGCGCTCTCAAGCATCTTGTTCACTGGATGAGCATAGAGACCATCCTCAGCAAGAGCCTTCTGGAAGTTCTCATACTTGCCAGCTGACTTAGTTGCAAGAGTGTTTGCCTGTGCATAATATCCGTTAACTGTCTCCTTACCTGCTACAGCGTTCTTCTCAAGGATAGCAACTCTCTTTCTCTGAACTGCATCCTTAGTATCGAGAACCTGGAATACAAGACCGTTTACAGTCACCTTTGAACCCTTCTTTGCAGTCATTACATCCTCATAACCTGGAGTCTGCGGGATCCACTGTGGCTCAGCAACGTTAAGAAGGCTGTCTACATTCTCAGAAGCAGCTGGAACGAACTTAACATATACCTGCTCAGGAACGTTTGCTGTCTCCATAACGCGTACTGCGTAGAATGTGTTACCATCTGAAAGAACCTCAGAAACTGAAGCGTTCTTACCGAAAGCATAGTCATTAACAACCTTAGAGATGCTGTTAAGCTCACCCTCCTTATACCAGTGGTTATCGAGCTGTCTGTCTGAGTTAGCAAGGAGGAAGCTCTTCATGTTTGTAGCTGCCTTGAACTCATCGTAAACCTTGATGAGAGCCTCGTTAGCTGCAGTGATATCCTCAGTTGAAGGAACAACCTCGAACACTACATACTCGATATCGCGGCTAGCCTGCTGCTTGTAGAACTTCTTGTGTGCATTGTAATATGCCTTGATCTCGCTGTCAGAAACAACAACTGTAGTATCCTTTGGATAAGTGTAAGGAACCATTACGAACTCAACATCGAAAGTATTATTGTTCTCTGCAATCTCGTTAACAAGCATCAAAGGATTCTTTACGTTGCTCTGAGTGAAGAGAGACATATACTTTGAGTAGAACTGCTGAGTCTTTGCTGACTCCTGGAGATAATCCCAATAGATCTTGAGACGGCCTGTCTCATCAGAATTGAGATAGTTTACGAAATCAAGAAGCATCTCCTTAGAGAAGTTACCATTCTCGTCAGCGAAAACAGGGTTCTGAGAGAAAACAGGAGAATCAAGCTCGCCAGAAAGAATAGCGATCATCTCCTCCTCACCTACAGTAAGACCTGCCTTCTTAGCATTCTTAGTGAAGAGATACTTGTCAACGAGAGCCTGCCATGCAGCATTTCTGATCTGAAGCTGAGTCTGCTCGTTCTGAACTGATGAACCGGTAACGATTTCATTGATTGCTGTGAATCTGTCAACGTCTGCCTGGAAATCTACGTATGAGATAGCCTTTCCATCGATCTCACCTACATCATACTTAGATGACATAGAAGATGATACAGACTGAAGTGTGCTCGGATCGATGATAAACGACAACAGTGCCACAGCAATAAGCGCTGTTATCACGATTCCGAACTTGACACGGATTGTTTCAAGTACTGCCATAATTATTTTTGTTTTAGATTATTATCGTAACAAATACGTTATAGGGTCGCGAAGATAGCAATTTTCCTTCAATATGATGCTATTTTTTGAGTATTGGACCTATAAAATTGACGGTATCAATCACCACCTCAGTGGTATCCTGGGCCACAATACCATAACTATTGAAAGGATTGAACAGTCTGGAATCCCTTGCTCTCTGGTCAGATTCCATACCATATCCCTGCATGAAACCCTGAGGAGAATACATCTTTACATAACGATGAGTGTAAATCTTTTCCTCCTTCTGATCCCAATACAGAGTATCAGTTTCCATTGTCTCCTGCTTGATGAGGTTCTGAACCACCACATTTCCGAAAGCCTCCCAGGTCTCTCGTCCATCCTTGTATTTCAGATGTCTTGCATTATCTGAAGTGATTCTTGTCTCCAAAAGACCTTCTTCTGTATATCCGAATACATTGAATCCTTCCGGAAACAACTCATACGAAAGGGTATCTCCCTTTTCATATTTTTCCATCAATGGAGCCTCTGCCCTCATCTGAAGTCCACTGTTTTCAGTCTGCACGATAAACATATCCCTGACAGTCTGCACAGGGGTTTCAGAAAGGTCGATTGCCTCAGCTTCGCCTAACTTTCCTTTACATGAAAAAACGACGAAAGCAACCGCCGCAGCGGTTGCCATCATCTTAACGATATGAAGGTAATTCCTCAATCTTACTTCTGAGTTCTTACAGTTGTAACAGCTCTCAAGCCTGCGCATGATACAGTGTAAGACTGACCGTCAGTTACATCGTACATGAACGCCTCAGCTGTCTGAGGATAGTATGCGCTGTACTGCTTGATGTGGTTGTTAGCATCCTCAGCAAGAGTTGGATCAGCATTCTTAGCCTTGTTCATATAGTCAACAGCTACCCAATACTTAGCTCTTGTCTCGATATCATTACCAGGGCAAACAAGACCACCCCAGAGAGTACCCATGAGCATATATGCCTTACCATCAAATGTATCTGAAAGCTCAACTGCCTTGTTTGCACACTCAATAGCCTTAGCATTCTTACCGTTCTTGTAGCAGAGTGTAGCAAGTTCGAAGTTATATCCTGCATCAGTCTCAGCATCTGAATCCTCAGCAGCGATAGCCTCTTCCATATACTTGAGAGCGTTATCGAAGTCGCCTCTTGAAGAGTAGAGCTTGTAGAGGTTGTATGCAGAGTTGTGTGAAGGCTCGAGGTTGTACATTGTTGTAACAGCGTTAAGGAAGAGATCGTTATCAGTACATCCCTCAGTAACGAGCATCATTTTCACGATGTTCTTTGCAAGGTCGAGGTTCTGTGGATCTGCATCATAACGTGGAGTGAAGAGAGCGATAAGGTTATCGCAGCTTGCAACCTGGCTTGAGATGAAGAGGTTCTCGATATCACCTACAGTCTTCTCGATAGTTGCTTTCTCTGTATCATTCTTTGGCTGTGCAGCAGCAAGGTACTGAGTAGCAGTCTCATAAGCATTGATAACTACCTCAGCATCCATAAGACCATCCTTATAAAGGTCGATAGCTGTGTTAACCTGGAAAAGGAATACGTTAGGAGTTGTCTGCTCCTTATTGATAGAGATAACCTCAGTAAGACCCTCATACATCTTTACAGGCTCCTTCTTCATGAAGTTATAGATATCAAGAGCCTTGTTGTTGAGTGATGAAGTAGCATACTTAGGCCAGAACTCAACACGCTGATCGTAGATAGTCATGAGAGTATCGATAAGAGCCTCTCTGTAGATAGGGTTCTTTGAATTCTGCTGGATAAGCCTCTTCACGAGAGTTGTACCATTTGACAACATTGTGTATCTCGAAGAAGGAGGACACAATTTATAAGCCTGTCTCCAGTTAGGAATAGCAGAGTCATAGTTCTTCTGCTTATAGTACTCAGTGTAGTATGAAAGATACTTGATACACTCAGCACTGTCAGGACCAAACTTTCCCTGAGCGGAAAGAGTCGAGCTGCCTGCCAAAGCAAGAACAGCCACTGAAATCATCAGAATTAATTTTTTCATAATTTATTTTGTGTTTTTAATTATATCGTGTTTTTTGGAACCAGATGTCATGTATATTGAATCCAACGGCAATCTTGGCATATCTTTCTCTCACCATTCCATGCCTTGTACTAGCCTTCTGTCCCATATCAAGTCCTATAGTCAGACCATTATACCATCTGAATACAGGAAGTGTCATACCAAGGGTTATACCCATTGAATTTATATTATTGCCATCAAGCTTGTAATATGCCTGATCATAATATACTCCTGCACGATAAGCGCATCGTTTCATGTAATATCTGATATCATTCCTGTTAGGAACGAACTCAAATCCGAGTCTGTATGACTGTGAAGTCGTGGTACTGAACTTTAAATCACCTATGGCAGAAAATCCCGGAGCTTTATCCATTCCTGATTTATCCCATCCGCTTCTGAGGTAATTGAACTCAGCATGCCACTTATCACCACCTTTTACAGAAATACCTACACCTATTTCATCTCCAAAACAAAGATTTCCATAAGCGAGGGTGTCAACTTTATGTGTAAGCGTATCCACTACGCTTGACTGAGTTGCATATCTGTAATTTGTTGAATATCCGTCCATTTTCGCTGACATTCTGTATGTCGCTCCAACGATCATGGATACATTACCACCCAACTTCTGCTCATACTGCAGACCAAACTTTCCAGTTGAACCTCTTATGGCAAGTTCATTTCCTGTCCTGACAGATCTGTATGAAGTGTTCAGATAGTCCATACGGGTGATTCTGTCGATATTACCGAAGTAATACAGATACTCAGCACCAAGTGAAAGTCTTTTCCAGAAAGTCACACCTGCACCCACAAACAACTGATAAACACTACCTGTTCCTCGTGAATCATAAGAGATGTTACCGGTATTTCCTATGATATCCTGTCTTTCTTCCACTGAAGAGAAATCATATCCCACATCACTGAAAGGAGCCAATCCCACCATAAACGCAGATGAACGGTAGATAGGGAAAGTCATCACGAAATTATGGATGTTGAAAGTATTGTTGGCAGATGTCAAATTCCCCTGTCTGTAGAGAGTATTCTTCTGCTCAAGTCCAAAATCAGCCATAAACGCCAGAGTATCCCTCGCAGTTACAGCCGCAGGATTTGTGTAGTTGATGAATCTCCTGTTGCGGGTAGCGATACCCGTACCTCCCATACTTTTATTATAAGCACTTCCCTCCTTCTCCAATTCTCCTAATCCGAATATAGAATACGGACTATACGCACCATAGGCTCCTTCCTGCGCCGACACAGAAACGCCTATGATGAGAAATACTGCCAGCAAAAGTGCTTTTTCAATCCTTCTTATCATATTCTACAGCTATTAAAGCCAACCCCATCAATACAAGGTTACAAACTACAAAGATGCAGTTTTTCATCCTTTTTGCAAAATAAATTGCATCTCCACCTGTAAAAACTGTAATATTTTGAGGGTTACGCGAAATATAACCCTCAATTTCAAACATCATGCCCGAAATAACACCGGAAGAAATTGAAGATGAAATATCTACGCCTTCCTCACATATCTCGTCAGGAGCATCAAGAAGAGGTAACGATTTAGTATATCTGTTGAGTGCCTTGAATCTTGTCTTACATCCAGGAGATATATTTCCTCCCTTGAAGTTTCCATCATTATCCAGAAAATCTACTGTGAGCGTTGTACCAAAATCAAATATAGTACATCCTCTGCCTTTGAAAAGATATCTAGATGCGACAATGGATGCAGCTCGGTCCGGTGTGATCCAAGACGGAATATCATAAGACTTCAAGAGTTCTTCATCAACAACAAGAAGTTTTTCACAAGCCTCTCGCAACTTCTGGATATTCGCAGATGTAAAGTTTCTGACACTGCTCAACACAAGAATCTCAGGTTTTTCCTTCTCTGTCATTGAAAGAATGTATTCAAGCATTCTCTCCCCCTGATATCTATACGTCTTACCAAGTGTGATTCCGTCACACCATGAAGCCTTCAAGGCTGTGTTTCCTATGTCAACTATAAGATTTGCCATATCTATTATAACTTCTTTAATACATCGTATGCTTTCGC
Source organism: Candidatus Cryptobacteroides sp. (assembly GCA_045612265.1). GTDB lineage: Bacteria > Bacteroidota > Bacteroidia > Bacteroidales > UBA932 > Cryptobacteroides. Next base: position 6,087 of record JAZKYT010000060.1, read on the forward strand.
CACACTGTCTATATTACGTGAAAATACTCTCAATTTACTGTCGTTCTGCTTAAGTTCGAACAAGTTAGGGTGCAGGCTGACATTTTCAAGAATCTTTGAGAAGCGGTCTGTCCTGTAATACTGGGAAAGTGGATTGGAAATGAAGAATGCTATCAAAACTCCGTTCTTGATGATGATCTTCTCAAAGCCCAGTTTCTGTCCCAACTGCCTTATCTTGACGATATCAAACAATCTCTTGAGTTCTTCTGGGAGAGCACCGAACCTGTCTTCCAGCTTCTTCTTCAATTGTTCCATATCCTTATCGGAAGTGAGAGAATCAAGTTCCTTGTATATCCTGATCTTCTCAGCCGTCATATCAATGTACGTATCAGGAATAAGTGCAAGCTGATCTGTTTCGATGGTACAATCCACCACATAGGACTCGCTTGAACTCTTGGTCGTGATTCCAGTTTCCACTCCAAGTTCCTCCATAGCCTCGGCAAGAATCTTCTGATAGGTTTCGAATCCCATATCGGTAATGAATCCGCTCTGCTCGGCTCCGAGGAGATTTCCTGCACCACGGATATCAAGATCCTGCATCGCAATATTGAATCCGCTTCCAAGATCAGAGAATGACTCGATCGCCTTCAGCCTGCGACGTGCATCTTCTGTAATGGAAACCAAAGGAGGTACCATGAGATAACAGAATGCGCGCTTATTGGATCGTCCGACACGACCACGAAGCTGATGCAGGTCACTTAGACCTATATTCTGAGCTTGGTTGATAATGATTGTATTGGCGTTAGGAATATCAAGACCGCTTTCAATGATTGTCGTACAGAGCAACATATCATAATCACCGGCCATAAAGTCAAGAATCTTGTTCTCAAGAACCTTAGGCTCCATCTGACCATGCGCAATACATATCTTCATATCAGGAACCAGCCTGTGAAGAATATCATGAATGGACTGAAGTTCCTCCACCCTGTTATGCACAAAGAATATCTGTCCGGCACGATTTAGCTCATACCTTATTATCCTCTTCAGCTCATCATGATCAAAAAGCATGATCTCCGTCTGAACAGGTATTCTGTTAGGTGGTGGAGTATTTATGATAGAAAGGTCACGAGCACCCAGAAGTGAAAACTGAAGGGTACGTGGAATAGGAGTAGCTGTCAGAGTAAGAGTATCCACTGATGCCTTCAGCTGACGCAATTTTTCCTTGGCACTTACACCGAATTTATGCTCCTCATCGATAATGAGAAGACCAAGATCCTTGAATTCAAATCCCTTACCAATCAATTTATGAGTACCGATGACAATATCCAAAGAACCTGACTTGAGGCGCTTCTGAATATCAGAAACCTCTTTAGCAGTTCTCAGACGACTGACATAATCGACATTACAAGGGAGATCCTTGAGACGGTTCTGGAAAGTCTTATAATGCTGGAGGGCGAGGATTGTGGTAGGAACAAGAACCACAACCTGCTTACTGTCTGCTACAGCCTTGAATGCAGCACGCACAGCCACCTCGGTCTTTCCGAAGCCGACATCACCGCACACAAGTCTGTCCATCGGACAATCGTCCTCCATATCCCTCTTCACAGCCTGAACAGCCTTCTCCTGATCCGGAGTATCCTCATACATGAATGATGACTCCAGCTCCTGCTGAAGATAAGTATCAGCCGAGAAAGCAAAACCGCGGGCGCTCTTGCGCTTGGCATATAGCTGAATAAGATCCTTTGCAATATCCTTGACCTTGGATTTTGTGCTGGACTTCAGGTTCTGCCACACCTTTGAACCCAACTTATGGATCTTAGGCGGCTCAGCATCCTTGGACTTATATCTGGAAATCTTATGAAGCGCATGAACGGACACAAAGACCACATCATTATCCTTATAAGTCAGCTTCACCACCTCATGCATTCTATCCTTGTCATCCTTCATCCTGACAAGACCGCCGAAGATACCCACGCCATAGTCGATATGGACCACATAATCCCCTATTGCAAATGATGTCAGGTCATTAATCGTCAGCTGCTCACTCTTCTCCACGGTCCTGCGCATATTAACGCGATGGAAACGGTCGAAGATTTCGTGGTCACTGTAGCAACATACCTTCTCGTCATGATCTATGAAGCCATTATGAATATTCTTTCCCTGTACGAATTCAGGAAGCATTGCACCGATTTGAGAAAGAATGGAACCGAGTCTCTCAAGCTGGGAACGTTTCTCACCATAAATCTTGACCTTATATCCTCCCTCAAGATGGATACGGATATCCTCGGCAAGCAGCTCGAAATTCTTGTTGAAAGAAGGCTGCGGAGTGATATTGAACTTCACAGGCTGTGCGTCCTGACGCGACAACGGAATCTCCATATAAACCCTCTTGAACTTATCAAGAAGAGGAAAGAATTCCATATCCTTATACATATCTGACGAATCCAGCCACACCAAAGCATCCTCTGGAAGGATATTGGAAATGTGGGTTGATGAAGATTCAACCTCAGAAGCTATGAGGTCAGGATATATTTCAGCACAGTGAACCTTCTCCTTGGAAAGCTGTGTATTGCAGTCAAATACATTAATAGTCTCTATCTCATCACCAAAGAAAGATATTCGGAACGGATCGCTGTACGAATATGAGAATATATCCACAATGGCACCCCTGACAGCAAACTGGCCAGGCTCGGCCACAAAATCCACCCTCTCAAAACCATTGTCGAACAGCTTTGAAACCATATCTTCATGACTGATTTCATCACCGACAGTAAGCTTCAAAAGAGAATCCTTAATAGTCAACGCATCAGGGATTTCCTCATTGATGGCTGAAGGATAGGTCACAATGATCAGTCTTCCCTCCTTATAATCCAGAATCTTACCGATTGCAGAAGTTCTCTGCACACCAAGAGTGGACTTATAATTACTTTTTTCGAGTTTCTTACCGGAATCAGGTAAAAAGAAAACAGAATCTCCTTCAACAAGATTATACAAGTCGGCGGCGCAATACTCGGCCGAATCTCTATCCGGCATCACAATCAATTGTATACCAGAGTAATCCAACTGAGAAACCACAAACCATCTTGCAGAAAGAAAGAGTCCGCTACAAAATACTTCCGACTCTTTTTCAAGTCTTGTTTTAAGTGTTTCTGTAGATTTTAAACTTATTAACATTTTACCTTATTTTCTGTTGATAACCTGTTTAAAACCCTGTTGATTTCTTTTAAAAACTAAAATGGGATTTTTATAAAGTCTGTATATTACGGCGAAGATTTTCCACTTCAAAATTTTCCATCAACAATTTTCCAAGAAGTTCATATCAGGGTTATCAACATATATTCACCACTATAATTAACTGATTATCAGTATCGAAATTCCGTTATTAACATATTAACAGCAGTATTATCATCAATAACTTCTTAAAATTATATCTATATTTGTATATAATTATTTTTCGAGATGATGGGAACTGATTTCGATCCTCATAATGTCAATGAGGGCAAAGATAAAGATTTGGACGGAATTATCCGTCCACAAGATCTTCAAGATTTCACTGGCCAGGACAAGATAGTAGCTAATCTGAAGATATTCGTTGCGGCGGCAAAAATGCGTGGCGAATCTCTTGATCACGTGCTTTTCCATGGTCCTCCGGGCTTGGGTAAGACCACGCTCGCACATATCATAGCTAATGAGCTTGGCGTAAATATGAAGGTAACATCCGGACCTATCCTTGATAAGCCTGGCGACCTTGCCGGTCTGCTTACTTCCCTTGAGGAGGGTGATGTGCTTTTCATTGATGAGATCCACAGACTTTCACCGGTGGTTGAGGAGTATCTCTATTCCGCAATGGAGGATTTCGTCATTGATATCATGATTGACAAGGGACCTGGAGCCCGTTCCGTGAGAATTTCCCTCAATCCTTTCACACTCGTCGGAGCAACCACCCGAAGTGGCCTTCTTACGTCGCCTTTAAGGGCCCGTTTTGGCATTAACTGCGCGATGGAATACTATGACACCAACACCCTCGTAAGTATCGTTAAAAGGAGCGCTAATATATTAAAGGTATCAATCGATGAAAATGCGGCGTATGAAATCGCCCTGAGAAGCCGCGGAACTCCTCGTATCGCCAACTCTCTCCTGCGTCGCGTACGTGACTTTGCGCAGGTCATGGGAAATGGAGCAATCGACCTTCAGATTGCGCGTTATGCTCTCGATGCGCTTAATATCGACAAGAGGGGATTGGATGCAATCGATAACAAGATCCTCAAGACCATCATCACCAAGTTCAAGGGTGGTCCTGTTGGTGCAAATACGATTGCAACTGCAGTAGGAGAGGATCAGGGTACTCTTGAAGAGGTTTATGAGCCGTTCCTGATCAAGGAAGGATTCATCATGAGAACGCCTCGAGGCAGGGAAGTGACAGAGCTTGCCTACAAGCATCTGGGACTGGAAAAAGGTAATATAAACCTTGATGATCCAAGATTATTTTAATTATACTATCATAAGTAATAGGTATTTGGTCGATTTAATTGCTAAATCGGCCAAATTTGTTTAAACTTGTGGCCGAAATTTCACTAACACTCTATAAAAATGGCCGAAAAACTTATTTCTAAGATTCCTGAGGGTCCTTTGGCCGAGAAATGGACAAAGCACAAATCTCAGATCCGTGTTGTCAGTCCTGGCAACAAAAGAAAACTCGAAGTCATTGTTGTAGGTACCGGTCTCGGTGGAGCATCTGCAGCTGCTTCACTCGGTGAGCTTGGTTACAACGTTAAGGTGTTCTGCATCAGCGACTCACCTCGTCGTGCTCACTCTATCGCAGCA
>JAZKYT010000061.1:0-2958 GCA_045612265.1 Candidatus Cryptobacteroides sp.
ATCAGACTCGTCGAACTTGAAGGTATGAATGATCTTCACCGTCTCCCACTGGCAGACATATACATTCCTATCCTCCTCGTCATTCCTGGTATAGCGCACCTCCCGATCCATATCCTCCTCCCAGCTGAAATCTCTGGAAGCGGATATCTTGTTAAGTACCTTATTTGAATCCTGCCCCAGAAGAGTCAGCGGCTTATCCAGGACAATCCTTCTGATCCCTAAAATGTAAAATATTCTATCAATAAAAGCCATATGTTTATATTGTGGTTAAAATCCTATTCTTGCACGCTTTTCCTGCTTTGAGTTCAGAATCTCCCCGGCACAGTATTCCCGCATCTGCTCCAGTGTCGGTTCGTTGCCGGAGAGGATGAGCTCGACGGTACGCTTGCGCGCTATATTTTCAATCTGTCCTCCGCTCAGGTCATAGTCCTTGGCCAGCGAGCGAGCCTGCTCGTCAGACAGTGCAGGAATCATGGTCTTCCATATCTGCTGCTTCGCCTCAAGGGTCGGGCGTTCGAATTCAATCTTGTAGATGAAGCGACGCTCAAACGCCTTGTCCAGGTTACAGGTAAGGTTGGTGGTGGCAATCATGATACCCTCAAGGGTCTCCATCTCCTGAAGGATGATGTTCTGGATGGAGTTCTCCATCTTGTCCACCGCCTTCTGCGCTCCTTCCTGCCTTATGCCGAGCACGGCATCCGCTTCGTTGAAAAGCAGAATCGGAGCTACGGGCATCTCCTTGACACACTTCCTGTATCGGTCGAAGAGCGCCTTGATATTCTGCTCGCTCTCCCCCACCCAGCAGCTCTTTATCTGTGTGACATCCACCATCAGCACGTCACGCCCGGTCCTTCTGGCCAGCTGATTAACGGTCTCTGTCTTTCCGGTACCCGGAGATCCATAGAACAGACATGCAAAACCCTTACGCATTCCATTCTCGCTGAGACGCTCGGTCACATGCCTGAACTGCTCGGGCTGAAGAAGTTCCGCAAGCCTGTCTATCTGGGACTGCACATGTGGCGCATAGTAAAGCTGCTTTGGAGCAAAAGTGGTATGTGGAGTCAGCTTCTTGTCAACCTTATCGGAAGAAGAAGTAAATTCCATGTCAGGGAAGAGTGCCTCCTTTGCAGCTGCGGTAAAGTGATAGTAGTTCGGGTCACGGACACCATCGTCAGACTTCGCCTCAAAGACACCTTTTACAATCAGCGGACTGGTACCATCCTTCAATGACTTCAGGGTTCTGCGCACCTGACTCTTCATGTGCAGATAATCCTCCCAGTCACCGGTGCCGATATTATCGTCATCTTCATTCACGAGCTTATTCGCGAACACATTGGCAAGAAGGAAATCCTGCGAGCACAAATCATAGGAATCCATCACCTTGCAGTATGGAAGGTGCATATTGTTCTTTACAAGATCTCTGACCATATCAGAGCGGTCCCACTGATTGATGTCGTCTTCCTCGAAGATTTCATTGAGCCTGTCAAAGAATTCGTCTTCGGTAAGGTCCGCCATCTTCACAGGAGCCACAGGCAGATTCTGTCTGATGCAGTTGATCACCTTTGTGGGAACAGTATAGTACTTCTCCTCATTCTTGTTCTCCCTGCCTGTCAGGTATCCCTTCTTGATAAGGCCGTCAGCGATATTCATCATGGAGATTATGCGGATATTGGAGACATTTATCATATTTGAGATATTGCTCAACCAGATACGGCTGCCTGAGCTGTTCTCGAAGAAGAACGCCAGCATCATGGACTCTTCCTTGGTCAACGAGAGGTTCTTCGAGATAAACTTCAAGGCAGTATCAGCCTTCTGAAAGAATTCCGGTTCAAGACTGTGCATCTTTGCATAGCTGACGATCTCTTCCATTGAGGAGAGAATCGTTCTTTTACTAATCTTCTTGCTGTTTTCCATCATCTACACTTTTTGATATTGCAAAGAAATTATCTTTGACTGCTTAAAAGTGGCAGTCGGTTCCGGTCTTGAGAATTCTCACATATATATATCAAAAGAGACCTGAAAATTTAGAAAAATCTAAAGAAATTTCTGCTTCCCTATTTCTCTTCCTCAATCTGACCACGCAGGATGCTGATCCTATCGTCAAGCATAATCATATAATTGGAGAGGTTGAACTCTGCAAGGCCTAAGTCAAAAGCCTCGTCACTGTCATCGTCAGCGCATGCCTTGATCTTCTCCTTAAGTTCCCTATACTTCAATGCAGCCTCTTCCAGCCTTGCATCAAGCTCCTGCAATTCTTTCTGCAGAGATTCTTTGTCCTGTTTTTCCATAATATCTTCTTTATAAAACGACTCTCGGTACCTGCATAGGGTTCGTCCCTTAAAACAGATACCGAGAGAGTTGCTCTTCGTTACACTCAAATTCCGTTATTTGATCACCTGCACGAAACTTTTCGGAAGCACGACATTCGGAAGCTCCATAGCATCCGCAAACAGCGGAGCCATCTGCTCATCCCGGAACCCTGCGATGCCGCATCCTATGCGGGTCACAAGGAAGGTCATCTCAGGATGCTCCTTCGCATACCCGATGAACTCATCCACGTAAGGGCGGATTGCATCCACTCCCCCATGCATGGTCGGGATCGCATAGCACTGTCCCTGCATTCCCACGCCCTGTCCCCAGACTGCTCCGAAGTATCTTACTGCAGCAGCAGCCGCGCCGCCACCATGAGACCCTTGGAGGTTGCTGCCAAAGACAAAGACTTCGTTCTGGGCAAGCGAGGTGATGTTCTCCGGCGTATATCTCCTGGAGGTCAGTCCACACTCATCTTGAGCTCGTGCAGTCTTCTCTCCATAGAAGCTGCCCTGCTCGAATACCTTGAGCACATAGAGGAACGACTCCGGAAGCTTATCCATTGCAGCATTGAAGATCTCACGAGGGATCTCGCCGTAGTAAGCCTCGGCGATTCCACCAGTGATGCAGGCAAGAGTATCGCTGTCA
>JAZKYT010000062.1:0-46016 GCA_045612265.1 Candidatus Cryptobacteroides sp.
CCTTCCTATCGATCTTGCCGAGAGGATTGCTAGGAGAATGGAGAAGAAGGCAGCAAAGACCGGCGAGATGCCTCTGATGACGACATTCTCAGTCTATAATCTCAAGAGGAACAACCAGTTCGACTACAGCAAAGCAGAAAAGGAACTTGGCTATAATACAAGGCCTTTGGAAGTCACTCTGAGAGATCAGATCCTGTGGCTCAAGGAGAACGGAAAGATCTGATCGTCAAGATCAAGTAACATTACCGTCAGTCTTTCGATAAAGACTGACGGTATGCTTTTGGGGACAGACCCTCGACTCTTTTAAAGTATTTACCGAAGACTGACTGAGACGGGAAATCCAGTTCGTCACTGATTTCCTGAATGGTCATTGAAGTAGAAGAAAGACAACTTTTTGCATATAGGACCACATGCCTCTCGATCCAGTCAAGGGCAGTCATGCCAGTCTCCTGCTTGAGCATTGTTGAAAGATATTTGCTGGTCACGCAAAGTTTGTCAGCATAGAAGCCTATATCACGCTGAGTCTTGAAATTCTCGGCGACAAGAACCATGAATCTCTCACACTTTTCCTGCTGGACAGTCATTGCAGATGGTTGGCTCTGAAGGCCGTGCATATAATATCCGAGACCATAATAATGAGCAGAAAAAAGGTGTTTTACTATTTCTTCTCTATATGGATTGTCCGGCTGCTTCATCAAACTCGACACTTGCCTATATACAGATGTAAGGACATCTATAACTTCTGGAGAAACGCTATAGAACTGCGTATCCTTTATGAATAGTCTTTCCTGAAGGCTGACAGGGAGATTCAACGAATCAGTAAAGTCCTGATTCATAACCATACCGAATCCGACGAAGTTCTCATCAAGTTCGATGGACTCTACCACCTGCCCTGGCAGGAAAAGAGCTACGGCCGGAGCTTTAAGTGTCCACATACGAAAATCCACCAGACAGGAAAAGTGTCCGGAACTGATCACAATCTGAGTCACCTTCTTAATCTTATGCGGAAACCGAAGCCCCTTCAAGATGCTTCCGCCGTCCAATAGTTCTATATCTTGTAGCATGACTCTGCAAATTTACCAAATAAGAATAATTGAACAAATATTGCTGAAAATATAAGAAAATTGGGATAATCTTGTGGAAAAATTGACCAGTGACCTGGGCAACTATGAGGTGGCTCAGACAACTGTTTTTGACATAGAGCCTTGCATTCTCCTTGTCGGTGATGTTCTCGGTCCATGAATTTTAAATATATTCGTCACATTGTTTTAGCAGAATTTACTTAATTTTGTGTGTTAATTATCAACAAGACTGATATTATGGAAACTAATAACATGAACAAGTATATTCTGGGTGCATCATTTGTTTTAGGAATGATCATTCTCGGTGTTTCACTCAATGTGACTGTCGGCAAATTGAAGTCGTATGACCGCTGCGTGACTGTAAAAGGCCTGTGTGAAAAGGAAGTTATGGCAGATAAGGTAATATGGCCAATCGTATATAAGCAGGGCGGTAATGACTTGGGAGCCCTTTATAATGTTGTTCAGGATATGAATAATACAATCATCGAGTTCCTACATCAGGCAGGAGTTACCGATGATGAAATCACTGTGAACTCTCCATCGATTCTCGATACACGAACCAACGTATATAGTGATCGCAAGGACTATATTTACATCGTGACAGCCGGTGTGACCGTGTGCAGCGAAAAGGTTGAGCTTGTCGTGAAACTCCAGACCGAGCAGGCGAAGCTTTATGGAAAGGGAATCCCTGTGGGAATGGTAGATAACTGGTCATATCCGACCACATACTCATTCACAGGCTTGAACGATATCAAACCAGCCATGATTGAAGAGGCAACGATCAATGCACGTCAGGCTGCAGAGAAGTTCGCCAAAGATTCCAAGAGCAAGCTTGGCAAGATCAAGACAGCCACACAAGGCCAGTTTTCAGTATCTGACAGAGACAACAATACACCTTATATCAAGAATGTCCGTGTTGTCACAAATGTTGTCTATTATCTTAAAGATTAACCATAAATTTGCCTAGAAAGATTAGGCTATGAAACAGTACTTCAATATCATTCGAATCGAGACTTCCATGGATATGGGAATCGGAAACAGGAGGAAATCCTGGGTGTTGATCGATGACGACGATCTGGTTCCTGGAAATGTCTTTGACATATATGACCACGAATTGACTGTGGTGTCTGTTGATGAAAATGAAATGGTGTTCACCTACAAAGGTCATACATTTACAGTCAACAGAAACTGGCAGGTGCTTGGTACTCCGGAATTCGGGATACCTAATGAGCGCATTTCCATCCAGGGCAGATATGTATTCTTCTTCAGCAAGCCGGATAGTGAAGAATGCGAATGGTCGGACGAATATCTCGGAGAACTTGCTGAACAGATGAAACAGAACAACGAGGATGGAAATCTATGGAAGAATATACCTCTTGTACGCGCTTTTATCCATGAACTCAAGGATGTAGCGCCTTACAGGTCTGAGAACATCAATCCTGTATACAAGGCACACTATATTTCGCGTATCATCGAAAATGACCATGTAGACAAGAGAGAGACGCCGCGTCTGTTCCACTCACTGTGCGAGCTATACAGGTTCTATCGCGACTTTGAAGCCATGGCGGATTTCGATGAATACCTCAATAAAAATTTTGACAAGTACTACTTCCGAAAGGTCGACAGCTGGATCTATAAGTTTGCGTGGATAGTCGATGATCCGAAGGGCAAGATTGGTCTTGATTGCTGGGACGGATTGGGTGGAATGCTTAAGGTCGATCCTGTTCAAGCGACTCCGGAATGGGAGAAAGTCATCTATGAAGTTGAAAGGGAAGTGGACGAGCAGCTCAAGGACGAGACTCGTGGAATGGGCTTCTGTTTCAGTTATTGGAGTGCAAAAAGAGCAGCACTTGCTCGCCGCGGAATAGAATGGCGCAGCCCTTCTGCTATGAATCCAAGAGTAATGTTTGACTAAGTTTCCATGACTAATCTAAGAGATTATGGCAATCAAAATCAACATAAACCCGACATCGGAAGATCTCGCCGGCAAAAGCCACTGGTGGGGCTTCCCGGATATGCCTGAGGCATTCGAGTGGCCTTGCAATGCAGATGGTGATCTGCTGACATTCATTTGTCAGATATGCCTTGAGGATATAGCTGAGCTTGATCCTGAGTGCAAGCTGCCTCACAAGGGCATGCTTTGGTTCTTCGCTGACCTGGATTATTTCCTTGGTGACCTTGATGCTCCATGCGGTGGTTCAGGGGAGTGGAGTCCTGAAACTTTCCAGGTTCTCTGCAACGAAGACAGCTCTGATCTGCTTACTCATGAATATTATTGGGAGGATGGCGAACCGGCAGTTCTTCCAGCAGAAGAGATGACTTTCGAGGCTACATCAGAGACTGACTTCGGATTCAAGCTACTCGGCATGCCTGCCATGACGGAAGGCTACGAGAATGAAAACGAAGGGCTTATGTCTCTGCTCCAGCTTGATGAGGAAGAAAGATGGGGACTCCGCTTCTTCGACTGCGGCACCGTGAACTTCATGATTCCTGCCGAACGCCCGAATGATGATTTTTCGAATGCCACGTTTGTTCTGCATTCTTCGTAAATATCCGATTTATTCACTTAAACTAGAAATATCTATGAGTTTCGACAATTACAAGTTTGTCCTCAAGACATGCGCATCATCTGAGAATGAGGTGACAGGAGAAGATATTGACCTTGAAGACCGCTTCGAGTGCGATTTGAAGGGTGTAAACCTCAAGGAAGGCGTCAGACTGATCTCACCCAGAAAAAAAGAATGGAAGCAGTATGGAATCGAAGAACTGATTTATCCGGATTTCAATTTCACGGTTATTGAAGTTCATAAGGACGGTGTCGTACTGAAAACGTCGTTCATCTACAACTCATATACCTCTCAATTCAAGATTTCATATAAAGAACCTAAACATAGCGAAACTTTCTGGTTCGGCAGATATTCATATTCCTTCACATTGACTTTAGAAAAAAGGTAAGATTATGTCAGAAGATTTTGAGGGAGGATATCGAAAATGTATTTGAAGCTATCGATGACCTGACCGGTATATTGAGACGAGAGACAGATGACGATGGCCGATATGATCCGTGGGCGTAAAGTGTAATTAAACGCGGCGTAAAAGACCGGTCAGATTTGATATTTCATCGAGGACATTATCAAGGTCTTCCTGGAAATGGAATGAATGGGTGTCGTATCTGTTGTCTTCAAGGGCAATGATTACGGCACCTCTTATTTCTGAGCCACGGCCATAAAGGATAGTGCCTATTGCGTTGTCCTCCAAATCTTTTGCATAGCCGTTTCTGTCTACATACATTACCAGTTGATAACCTTTGAACTTGCAGGCCTTGGTGATCTGATTCAAAGGCTCCGAGAAATGAACGGCATCAAGTCCCTCTGCGCCGATAAGCTGAGCCATTTCACGATATGACATAGAGAATATATCGTCATTGACAAAGGATACTACACCAGATGGCTGTATGATAATCGCCGTCGGATCGATCTGGGTCTTTGGAGCTGGATGCTTCTTTTTCCATACCGGCATCCATATAGAGTCGATCTCATCTCCATATCCCATGGCCACATAAGCGTCCTTATTCCTGATCACCTCGTCAAGGTACTCATCAAGGCCGTAGCGTAATGCGCCATATTTCAGTTTGAGAATTTCGTTTTCTGACATGAATTCCGGAGCCTGAAGCGTTTCTGCAGCCTCAATCATCAGATTGAATGCCGTGTTGAAACCATAGGTTACAGCAACCTGTGCATATCCCATGCCCTTGTCCAGATCAATATTATATCCGTATTTTCCGTTAAGGAACGCATCTGCCAGGAGATATGCGCAGGCTCCGCTGCCTTTATTGATTCCTAGCTGAAGATTATGCTTCATCCGGTCATGCAGTTCCTTCTTGTCATAATCGTCAAGCTCATCCCAACAAGGCTCTTGCTCGCATCCTAGAATATAGCAGTCAGGAACCCCCAGTTTCATTCCAAGTTCCATCAGGGTCTCATAATATTTATCGTCACCATCCTGAAGATATATCCATGCCAGATCATATATCGGGGGATAATAGCCATTGGCTATACACTTATCATATGCCTTGACAGCCTTCTCGGTCTCACCTTCCATTTCATATAACCAGCCAAGCCGTTCTGTCCAGAGAATCGATTCACTGAAAATTGCTGATGACTCACGTTCAGCATCAGCGATAGCCGCAGCTATGTCCGCTTCAACTTCTGGCGTACCGAGGTATAGAGTTCTGTTACGCCTGAGCTTGGCAATGATACTTCCTTTTTCTATCGCTTGAGCAAGAAGTTCCATAGAAAGTTTACGGTCCATCACAAACTTTCCCGCCTGCTCATCGTATGCCTCACCAAGATAATACATTCTGGAGAGCATATAAATGGCATCAGCAATGCCTGCGCTCGCCGATTCCTCAAATATCTGGAAGGCTGTTTTCAGCGATGTTTCGTCGTTTCGCGATGCCCAGAGCCATACTCCATATCCGTATCTGGCATATGGCGCTGTACTTTTCCAAAGTTTCGAGACAAGCGGCATCGGCAACTTCCTGACAGCCACGAAATCATGAAAACGGCTCAGGAACTTCGCGTCCTCCGTGAAATCAAAATCATCCTCTGCGTACTTCTTGCCCAAGAGGTCCTGAACAGCATCGTCATTCCTCCACCAGCCACTGAATTTCTCGTTCCATGAATCCACTACCTCCTTATAAGGTCCCGGTTTGGTGTTTGGATGAATTAACCTGCCGGCGCTGTCATATTCTCCCATCTGCACCCACTCCCACTCCTCATATTCCTTGATGAACCGGACGCTCTCAGACCAGACACCATAGCCTGAGCGTACTCCATGCTCAAAATGTCCCTCGTACTTGTATTTCTTGGATGCGCTTGACACATATTCCATAACGCCATGTCCATGAGGACGGCCCTCTTCATCTTTCTGCCCCTGATAGGTCTTGCGTGTGATTTTTGATGGGTTTTCCGGAAGTTTCATGTCTTTAATGTTGATGTTGCTCACTGAATCATACGAAACAAATATACGAAAATTTAAATAATTAGGATATTCGTTTGTAATGACTGTAAATGATGTTATATTTGCTTAGTAAATAATGACTTAAAACTTATAATATGAAAAAGCGTCATCTAATCATTTTGATCGCTGTTCTTGTTCTCTTGAAGCCGTTCTCATGGTGCAAGAATCATTCGGAAAAGAGTGAATCAAATGAATCCAATGTGTCAAAGACGACTGCAAAGGAGCAGATTTTCGAAATTAAGACATATCTGGTCAATGAATGTGCTGTTCTTGATTCGGAGGGTAGTACGATATACAAGTACACCGGTAAAAAATCCGATGCAATCCCAATGGCAGGAGATGAGTCCGGACACGGCGGATTCTCTTTATGTGATGAGGGCTCATATGTCACTTTCAAGTTAGAAGATAAGTATGAGGCACTGACATTCACAATGGGACATGACGCAGACTGTCTCGAGGAGGTGGGTATTGTCACAGCCTATGGTGACGGCAAGAAACTGCTTGATGAGAAAGTGCGCGGATATGAACCACCGCGTCAATATACAATCAATGTCTCCGGGGTTGATGAGCTCACATTCAGGATTGCAGCTTCAGATATCGAGCCTGTAATAGCTGATGCAATCCTCTGGAAATCAGCAAAAGAGGCGAAGCATGAGGCAAAGACGATCACTCCAGCAACAGAGCCTAAAGAGCTTGTCAAGGACATCAAGCCATATCATCTGAGCAATTATATGACGGCTGTGACGCCTGATGAACATCATATCATGCTGAATCGCCAGACCTATGAATATGGTCTCAGAGGAAATATGAATATGGCTCTCATCGGCACAAATAAGGGCTCTGCTTATTTCAATCTTCGTGGACAGTATTCAAAACTCAGCTTTATTGTGGGATGTCATGACGACCTCGGCGGTGGTGCAGGTTCGGGCTGGGTTACCGTAAAGGCTGACGGAAAGATAATTGAAGAGATAGAAGTCAGAGAAGGTGAGATTGCAAGGCAGATGGCACTCGATATCGCTGACTGTCAGGTGCTTTCATTCCATACAGAGCAGACAGAAGGGGATTCTCATGCTGAAATGGCTCAGATCATGGTTTATCCGGAAGGTCAGGACATGAACGTCAATATGACTGATGACGGACTTGCTCCGCCGGATGCACGACTCAAGGACCTGCCGGATGTATGCAAGCTGATCTCGAATATCACTCCTTACCAGGTTGTCGGCAAGGTCGAAAAGCAGATATATACCGGATCTTCAGATCATATTACATTCTCAATGGGTGGTGACAAGTTCTCGGAGGGAATCATTCTCTATCAGACAGCATCATTCTGGGACAGCAATCTTTCCGCATGCGCAACTTTCGACATGGGCAATGAATTTGACTACATCAGCTTCACTGCCGGCTATGTGGGAAAGAGCTGGAATATGAATAACGACTATCTGATGGTATATGCGGACGATGAACTTGTATTCTCAACGACTCTTATTCCGACTTATCCTAACCAGAAGTTTGAGGTACCGATCAACAAGTGCAGGATGCTGCGCTTCTGCAATGCAGGCTGCGGAAACCTGGATGTAGCTGCATTTGGTGTTGGAGATATCGTTGCATACAGAGGTAAAGTTGTTGATAATGATCTGTTTGTGCATCCAAGGCCTGATTGTCCTAATGAAGCCGATCTCATTGACCTTGGCAAGCCTTATATTCACTATGTCTCGACAATGTCCGACTATCAGGATGAGATTGTCTATGACGGCACCACAAAGAAGAACTATTACGAAATCAATGGCGAACGCATATATAAGGGCTTCATCCTGCAGACAAGTACTCACTTCTCTCTGGATTTCGGAGTGCTCGGTGCAGGAAACGGTGCAAGTTCAGCAGCTGCGGGAGCTGTCGGTGCTGCTGCAGTAGGAGCATCATTCGTAGCTTCAGGTGTCGCAGTCGGAGGAGCTGCTGTCGGATCGACTCTTGCACCTATGGCTGCATTCCTTATGCTTGCTGCCGGCGGAGAAGCTGTCGAAAATTCATGCGCGGCATTCAACACCTATGGTGAGTATAACTCTGTGACCTTTAAGGTTGGCTGTCTTTCGACTTCATCAAGAAAGCAGGATTACTTTGAACATCTGATGATCGGTGCAGATCAGGAAGTGATAGCCAACATCGGTGTATGCGAATCCATGCAGCCGCAGGAGTTCACCGTGCCTATCGACGGATGCGAACAGTTGATGTTCTGGCTTGCAAATACAAATGGTACCTCTGCTAAGTATGTCATCTATGATGTGGTTGTCAGCAAGAAGAAGTCTTCGCTTGAAATTCCTGTTCAATGCAGAATGTCGCTGCCGCAGAAGAGGGAAGTGAAGACAACCGAATATGAGATCAGCAGAGAGTACGAACGCTATTCAAGCACTTATGAATCTGATGCCGTCGACAGCTACCTTTCAGGTGCCAACAACTTTTACAGAAAAGTCTGTGATGTGATCGACAAGGACCGTTCCAACTATATTGTGTATACCTACTATCTTGATTCATCCAAAGGCCCTTGCAAGGCTATCCAGCTGCGTTCCGGCAGAGATGAGGATCATTGTTATGATCTACCGAATGAACACACATTCAGGAAGAGAGAAGTCGAGAAATTGGCTGAGATGAGATCCAGAAAGACAGCCTTCATGGCTGATTATCAAGCAGCTCTCAATGGGCTTTCTCAGGTGAAGACTGACGCAGACCAATATAGGAATCATGTCAATGAATACAGGGATATTCTCGATGAGTGTTTCGAGATAGTTGAAGCCCTATATCAGGAAAAGTGTGAGGAATATGAATTCATGGACTGGGTGATGAAGAACTCGATGAGTGTTGACGGTGTGGCATCTACTGATGAATGTGTGCTCTGTCCGCTGACAAGGAAAGATGTTCTTCCGGATTATCCTCTTCAGAATGTCAAATACTTTGATATGAAGGAATAAGACACATGACACATGACTCATGACATCATATGGCTCGATGAGGCAGATTCCACTAACAATGAGGCTAAAAGGCAGATAAAAGGCCTTTCTGATATGTCTGTCATTGCAGCTGTCAGGCAGACTGCTGGAAGAGGACAAAGAAACAATACCTGGCTTTCCGAGCCAGGTATGAATCTTACTTTCAGTATCGTGCTGAAATATGGGGCAGGGGCATTCAGTAATATATCACCTGCTGATCAGGCTGTCATCAGCCAGACAATATCCAAGACAATGGTCGACCTGCTTTCCAGACACGGAATAGAGGCCAGGATAAAGTTGCCTAATGATATTTATGTCGGTTCAAAGAAGATTTGCGGAATCCTGATAGAACACACCCTACGCGGTTCTTCTCTGCTTTACACCATCATCGGAGTCGGACTGAATGTAAATCAGACTATATTTGACGAGAGTCTGCCAAATCCTACTTCTATGGTGCTTGAAAGTAATTCAGGCCCACTCGAGATTAATTCTCTGCTGGATGAGCTTCTTGAAATCTTTGAACTACATCTTGGCCGTATTGTCATTTAGCCCCAACATTTCCTCTATGAAATTCTCAAGCGAATATTCTGTATTCATTCCTATCTTCTGACGGAAGCGGTGACGAAGCATCAGGACGCTGCGTGGGGCAATAGCCAGAAGTTCAGCAATTTTCTTATTATCCTGCTTCAAGACAATCAGCATCGAAAGCAGCTCCTCGCGACGAGTGACACTAGGAACCCTTTCACGCAGACGGTGAAGGAAGAGTGGGTACAGCATTTCGAAATATTGACGGAATTTGGTTTCTCCACTTTCCTTAAGAATGTATGGTGTCAAAGTCTCCAACTCCTGACGTTTGTCCTTATCGCTCAGGAATTCCTTGATTTCCTGTGCTGTCTTCTGCTTCTCTGAATTCGATTGATCAAGCTGCTGAGTCAATGATTCGAGCATATCATCAGCCTTTCTCATCTGAATCATATGCTGATTCTTCTGGTAGAAGAAGAATGCTGCAATCGCTGCACTGATAATGATTGAAATAGCCAGGGCAATCGTCAGCCAAAGACGTTGATTTGACTGTGTGAGCTGTTTGATACGTAATTCCTGGACTCTTTTTTCTGTCTGGAAATCTACGATGGCACCAACAAGGCTGGAGTTTACCTTGTTCTTCTTGAATGACTGCTGTTCCTGGATGAGCAGTTGAAGATATTGTTCAAGCTTTACATTATTTCTGCTACTCATATAATGATTCAGGATCGGCTCATATTCAATATGTATAATTGATGTCGGTGAATCATTCTGAGCGAGCAATGTGTACAGACTGTCAAGCATCAATTCCGCCTTGACTTTGTTGTTGGTCTTCAAGTATGTCTGAGCAAGCTGGTGATAAGCTTTTGCCTTGTTTGCAACAGTGCCATGTTCTGCCACATGCTGCAGGATCTTGATGCCGGAATCCAATGAATCACCACCCTTTTCTGTCAGATATCTGCCTTCAAGAAGATTTACATCCACCATTCCGCTGTTATACGGCAAAGATTCGCATAGTCTTCTTGCTTGTTCATTATAGAAAGCGATAGAATCTATTTTTCCAACTCGACGAAGGGCACGACCTTTATTTATAAATGTCTGAGCCGAGACCATCGGATTCTTCATCTTCATGTTCTTCTCAAATGAGATGGCCTCAGATGCATATATATTTGCATATTCAGGGATGTCCCAAAATAGGAAGAGATCAACCAAAGTGTGAAGGCTGTTGAGTACTCCTAATTCATCGTTTCTTGATTTTGCCTCATCTTTACTCTGCTGAAAGAATTCCAAGGCCTTGTTAAGATCCCCTTCTCGCTTATAAAGAGAACCTAACATTGCTGTTACCCATTGTTTTCCTGATGTATTATTGCATGACTCTGCATGCTTCAAGGCTTCGTGACACCAGTTGACAACCTCTTTCTGATATTTCGGGTTACTATAGAATACAGCTGCAGCGTAGGCATAATCACGGAAGTATCTTTCATGGGTTGCTGAATAAAGGGGGAGAGTAAGTGCTTTAAGCATTGCTTCTTCTGCTTCATCCATTTTTTCTGTACGTGATAATGCATAACCAAGGACAGAATTGTAGTCTCTAAGACACTCCTGCTGCAAGATTGCTGATTCCTTGAATATGTCCTGCAGGGTTGTGATACACTGTTCAGGTTTTCCCATACTCTGGAAGGTATTCATCAGCTGTAACAATGCATCAGTGAAGATAGCCAAATCCTTGTCTGCAAGCTCATTGTCTTCATTTGGTTGTAAGAGAATACCTTTGAATGCTTCAATAGCTTCGTCAAATCTGCCCTCACGCTGTAATGTTCTTGCTTGTCTGAATTGGTTTTCGAATGCAAAACCACTGGTGCAAATCACCATGAATAAGTTGATGATTAAGATAGCTTTGCTCAATATACGTCTTCTCATATTACTTACATTTGTATATACCATGTAGATGGTTTAGCTTGATTTTAGGTCAATAATACAAATATACATATAATTTAGCTGTTGAACCACCCGTTTGTGTATACATTTCGGTTTACATTCTTTATTTTTCTATAAATTTTTAGACTATGTAAACTTAAATGTAGGATTTAGTTCTTTGTAAGTTTATAAACGCCGAAGTAATTTTGTATTTAAATAGTAATAGTTAAATATTAAGTCAAATTATATAACGAATAATGGCGAACGGCAGATTTGGTCTATGTCTGATTGCTGTGATTTTGATGGGGTGGATGACCCCAGTTCGAGCGCAGAATATGGCTGTCAAGACCAACCTTATCTATGATGCGACAGCAACAGTGAATGCTGGATTGGAAGTGGGTCTTGCTCCGAAATGGACACTTGATCTTTCAGGTAACTTGAATACATGGAGCAAGAATGAATATACGAAGTGGAAGCACTGGATGCTTCAGCCTGAAGCCCGTTATTGGTTCTGTGACAGATTTTCACGCCATTTCATCGGCGCACATCTGATCGCCGGTGCATTCAATTTCGGTAATATCAACAACGATATATCTTTCTTGGGAACTGACTTCTCGGTTCTTTCTGATTATCGATACCAAGGCCATGCTTATGGATGTGGAGCCGCTTATGGTTTCGCATTCATGCTTTCTGAGCACCTCAATCTCGAACTTGAGGCTGGTTTTGGTTATGTTTATCTTGATTATGAATCCTTCCAATGCTCTGACTGCGGACGTAAGGTGGGTGATGGCATTCATCATTATGTAGGCCCGACCAAAGCCGCTATCAACCTGGTTTACGTTTTCTAAATTCTGAATCGCACGATATGAAAAGACTCATCATATTATCTCTAGCTGTTATTTTATCTGTTTTTAGCGGCTATTCAAGAAACACAAAGCACATTGACATCAAGGATTATACATTGGAGCTCAAGGAGGACGGTAAGTTGAATCTTGATATTGACCTTGACCTTTCGCAGGTGAATATCAAGACGACCCATGTTGTTGTACTGACTCCGGCAATCATCAATGGAAGTGACACCTTGTTGCTCCAATCTGTCGGTATATACGGAAGAAACCGCAGGATATTCTATATGCGCAATGAGGAGGATAAGCCGACAAGTGTTGATGATATCAACCTTCCTTCTTCTAAATCTTCTGAAGTTATCAAGTATAATGTGACTGTACCTTTCAGTGATTGGATGAACGGATGCAAGGTAGAACTTGTCAGAACAGATTTCGGATGTTGTGGCGAATCATCTGTCATCAGCAGGGCAGAACTTGTGGATAGATTCCCGATCGAGCCATATTTCCCTGAACTTATATATCTCAGACCAGAGAGAGAAGTCGTGAAGACCCGCGAAATCAGCGGATCTGCCTTCATAGATTTCCCTGTGAGCAAAACTAAAATCAATCCTACTTATAGAAACAATACTGCTGAGCTCTCAAAGATTACTGGAACAATTGACTCAGTCAAGAATGCCAATGATATCACCATCAAGGCAATCTCAATCAAGGGATATGCGTCGCCTGAAAGCCCTTACAGCAATAATTCAAGACTTGCAAAGGGTAGAACAGAGGCATTGAAGGAATATGTAGAGACCCTTTATCATTTTGGAGAAGACTTTATAAAGACTGATTTTGAGCCTGAGGATTGGGCTGGACTTGAAAGATACGTGATGGCCTCTTCACTTTCAAATAAGGATCAGATTCTTGGTGTCATCCGCTCAGATATTGAACCAGACAGGAAAGAGTGGATCATCAAGAACACATGGAAAGAGGAGTACAAGCATCTTCTCAATGAGTGTTATCCAGCGCTCCGTCACTCCGACTATACGATTGAGTATGAGATCAGAAGCTACAGCACTCCTGAAGAGATCGAGCCAGTCTTGAAATCAGCCCCTCAGAATCTTTCTCTTGAGGAATTCTACATCCTTGCCCAGAGCTATGAGCCAGGTGGTGAGGAATTCAACCAGCTCTTTGAAACAGCAGTAAGAATGTATCCGACAGATCAGGTTGCTAATCTCAATGCTGCCAATTCTGCTATTCTTAGAAAGGATTACGCTGCTGCTATGCGTTATCTCGAAATTGCAAGTGACTTACCGGAGGCGATATATGCCCGTGGAGCATTGGAAGTATATATGGATAACAGCAAGGCTGCAAAGCCTTATTTCGAGGATGCACTCAAGCTTGGAATCTCACAGGCTGAGGAGGTCCTGAAACAGATATCAATCAATAGATATGTATACACAAAGACGATAAAAATAGAACAATATAAATAATAATTAATCAACAAATTCAATTTTATGAAAAAGTATTTCTTCCTGGCTTTTGCAGCACTTGGAATTGCTGCATGTGCAGAAAAGGGTCTTGACAATGGACTAGAACACAAAGGAGAGCTTGAACAGTCTTATGTGGCAATCACACTTGCTGCAGGTGACATGACTACCAAAGCAGATGACGGTTCTTATGACAAGGGACTTGATGCAGAGCGTGCAGTAAATTCTGCATATGTGTTCTTCTTTAAGGATGGTGCAGCTTTTCCTGTGTCATTTGATGCATCAACATCTACAACAACAAACACAGGCGGTTGTAACTATCTTCCTATTGCTCACGATGGCAACGGCGAGAACATGAATAATGTTTCTGATGTCAAAGATGCAGTACTCGTTCTCCAGAACTATAAAGGTGAGTATCCGAACCAGATCGTAGCTGTGCTTAACTGGCAGCCTACTGAGACTTCATATACTCTTGCTGCACTTCAGGCTGAGGTTTCTGCTCTTGGCAATGACACCGCTGGCTATGTTATGAGCAATGCTGTATATGCAGACAACTATGGTCAGACTGTAGATGCTGTGGCCGTTTCACTTAACAACATTGCTAAGAATGAGGCTGACGCACTTGCAAATCCTGTTACCATTTATGTTGAGCGCGTTGCTGCAAAGGTTGTATTCACTGCTGCATCAAACGGTAAATTTGCAGTTGAGAAGGAGATCGATGGCCAGCAGGTTTACGCCCTTATCAAGGGATTTGAACTGTATAATGACTATCAGCAGTCATATCTTATCAAGAGAATCAATCCGTCTTGGACTGACCTTGGCTTCAACTGGAATGATGCCAACTGGTATCGTTCTTACTGGGCAGAGTCTCTCGCAGACGACTTCACTGAGAATACATTCGAGTGGGATACAAACAATACTCCTATTGATGGCTATGTATACTGCGGTGAGAATACACGCGCTGCGACAGTAAATGCAGACGTACGTACCAAGGTTATCGTTAAGGCACAGCTCGTTGACGATACTGACCAGAATAATCCAATCGAGGTTGTAAACTGGTACGGTAAGGATTATGTTGGCAAATCTTCACTTCTTGCAGTAGTTGCCAACACACTCAAGAATACATATTATACTTCAACTGATGGTGCATCATTTACTGGTGCTGTACCAGCAGATATCGAGACAGAAGGCAATTCTGTAACTGCTGACAAAGCATATCAGGTATTCTTCAAGCTTTCAGATACTGGTGCTGCCAAGACTTGGTACAAGTATGAGGGCGGAAAATATAATGCAATTTCTGCTGCTGATTTCAATACTATTCTTGCATCTGTACAGCCTGCTCTTATCTATACAAATGGTATGACTTACTACACTCTTGACATCAAGCATCTTGGTGCTGCTGGCAAGACCGGTGAGTACGGTGTTGTACGTAACCACGTTTACAAGGTGAACATTACTGACATCACTGGCTATGGTACACCAGTATATGAGGGTACAACTGATTTCATTACTCCAGAGAAGCCTGAGGATGTAATGTCTTTCGTTTCTGCTCAGATCAATATCCTTTCTTGGAGACTTGTTGAGAACGATTACACCCTTGGTAATTAATTACTTCTATAACATTTATACAATGAAAAAGTATTTATCAGTAGCTCTTGCAGCGCTTTGTCTCGCTGCCTGCGCTGAAAAGATCGACAACGGCCACTCTGGTGAAGTGGAAAAGTCATACCTGGCAATCAGCCTTTCTTCAACTGAGCCTGCTACACGTGCTGATGATGGCACTTATCAGGAGGGTGCAGCTGATGAGCGCGCTGTTGAAACTGCATACTTCTTCTTCTTTACTGAGAATGGTGATGCTTTCCCTGTTACAGCTTCTGCTCCGGGAGGAGATAAAAACTATCTTCAGGCCTCGCTTGAAAGTACAACCGGCAAGGATATGAACAACGTTTCTGATATCAAGAATGTTGTACTTCTTCTTGAGAATTATGTAGGCACATTCCCGGCAAAGATGGTTGCAGTGCTCAACTGGATTCCAACAGCTGATTCATATTCGCTCGAGAATCTGCAGGAGACTCTTGCAGATGTTCGCAGCAAAGAAGTAGGTCCTGACCTTTATGGCAAGTTCATCATGAGCAATGCTGTATATGCTCAGGAGGGAACTCCTGCAACTGCTGTTTATGCTACTCCTCTTACTGCCGAGAATATCTTTACTGATGAGGCAAATGCCAAAGCAAATCCTGTTACAATATATGTGGAAAGAGCTGCTGCAAAGGTAACTGTCACAACTGCAGGAGCCAAGACTATGTTTGCTTTGAGCAAACCAGTTCTTGTTGCAGGAAATTCTACTGATGTATATGCAAAGATTCTTGGCTGGGAGCTTTATAATGACTACCAGCAGTCATATCTCGTTAAGAATATCGATCCTGCCTGGACTAATGCAGACCTTGGATTTACATGGAATGACAGCCCTTGGTATCGTTGCTACTGGGCAGAATCGCAGACTGGTGAATTTGAAAATAACTCATTCCAATATGAATATGGCGAGGGTGACAGCAAATATTATGGTCTTGCTTTCGGCTCTGATACTGATGTGACAGCCGGCACATATGCAGCTGATACATACACATATTGTGGTGAGAATACTAATCGTGCAGCTGAAGACCGCACAAAGGTTATCCTTAAAGCTCAGCTCGTTGATGGTTCAGGGAATCCTATAGAGCTTGCAAGCTGGTATACAACTGAGTATATCGGTGAGGATAACCTCAGAACTGCTGTTGCAAACACTCTCAAGTATACTCTTTACTGGAAGGAGGCAGAAGACAGCTATGTTGGTCTTGCTCCTGCCGATCTTAAGTGTGTGACTCCTGAATTTGATGTAAATGGTGATACCACTAATGGTGCTCCAGCAGGCATTGAAGCATATGAGGTGTTCTTCCAGCTGTCAGATGAAGCTGCTGCAAAGGACTGGTACCAGAATGTTGGCGGTGCAATGCAGGCTTTGGCATCTGAAAGCGATGTAAATGGAGTTAATGCTGCCAATGCATATCTTTCAGCAAACGTAAAGCCAGCTCTCGTATATAAATCAGGTAAGACTTATTACTATATCGATATCAAGCACCTTGGAAGTGGTCTTGATGGTGGTAAGGATGGAGACTATGGTATCGTTCGTAACCATATTTACGCACTTAATATCAATGCTATCGGTGGTTATGGCTCTCCTGTTTATACCGGCGTTTCAAATATCTTGACACCTGAGTATCCAGAATTCCCTGGTGATGATACAGATGACAAGTCATTTGTATCTGCTGAGGTTCGTATCCTTTCATGGCGCCTTGTTTCACAGCAGGTGACTGTGCAGCCATAATAAGTAACGACTTTACTTAAATACATCAAGGGGCCGCCAGGCGGTCGCAGGACGGCCCCTTTTAAATATAAAACACAGGGGAAACCCGAATATAGAACAGAATAAATAATGAACAGAGTGCATATATTCAGAAGAATTGTAGTGGCGTTGTCAATGGTGGCGGCGATGCTGACTGCTTCTTCATGCTTGAATGGGCTCATCTTTGAAGGTGAGGGAGACTGCGGTATATACTATCGCATACGTTTCAAATACGACTACAACATAAAGTTTGCAGACGCCTTTGCCAACGAGGTCAATTCGCTTGCACTCTATGTTTTCGACGGGAATGATGTTCTTGTCGAGGAAATCGCCACCACTGATACTGAAGTCCTCAAATCAGGCTCCTACGAGATTCCACTTGAACTTGAGCCGGGCAACTATACTCTTGTCGCTTGGGGAGGACTTATGAATGAGGAATCATTCGACATGCTTGCCGATACACAGGTCGGCGTGACAAAACTCGAGGAACTGCAGGTGAAG
The DNA here is from genome assembly GCA_045612265.1 of Candidatus Cryptobacteroides sp. Classification (GTDB taxonomy): domain Bacteria; phylum Bacteroidota; class Bacteroidia; order Bacteroidales; family UBA932; genus Cryptobacteroides. Next base: position 17,725 of record JAZKYT010000062.1, read on the forward strand.
ATGCACAGGCAGTACGATGAAAGTGGAAATGCTGGAGTCAGCGAGGATCTTCTTCCTCTCTATCATGGCTCAATGCAGCTTGCTGTGACAGATGTCCCTGGAACATACACAGAGACGATGTCGCTTATGAAGAATACAAACGTGATCCGCATCCTCCTGCATGAGATGTCAGGCAAAGGTGTGGATGCAGATAAATTCATCTTTGAAATCAAGGACAGCAATGGTCTGTACAACTGGGATAACACAATCCTTGATGACGAGATGATCACCTATTCAGCATGGAATCAGAGCAATGGTACGGCTGATATGGAAGAAATGGGTGTAAAGGCTGTAACATCTGTCAGTGTCGCTCTTGCCGAGCTTACAATCGGCCGTATGACAGCAGGGGAGTCACCGGTACTTTACATCAGGAACCGCGAGACCGGAGAAGATGTGTTCCGTATACCGGTTGCGGATTATGCCCTGCTTGTCAAGGGTAAATACAGGGAACAGATGGGGGATCAGGAGTATCTTGACCGCCAGGATGAATATACCATGACTTTCTTCCTTAACGAAGGAGAATGGTTAAGTTCAGTCATCTACATCAACTCATGGAGAGTGGTGCTGAACGACACTGAATTGAATTAATTATACCTATATAAATGAGAGGATTTGTGAAATATCTCATGCTGCTTCTTGCGGGCATTCTGGCTGCATCGTGCGTTTTCGATGCGGACAGACCTGTCTTGTCCGCAGATGAACCGCATGGCATCATGTTCACAGTCTCTCTCGACAATCATACAACCAGAGCGTCCTGGGATGAGGAATATGATAAGGAAGACGGTCTTCCATTCGACATCCGTATCCAGCCGGATGGCCTGAGTGTGGTGGTACTTGCAGAGGATGGAACCCGTCTTGGAAACATTCAGGATCTTGCTTATTGGCCTACCAACGAGAAACACACAGAGTTCCAGTTCATTGGACAGATGCCTGATGAGTTTGTAAGTCACTTCAATGCAAACAATGGTGAATCGCAATACAGCTTCATGGTTCTTGCAAACAGTGACACTAATCTCAATGGTGAGGAATACGTGACATTCAGACAATCTCAGCTCGATCCTTCTTCACAGGATTCATCAATTCCAATGTGGGGAGTAAAGCAGGTGGATCTGACAGCACTTTTGACAAGCAGTACGCATGATATCGGAGATATTTCCCTTCTTCGCGCTGCAGCGAAAATCGAGGTCAAGCTTTCTGATCATCTTAAGAATACCGCCATAACCTCTGCAACTCTCAAGTATTACAACCAGACTGGATATGTCCTGCCTAACGGTTGGTCTCAGGTAACGGACACCAGACTCCTCGATCAGGAGAACTGCATCAGACTGTATCGTCATGCTGCAGTCAATCTGCCGTTTGTCAAGGATGAGACGACAGGAGACTACTATGTATACGTTACAGAGTACGATAACCAGAATTATTCAGGCGAGCGCAACAAGATCAGTCTTGGATTCAACATCAACGGTGAGGAGAAGTATTTCGAGGATGCTATCTCATTCTGCAATTATAGCGACGGAAAGCCAGTAGAGAACTCTGAATACAACATCGTCCGCAACCATATCTATGAATTCGAGATCATGCATATTGCTGGAGACAATATAGTTCTTGAATACACTGTGGCTGACTGGGATTCCGAGAGATGGGATACAGATGGTGATGGAGTACTTGACAGTGATTATGAAGAGCATGACCTGGCATATCCTACATACCACAATCCTGTAGTTCCTGCAGAGTATCTTACTCTCTCTCCTGGAGTAATCGACGGATACAATATCAACATCGAACCACAGATGTCCTATAATGCAAATGATCTTGAGGCCGGAGCCTTTGAATGCTTCTTCCAGATCACAGCTCCTGTAGACGTCGTATGGAAGCCAGGAATTTCTGGTACCCTCGAAAATTATAAAGTGAGAGTCTACAGTCATACAACAGGACCTGAAAATGGTACTTTGCTTTACGATTCTACAGATAAGAACGTTGAACTTGGTGCATGCAGAACTGATTCATGGTACCGCATTGTGGTGTTCCCACTCAGTAACGAAGGCGCCGATCAGAATGAAATTGCCTTTACGATATCATACCATCAGTCTTGGACTGATCAGTATATCCATCTGTATATCAATGGTGAATATGATAATATCAGATGGCCGCAAAGTGGTGATAACCCTAAGATCATCAAGATCAGACATGTAACTCAGGAAACAGATGTAATTGACGAATAATGAAGAGGTTGAAACTATATATATTGTCATTGTTGATGCTGTCGCTTGCTGCAGTGTCATGTGTAGACCTGTCGGGTGATGATATCATTTCCGGACAGGACGGTGCAATCGTTCTTCATTTCAGCACCCCTGATGTTTCTGTCAGAGGAACTGTCGCAGACAATGCGTGCGAGTCATTCATGAGCCATCTTGATGTGCTCATATACAGGTATGATAATCCGGGATATGCTCCTTTCCACCATGAAAGGATATCAGTATCTTCTACTCCTCAGGGACAGGTTACCATCCATAAGGCAAAAGAGGACTTTGAAGAGAATGTGGAGTACAAGTTCTTCGTCATTGCCAACAGTACGCTTGATGAAACTGCATATTATTCAGGTGAGAATTTAATTGATTATGACTCATTCCTTAAACTCGACCAGACTGACCGATTGATCCATCTCTCCGGAGTCGATCATGATATCCTGAATCCACACTATCCTCAGATGTTCCTGATGGATGGAGTCGCATATATGGGCAATGAGGAGCCTGCAGATCCAGGCCGTGTTGTGGTGAATGATCCCGATGATACAGAAGATGTCGTGCTTAAGGTGACATTGCGTCGTGCTGCAGCAAAGATTCTGCTGACTATCATTCCTGGAGATAATGTGACCTTTACAAAAGAACTGATGGCTCTGTCTCAAGGATATCTCATGCGTAACATGCCTATGCGTACAACTCTTGTCGCGGAAGGTGGATATCCATTGAACGAGAGCGGCGCTAGGCCTTATTGGGCATCGACTACAATATCTCAGAGTCCTTATTTCCAGATGGTTGAAGTCAAGGACAAGAATGGAGTAATCAAGGATGGCATCAAGGTGACTGCATATTGTTATTCACATCAATGGAAGAAAGAAGAAGTCTTTGAGAAAGGTACCTCTGTTGTGGTCATGCTGCCTTTGGAATACAGGGAGTCTCCTGAGTCTGCTGCAGTTCAGTATATAAACAATTATTACCAGCTGTCCATTACCAAGAATCTGCTGATCAAGCGTAATACCGTCTATGATCTGAGAATCAACCTTAATGCACCCGGAGCTGAGGATATCACCACACCTGAAGCCATCGAAGACATTGAATATTTCACTGCTCCATGGGAGGTTGTGGATCTCCCAGTTACCGGTGAAAGTACTGTAAAATATCTGAAGGTAAACAAGGAGAAGATATTCATGTATAACGTTGCTGATGACAATACATCATTATATTTCTCATCATCTTCACCTATCACTGTGAAACTTGTTTCCAATAGTGCATACTATTACAACAAGTACAATCAGAAGATTACTCTGGCAGATAGGGAAGTAGATATCTCTGCAACATCGACAGTGGCGGGGGCGGTTTCCGGTAATATTTCAGTTCATAGCGCAATTCCTACCAACCATACGATTCTTTATTTCCAGCTCGAGGTCAAGAATGAGGATGGATTGACTGAGATTGTTGACGTTGCTCAGTATCCTTTGATATATATCACGAACAATCTTCCATGGTATTCGTATAGGGACGACTATTATTACCGTACACATGGCGGACATGGATGGGATGGATATGTGACCACAGCAACTGCTTCTGGTGATCAACCTACTACGTACAGATATGATGGAGACCATATTGTGAGTATCCATACTATCAAATCAGTTGATGTGAATACAAAAACTGTTAAATATACTTATTCCAGCGCAGCATCAAGCAGCAACAATGGAGGAACTGGCTGGACTGTATCAAAGGTAAGAGGAAACAAGCAGAACAACAGCCAGAATTACGCCATCAAGTACTATTCATTCACTTATAACACAAGAAACAGGACCTGGAGCAAGAAAGAAAGCGATTGTGAAACACATAATGTGAGAAACTATCATGTCCGCATGATGGCATCATCAGATCAATATACTGTAGGCCGACCTGCTCTTGATGAATACGGATATACTTCCGATGACGAAGAAAACTCAAAGCTTGTATCCCCATCATTTGTCATTGCATCACGTCTTGGTGCTGTGCTTTCGACATATAGTGGTTTGGCAAATATGTCAAATGAAGAGAAATTGATCGCTTTTGCTGACCATTGCAAGAATTATGTGGAAGTTGACGACGTTAACGACGACAAGAAGGATCCTGTTGAAGTATATGATAACTGGAGATTGCCTACCGAGGCCGAACTAAAGATCATCATCGACATTCAAGGCACAAGCGGCCAGAATGCAGATGCTATCGACTTCCTGCTCAACGGTGGTTATTATATGAGTGCGAGCGGACCAGTCTTTAACCATAAGAATAACGACAGCACCGTGGAACTTGCAGATCCGATGCAGGCTTCTGGAGTGGCCATCCGTTGTGTGAGGGATGCTTATTAAACTATGAATCTATTGAAAATGAAGAGACTGTTATACATATTTGCTGTTGTCATGCTGCTTGTTCCGGTATCCTGCGTACGCGAGGATTTTCCGAAACAGGAAGGTGCTGATGTTCCAGAGGGATATCAGAAGATTGAATTTTCGGCAAACATCACTGATCTGACGTCAATAGCAACCCGTGCCGTTGACCCTGACGGACTTGATGTCAATAATATGACATTGTTCTGTTTCAATGAGTTCGGTCTGTATATCAGTACTGAGAACGCTACACTGGTCCAACACACATCAGTTGATGGCGTTTCTGACAGTGGAGAATATACAGCAACGATTCCAAGCCATACTCGTATCATCCACTTTCTTGCAAACCATAGTGAGGGTCTTTATGATGAATCCAATTTCCCTGGTCAGACAGAAAGCATGGTCATCGCCAACATGGAGGGAGGTTCAGGAATGCTTGTATATTGGTCGCGTTTTGAAATGGATCCTACCAGCACCGATAACATACATACCCAGTTGGCAAATCTGAAATATACAATCGGCGGACAGACTTACGAAGGAATCAAGCTTATCCGTAATCAGGCCAAGATCTCCATTGCAGATTGGACAACTGATGATTTCATCGTTACAGGATTCCGTACTGTGAATATTCCTGCATTCGGAACAGTTGCACCGCATCATCCACAGCATCATTTCCATATCGTGGAGAATTGGGAGAGCCTGGATGAGTTCATCACTCTTCCGGACAACCAGTCACTTTTGTCAGACATCGTGGACATCAACACCAAGGCTGAGGACTATATATTCGAGACTCAGAACTCAGGTGACAGACAGGTGAGTGTGATCATCAAAGGTCATGCGAAAGGGAAGAGCGAGGCTGATGACAAATATTACCGTATAGTGATGCAGCGTGAGGACGGATCAAATTTCATGATCCGCAGAAATCATCATTATAATATCCAGATCACAGGAATGCTTACTTATGGACGTGACACCTTTGAGGAGGCTCTTGTTGCGCCGGCTTCAAACAACGCATGGATATCCATTGATGAGTGGGTGAACGAAATCACTGACGGAGTCAGGACTCTTTGGGTTGAGAAGACATCTTATGTACTTGCCAGCGATGAGTATGCCGGTACCGACCTTGTTCTCCCATACAAGTATACAGAGAACGGCAGAGGTGTTTCAACTGCACCGGAAGTGACTTGGATCGATAATAATGTCGCATACGACAACATTACAAATAACTATAATACGTCAACAGGCGAAGGTTCCATAACCCTCCGTCTATATCCTATGTATGAGGGCAATGAACAGCAGGTGGGAACCTTCCTCATCAAACATGGCAAGCTTCAGCGAAAGGTGAGCATATATGTGATCAGGACCCAGTATTTCACCCCATCGTGGATTTCATCTCAGGTATATGGTGTCTCAGATGAGCATGTGACAATGATGTTTACAGTTCCTGAGACTTGTCCTGATGCACTTTTCCCGTTCACGGTGCTTGTTTCCGCCAATCACCTGGACGTGCGTTCAGAGTCAGGTCAGCAGCTTCCTGTATACATCAAGGGTGAAGAGGGATATTTCGGACAGGAATGGGAAGGCATCAATTATAAATATGCCTACACCATCACAGAGCCGGGTAAACATCGTCTGCATATGCGCTCTATCCTCAAGCATGAGGACAATGATACCGAGCAGGTGCATCTTGAGGCGGATTTCTTCGAGACAATCACCAAAACTGTCATTTTCAGTGGTTATGGAAGTACCCATCGCCGTATCTTCGTGGAAAATCTTCATATATATGAATCTTCTTATGCTCAGGATGAGATTCTGTATTATATGCTGGTACCGCAGAAAAAGGCTTCACCTTTGATCTTTACAATTGATCTTCAGCAGAGGCAGAGTGATGGCTCTTATGCCAACTTCAACCATGCTGCAGACACAGAAAAGAACAAATTCGATGAGTTCCTGGTATATACAAAGACCTTCAGCTTCTACGATGAGTATTTCAAGGACAATCCGGGAACATACGAGGATATGGAGGATCGTGCATGGGAGGGTGAGGTAACCATGGTAGACAGGGAATCGTGGAGTACCAACGGCCGTGTCATGGCATTCAGAACGTTGAATATCAAAGAAACCGGTCAGGCGAGATATGGTCTTCAGACTGATGGATCGTATAATATCTATATGCTCACCAACAGTTCCAACAACAAGGATATCGTTCGTGTTGCGTCAAACAATGCCTATAGTCCTTATGTGTTTACTGTGGATCGTGAAGATAATGCCTATACTGGAAACTATAATGGTAACGAATACCGTTCTGTGATCTTCGATGTGGCTCATTACAGACCGTTCCGCTTTGCTGCGCAGGTAGAGGTGTATAATGATGAATCTGATAAGGTCACAGTACCTGCTTCTACAGAACTGCTCAGCAATGAGACACATGCATCAAAAGAGGAGAATGTGGATGAAGTTTCTCTTAGTTACAAGCCTGGTCAGAAAGTTGACATTCTTCTTGATATTACAAGTTTCAAGGGCTCAGACGGCCGTTCTGTGCATCCTTTCGGTGAAGTGTTCGGAGAGGAGTTCGAGGTCTATATTGATGCTCCTATGCTTGAAATCGACGAGAATCGTCTTCCTGCAAACTGGAAGACTGCAAATAAGCTTAGAAAGGATCCGTCCGTAGATGGCAGGTTCATATATACTGTCAGCAAGAAACGCGCAGACGAAAAGACCTTTGGATTTGCCCCTGCCCACAACAGCGACCTTGCAACATCACGTTACGACGATTATGGTGGTGTTGTACCTAATGTCAGCATCGATCAGACTGGCGAACGCAAATGTCTTCCATTCATAAAGACATCAATCACCTCAAAGGGTGATATAACTATAACATCCGACAAGGATAAGGTTGTATACTGGGACAAGACCTTCAAGGTCAATACAGAACATATGACAGGATCGATCTATTATCAGAAAGGTGAAGCGCAGTATCCTGTTCCACATGACGCGTTCGTTGCCTTTGTCCGTATGCGTACCGGTGCCCGTATCGGTGTAGTGACATTGACAGAGAACGGAAAGTTCGAGCTCAACCTCCGTGACGAGTATCGTTTCGAATGGAATGACGACCCGATTGACTTCTACTATTCCGACCCTGATGGCACGGTCTACAACCTGAACTATATGGTTGATGGTGAAGAAAAATCAGTCGATCTGAATCTTCTGTATACTTTATTGGAGAATAATGAGCGAATTGTTCTTACAGTTGGAGAGTAATTTACTCTGCAACTGTAAGAACGATATCCTTTGGTTCGGCAATCACATCCTTGTCAAGCATATGATCCGGGCTGTATTCCCATACCTTTCTTAGCCCAACTGTCAATGACAGAGAAGACAACCGCATCCGCACCAAAGAAATTATTGAATATGGTCAGCTGAACCTTTCGCCTCGTCAGAATAGATGATCAGACCTGTTGCAGTCTCCACAAGTCTGATGTTTAGACAAAAATCTTAGTAAAGTTATTTATAAAACATCACATATGAAAGAGATTTTTTATTAACTTCGCAAGAGTTGTAAATCTTCAGCTTTGGAAAACTGGTTCTGCCGATGTACTGAAGAAATATTAACCATAGAACCTGACACTAAATTTATGAACGAACAAGCAATGGAGCAGAAAGCTAATGCAGTAGGATTCCTTTTTGGTAATTTATTTGCTCTCGGTATCGCATTTGCACTGGCTGCAATTTTTGACATCAATTCAGCTAAGGAATACGGATGGTTTATGGGAAGCTTGCATGGAGCATGGTTGCCTGCAAATTGGATACTTTCTTGGTTTAACGATTCTGTTCTCCTTAAAGCACCTCTTCATACAAATGCTTATACAACATGGTGGTGGATCGGAGTAGTCGTTGGCTGCTGGTCATGGTTGAAAGTCATCCTTCAGATAATAATTACATTCAGAGGTGGAGCCAATGAATAACAATCAAATAAATACTTTGGCGCAACAGCGTAAGCAGTTGCGTCTTTTTATTTCCTCGACATTCGTGGATATGGATGCCGAGAGGGATGCCTTGACCCGCGTGTTTCCTCAAATTGAGGAATTGTGCAAACAGCGAGGTGTCGAGTTTATTCCGCTTGACCTAAGATGGGGCATTACGGAGGAGGAATCAAAGGAAGGAAGAGTCATCGATACCTGTCTGAGGGAAATTGATGAGTCACGCCCGTTCTTCATAGGCATCATAGGCAATAGGTATGGTTGGGTGCCGGAGGAAAAAGATCTGGGCAATTTTGCTGAGGCATTGCAGGACAGATATCCTTGGATAAGACAGGCTTTGAATGCCCGTATGAGTATCACGGAAATGGAGATGCAGCACGCCGTCTTGAGTCGCAAGGATAATGAAGGAATGAATGCTGCATTCTATTTGAGGTCTGATTCAATTAGTGTTGATCCTTCATTTAAAGAGATTCCTGGTTCAGCTGCTGAACGTAAGCTCAATGAACTTAAAGCAGCAGTACGCAATCAGAAGGAGTTCGCAGCACGTGACTATAATTCTGTTGACGAACTTGCTCAAATGGTATTGCAGGATGTCAAGACCTTCTTATATCGCGTATTCCCGGAGCAGCATCATGAGTCTTATGATGAAATGGCTGCCAAGCAGGAGCTTCTGCTGAATGAACGATTGGATTCGCTTTTCCCTCTCACCAGATATCAGCTTAAAATAGATAAATGGATAGAAAATAAAGAAACACCTAATCTCTTGGTAACAGGTAAGAGCGGATTCGGCAAATCATTCATGACTGCAGAAATCGTAAATCAGTTGAGAAAGAGGAAAGAGAAGGTTGTTTACATCGATATATCCGAACAGGATAACCTGGTCGGAGCACTGGAGCATGTCTTCACAGAACTCTTGTTCAAAATGGGAGTAAAAACTCGTAAACGGGCAGAGAAGGAGTCGAATATAGGTTGTTTGTTTGCTTTCATCTGGATGTTTATAAAGATGATCTTCATTGGTCTTACATTGCCTTTCAGGGCAGCATTCGGCAAACCGGGATCAACTGAAGCTTACCTTAAGGAAAGTATAGCAAGAAGCACGACATCGTTAACAACTAACTCATTGGCCAGTTTATCAAAGCAGTTGGGTAAAGCTTTACGCAAACATCGGGATATAACCTTATATGTCGCTTTGGACAATCTTGACGGTTTGTCAGGAGAAGAAATGGAATTGTTGTCTATTCTTGAACTGACAGACAGAATACGTTTCATCGCCTCAGCTTCGTTGAATACCAATGCGCAACTGTATCTTCAGAATAAGAAGTCAACAGGAGTTCTTGAAGTAAGGAACCTATATGTCAACCAAGCTGCAAGCTACATTAACCGATTTTTGAGCAAATATGGAAAAGCGCTTGATGCAAGAGGTGTACAATGTGGCAAGTTAATGAAAATGGGAGTTTCCGGCAATCCTTTGCTCCTCACCCATATTCTTACTTTGATGGTCAGGTTTGGATCATTTAAGGAGCTTGACAATTATATTGATGAACTGGCAGTAACCAGAAATGAGAGTGAGGTGTATGAACTGATGCTGAGACATATTTTGAAACAGTTCCAGACCTCAAGATACTTTGATGATATCAAGGATATAACTACTGCCTACGCATTGGTCAAGGCAGGTCTGTCAGAACGAGAAGTAAAGGACATCTTCAAACCGAAGGAATTTGTATGGTCTATGCTGCATCCATATCTGTACAGTATTTTCAGATCTAAAGGCAATCTAAGGATGCCATCATCAGATGTCTGCAGAAAAGTGATTCTCAATGAGATGAAGGATCGTGTTCCAGCTGTTTTAGACAAACTTATACAATATTTTGAAAATACTCTTCTATGCTGTACCAGTCACCAGGATTCATTAGGTGCTGTTGATGGAACAGCCATAGTTAATGATGCTGAACGAACCAACAGACAAGTTCAGGTCTTGCCGGAATTGTACTATGAAAATGATAGAATCAAGGAATTATATTCTTGGGTCACTTACATCAAGTGTGATGTGCGCCTGTCTGATGAACAAAGGTTTCGATATTGGAAAAAGCTTCACAATGCCGGCATATATCTGAGAAATTCCGGCAATGTGGATGTTCCTCCATATTATGCTAGGATCGCATTGCATTCTATCCAGTATCAACTAGGTAGTAAGCCTATGAAGGATCATCCATATTTCGAGAAACTCATCAGGATACATTACAATGAGCATAAGTGGTTGACATCTGGAAAGGATGACTTGAATGCGATGTATACAAGATGGTGTAGGGTTGCAGGATTTATCTGTGATCCGGATGATATAAAATGGGTTAATGTAAAGTGCAGAGTCACTAATGACTTAAAAGAGAATATCGAAGACGCCAATATTCTCGTATCGATTACAAATGCATTGTCAAGCAAAGAATGGGATAAAGTGATTGCTACCGGTATGTCTGCTAATGTTCAGGAGCAGACAAGGGTGTTTGTCAATATGTTTGTTGCAAGTGCATATGAATCAAAAGGAGAATTACAAACTGCCTATGAACTTGCAAAATCAAATAGCAGCCTTTTGGTAAGTCTAGGTCTGGAGGACACAAAGGAAGCATTGGCAATAATCTACCAGTATGCGATGTTGTCATCCAGACTTGGAACAATGGCGGATATTGACAAAGCTCTTTCTTTGCTGACTCCGCACGAGGAAAAGGATTACGTACGTAATTTAAGCGAAAACAATAGCATGCTTTTCTATCATGCAATGGCAACAGTTCATTTGAAGAAAGGTAATAAGGATGCTGCAATCGGATATGCCAAGGTCTTTAGAAAAATCGTAATCTCAATAGGTGGTAGTCCACAAAATGCTGATTCAATTATCGAACAAGCTATGGCGTTAAAATAAAAATCGATGATTATGGAAATGACAATAGATCAGTTGATTAAATGTGCAGAAGCTGGAGATCGCGAATCTCAGTATGACCTTGCATACAAGTATAAGTATGGACAAGGAGTTGCTCAAGACTTAGAAGCCGCTGTATTCTGGTTCAAGAAGGCAGCAGCCCAAGGCCATGTAGATGCCATATATATGGTGGGACTTGCATATCAAGGTGGAAAAGGTGTGACTAAGGACACGGTCGAGGCGATCAGATATTTTAATAAGGCTGCATTGGGTGGATCTATATCGGGTGCACTCTATAATCTGATGGCCCATTATATTAATGCTGAAGTACCGCAGGAGTATCAGCCAGCCTGTCTGAACTGCTTTCTCAAATTTTCAAATATTGATTGGGTACAAAGCGCGTTAGGAGATATCTATAAGAAAGGAATCGGAGTCGAGAAGAATGATGCTGAAGCCGTAAGATGGTATTCAAAGTCTGCAGAACAGGGGTATAAGTTTGCGATATATGAATTAGGACTTTGTTATGAAGAGGGTAGAGGTGTGCAGAAGGATATGTCGAAGGCAATGAATTTATACGAAATAGCTGCTAAAGGCGACTTGCGTGCTGCCAAAATCAAGCTTGGTCTTGTCATAGATACGTCTTCGGTACCATCTGATCTGAGCGTTAATGAGTTATCCTTCCGTGGAGATAACTATTTCTATGGAAGGTGCGGATATGCTCAGAGTTACAGTGAAGCTATAAAGTACTACTGTAAAGCTGCAGAAAAGGGAGATGCCATTTCACAGAATGATCTTGGAAACTGCTACTATAATGGTAGCGGGTGTGTGCCAAATAAGTATGAAGCAATGAAGTGGTTTAATAAGGCTGCAACACAAGGCTATATGTATGGTCAATACAATCTTGCGTGGGGCTACGAACACGGCGATGGCGCCGAGAAAGATCTCGCTATGGCTGCAAAACTTTATAAGCAGGCTGCGGAACAGGGCCATCCGCAGGCGGCAAAAAGGCTTGAACTACTTGAGTCCTGACCACTTGGTCAGGACTTTCATGTTTCGGATCATATCGCTATCCTTCTCGACATCCTTTACTCCGAGGTCGTAGAAGGGTACGATATCACCATGAAACTTATATATATCCTTTTTGCGATAGGTGTCTTTTGTAATATCCTTCTTGCTGACATATCTGTAACCTACTATGCTTCTGTCAGCATTCCATCTCAGGTGCTCCATCTGCTCCATCATCACATTGCTGCATGCATATTTATGGAGAGTGTGATACATATCCACCTGGTATCTGTTTGCAAAGCGATGAGATTCGCTTAGATGCATCCAATATCTCTTTGCAATGTCGTGCATGAAATCATGATGAGCCTGATCAGTAACAAGATCAACGAATGATGTGTCTGCCGGTATAGCATTCGCCTCAAGATATGCCTTGTATTCCTTATATATATCACCTTCAGGTGTACCTTCATCTGCAGGATACTTTGTCTGGTAGAAGGCATTGATATAAGTGGACAGGTCGTCATTCATCAGGGCAGGGGAGATGCCCTTGTCGGCCATTCCGAAGATGTGTACGTTGGTATATTTGGTCTGATCGCCTTCAAGAATTCTTCCGATGCCTTCCTGGACGATTGTCTGTCTTATCAGGACTCTTGTGTTGCTCTTTACGATTTCGCCTTCACAGATGCTGTAGAACACCTCGTCAGGCAGGCACAGACCCATTGAAAGTGAAGCATCTGAATCTGAAAGGCAGACAGCGACTGTAAGGAGAGCGTTGTTGTTGCGAGTTTCATTCACGATCAGATTCTTGACCTTTTCATCCTCAGCTCGTGCATGAAGGTACTCCACCTCAATGTCAGCGATCTGGTCAAGATAAGGATATTGCGACTTGAATTCAGGCAGCAGATCATCCATATCTTTATCTACCACGGTAATCTTGCTCCTGACTCTTCCTGATTTCTCATCAAAGTTCGGATAATGGCACTGACGCAAAGCTTCAAGAAGCATAGCGCGACCCATTCTGTTGAAGCCTAAGATGACCAGATGCACATATCTGTCTCCCTCTACCTTCTCAAAATCCAGATTGTCATATTTGAAGCTGTCAGATCCATTATATCCCCAAAGTATGCGTGCCCAGTTCTCATAATGGTTGAATGGTCTGAAATATATGGACATATTGCCCTCTGGAGCGATATATTCCTTAGGAAGGCTGAGTTTCTGGATCAGGGAATACGATGTTAGCTTGTCAAACTGGACGTTGACAGTTATTATATCCGTGCATTTTGACCTCAAGTCTGCAATCTGTCTTACACATTCGAGATTCTTGGAATCTCTGCCGGATTCCTCGTTCTCACCAAGTACATAGATTTCTACAGCCTTGTCTACATTGAGGTTAGCTATATGTTCCTTGGACTCGATGTTGCCGCAATAGAAGTGAATATATTTCTCCCACTCTGACGGAAGCTGCGCAAAGAGATTGACTCTTGATTCGCGAACGTTCTGGGAGGTCAGGATGATGATCCTCTTTCCTTTGTTTGTTTCTTTGGCGTAGATGTTACGGATTATACTGACAACCAGACTGCCGTAACCGATGATCACATAGTGGTCACGAATCTTTCCATATACAACGTTGCCGTCGAGTACATCAGAAACACGGCGCTCCACAACATTTGTCAGTGTCGTGATGAGCATTCCGCTTAGAAGCACCATTCCGAGCGCAGCGACAATTCCTGTAAACACCTGAATGCCAATGATGTTATGACTTTCTAAAGAAAGGTTGCCGGGATCGATCAGATGATAGAACAGACCCTTGATCCTTTCCAGTCTGCCACCCATTCCGAAAATCTGGTCACCTTCAGGAAATATAAGTGAAATTCCCACAAGAACTGCAAGAATCATCAGAGTAAAGATGGTAAGCCAAGTGATCTGCTTGAGGAATCCTCCGCTCAAGGTGCGGTCGAACTGTTCGATGAAACTTAACTTTCTTTTCATTGTATATGGCTGGTGTGATTACAGGGTGCTGACTGCTAAATCAATGAGAAAAGGACATATGCCCAATGAGCAACGAATGCAGCAACAAGTCCACCGATTGTGTGAGCAAGGATAGCCTTTGAAGTGAGGTTTCTGAATCCCATAGCATCAAGCATTGCAGTGTGGGTGCTGAGATAACCGCTCCAGCACATTCCGATGGCAGTGAATACTGCGATTGCGTTGCCGTCAATCCAACCTGCCTCAAGGAAGTTTGGTACAAGTCCGAGTGCAGCTCCCACAGCACCTAATGCAGTGATAGGGAAGGCAACAAGATGCGGATCCTGGAATCCGAACAACCAATCGAAGATGAAATTGATCTTGCCTGCAAGGAACGGAAGAAGCTCAGTGCCTTCATAGGCTGCTCCAGTATATGCTCCTGTCGCAGAAGGACCGAATGTAAGCAACATAACGAGAGTCGATATGATGAGCACGCCAGGAATGATTGCAAGGCCGACATCTACACCAGTACGTCCTCCGTCAAGAAGTGAATCGAGGATTCTCTGGAAAAGTGGCTTCTTCTCTTCAGCCTGTTCTGTGGACTCAACTTCAACCTCCACACAGACCTCTTCATCCTTGTACTGCGGATATGCCTTGACGACAAATCGCTGCATGAGTCTTGTGGAAACGATACATCCGCACACTGCTCCGAAAAGACCGATGAAAGGTTCAGCATAGAATCCCTGTCCGATCATGAAGACGATTACGAGAAGTCCCATTCCGAATGCGGTACCGAAGTTAGTCAGCGAGATGAGCTGATATTTCTTGAAATAGCTCCTGAACTTCTCTTCCTGAGCAAGTGAAATGATGGCCGGGTTATCCGACAGGAATGTCAGAACTGCTCCAAGTGAAGCGACACCTGGAAGATTGAAAAGAGGCTTCATAAGCGGCCTGAGGACCTTCTCAAGCATCTTTACCACTCCGAACTCCACAAAGATACGGCCGATCGCTCCGGTAATCACGCATATCGCCATAAGATAGAATACTGTGTTTAGAAGAAGATCATGTGCAGTATTCATTATGGTATTCAACATATTGGCTGTGCCCATTCTTGATCCGAGATAGGCGAAGAAGCCGAAAACAACCAGGAGACAGATGATTCCGCCTGGAATCTTTTCATAAAGCTTGCGAAGAGAAAATTTCATATTTTATGATACTTCAAATTATTTGGCAAATATATAACATCATCTTGAATATCTCAATATTTGGGCATGTCTGAAAAAGTAAGTATATTCGCCCTTGACATATAATTAATGTATATAACTGAACAAATTATGAAGAAACTCTATCTAGGTTTTGCTGCCGTTACATGTCTTATGTCATGCAGTCTTAAAGAACAGATGCCGGACGATACCGTATCTGCAGACCGCATACAGGTAAGCATAGAAACCGTAGCACCTTGTGCTGATGTGCAGTCCAAGATCACGTTATCCGGAGAAGAACTTGTATGGACCGGAAATGAAACGTTGGATGTACTTATCGCCAACACTGAGAGCACTGATGTCGTAAAGACAAAATCATCAACTCTCAGCATTGATCCTGACACCTATCTTTTCTCAGGTATGGTTGATCTTGGCGGGTTCTCTGAGTCTGATATCCGCGGAATCACCGTACCAGGAAACACCGGTGCATGGATCAAGTACAGCAATGAGGCATTTGAACCTCAGATTCCGTTGAATATGAATCAGGTTCAGGAAAAGGAAGGCGTGATGAACGGTGATAATTTCCCTTTATATGCACCTGTTACTGATGAGATACTAGCTGCCTGCAGACAGGATGACGGATCTTACAGGTTCAAGGGTATTCAGCTGGAATGGGCATGCTCGGCTATCAGATTCAATGTATATGGAACTCATGAGTCCATGGATCCAGATGAGGTGCTTAAGTCTGTAAGCGTATCAATGGACAAGACCATTACAGTATCTTTGACTGAAGGTGTAACCATAGCAGGCAAGGATACTGAGAATGGAGCCAAGCTATATATGGCGATATCACCTGATTACAGAGCAATCCACTCAATTACTGTCACAACAGATAAGGCAGCATATCTACTTGAGAATCCATCAGGTGTCTTGAAGAACATCACTGACGAGGAACTTCGTGGAAATATATATCAGTTCGGTCTTAACCTTGAAAAATTCGAAAGACTAACAACTCCTGTAGCCGATCTTCTTGATGTGAAATTCAACAGCGACGGAACTGCAGAAGACCTCTCAGAGTCCCAGATGTCAGTGTCATACCTGGCAGGAGAGACTCATCTAAACTACTATAACAGTGTTCTTGGTTATAATGTCGCCCATTTCAGCAATCCTTTCAATGCGAGAATGAAAACTGGATTCTACATGATTGACTATACTGACAACACTGAATTCCTTGACAAGATTGCAGATGGTCATACACTTGAAGCCTTGTTCAGAGTTGATGCAAACGCTGACGGAAACTATGAAATCAGGCCTTTCAGTTCATCTGAGAGAGGAGGAACAGGCTTTGTCCTCACAAAACCTAACGACAGAGGTGGTGATATTGCCTTTGCTCCGAATGTGACAACCACCAGCACCGGTACATTCGTATGGACTGAGAGTGGAATAGTTCCTGAACCTGGCGTATATTATCATGTTGTGGGTATATGGAACAAGGAAGAGAGCAAGACTTATATCTATGTCAATGGAGAGCTTAAGGCGACTCAGAATACGACAGGTGAGTTCAAACATGCAGTCAGCGACAGAACATGGTTCTGCATAGGAGGAGACCCTTATAATAAGACCGAGGCCAATTGCGGATTCAAAGGTGACATTGCAATTGCGCGTATATATGATACACCCCTTAATGAAACACAGGTCAAGCTGCTTTGGGACGAGGTGAAGGCTGTACAGGATTCGGATGCAGAATCAATCAGCGTAAGTGAGGTTGAAATGCTTCCTGCTGCTACAGTGAAACCAGGATGCAAAATGTATATATATGGTAAAGGCTTCAAAGAAGGGGATATCGTCACAATTGGAACATTAACATGCGAGACAATAATTGCTGAAGACTGCATCAAGGTGATCATTCCAGATGAATTGACATCCGGACAGTATGAGGTATCTCTTGTAAGAGGCGGATCAAGTGTTGTACTTGCATCGGAAGTGGCTCTGACAGTATCTTCTGACCTTTTCCCTGTCGTGATGCCTCAGATCGTTGCTCATAGGGGATACCATCCTAATAACGTGGCAGAAAACTCATTGCAGTCACTTACCATGGCTCAGGAGCTTGCAGTCTATGGATCAGAGTTCGATGTTTATGTGACAACTGATGATGTGGTAGTCCTGCATCACAACCCTGTTCTCTCCAATCATCTTCGACTGGACTCATCTACCTACGATGAGATAAAGGATTACAAGCTTCAGAATAATGAGAAAATACCTACATTGGAACAGTATCTTGAGCAGGCAAAGAAATGTCCTGATGTGAAATTGTTATGCGAAATCAAGCCACATGAGACACTTGATAAAAGTTTAAGAGCAGTCGAAGCTTGCGTTGAAGCAGTAAGGAAGTATGAAATGGAAGATCAGGTGGAGTGGATTTCATTTGATTATAATGTCTGCCTGAAGCTTGTAGATATTTATCCTGATGGCATGATTTCATATTTGGGAAGCAACATAGCTCCTTCAGCCATCTTGGCAGACGGCATTCGTGGAGTGGACTATACATATGAATCTTTAACAGATGAGTGGATCATCGAAGCTCATGAGCTCGGTATGCCTGTCAATGTCTGGACTATCAATGAGTCGGATGAGATTCTTAAATATATTTCAAAAGGTGTTGAATTTATAACAACAGACGAATCAGAGCTTGCGCTTAAACTCATCAGCCGTCCTTATCTATCAGAATAATTTAAAACAATCATATCATGACACGATTATCATATATTTCTCCAAATATAGAGTGGATTAATCTCGAAACTGAAGGTGTAATCTGCGGATCAGAAATAACACTTCCTGGTGTGAACATTTTACCGGAAGAGGAACTCTAAACTAAATTATATACTGTGCTTGTTGAAGATTATTTACCAAATAACCACATACGTATATGAAAACTTTAAAACCGTTCCTCGCTGCCTTGGCAATGACCCTCGCAGCGACAGTCAGCGCTCAGACGCTCAAGATGCAGCCTCAGGTCGTACAGGTGACAACTACTGAAATCACAGCAGCTGTAGGCCTCGTGGTAGTGAAACCTGAAATCAAGATCGACAACCTCGATCCATCAGTACTCACAGTCAATACAAACGGCAAGGACCGTAATGTACTTCATGTATATCCTTGCGACTCAAGAGGTGATTACAATCCTGTAGGTGAGTATCTTGCACTTGGTCTTGAGAAGATCTCAGGCTGGGGTACAGGTATCTCCAAGAGCCGTCAGGGTGGTGTCTGGAATGAGAACTACTCTGTTAAAGTGGCCTTGAAGCCAGGCAAGACCCTCAAGGTTGGCAAGCAGAAGTTCACAGCAATCGAGTGCGAGACTGACAAGGCTCTCGAGAACTTCCTTTCAGAGGCAGACTATTTCAATAATGGCACTTTCACAGGCAGACTCACAGGTAAGCCTGGCGACGTTACTCTTACTTATGCATCATATGAGCCATGGTCACTTCAGGGTGACGGCGTAGCAAATCCGCTTGTAATCTGGCTTCACGGAGGTGGAGAAGGTGGAGTTGACGTATCAATCACACTTCTCGGTAATGAGGTGGTTTCTCTCATCCGTCCTGAAATCCAGTCACACTTCACAACAGAAGGCGGTAAGAACGGTGCTTATGTACTTTCTGTACAGTGCCCTACAATGTGGATGGGAACATCAAAGGGATTCGGCCATGGTGAGTATCCTTCACTCTATGCAGACGTTCTCAAGTCATGCATCGACGAGTTCGTTGACCAGCACCCTGATATCGACAGAAACCGTATTTATGTAGGTGGTTGCTCGAACGGAGGTTTCATGACAATGCACATGCTTCTCCGCAATCCTAAGTACTTTGCTGCTGCATATCCTACATGCGAGGCTTATATGGACCAGTATATTTCAGACCACGAAATCAAGATGCTTGCTGAGGAGAATATCTGGTTCGTTCAGTCATTCGATGACACTACAGTTGCTGCTGCAACACACTGTATCCCTACATTCCAGCGTCTTGTAAAGGCTGGTGCACAGAACGTATGGATGTCGATGTTTGAGTCAGTTGTAGGTATGGATGACCCAGGCATGCCGATCATGGGACACTTTGCATGGTGCTACGTCTTCAACGATGCAGTGACATTGTCACAGGAGCAGAAGGAGGATTCAGTGGTTCCTACAAACAATGGTGGCGGTACAGTAGCTCCTCAGGGACACGCAAACCTCTTCGAGTGGATGAACGCTCAGGTTCTTACAGCACCGGAGGTTACAAATCCAAGATGGTAATCATATGCTTATATGGTTTTCAAAGCTCTTCCGGAATGCTTGATTGCTTCTGAATCCAGCTGCGCTCCGTCAAGCACTTTTATACCATTTATATATACCTTTTCTATACCGAACGAACGTTCCTGGTCAGGTTCTCCGTCACGGAGTTCAGACTCGTCAAAGATGGTAAGGTCGGCATAATATCCAGGCTTGAGATAGCCTCTTTCCTTAATAGAGAATCTGTCGGCAACTGCACCTGTCATCTTCCTTATTGTGTTCGGCATAGTGTCTCCGGTACCGCAGAGAGAGAACTTGAGGAACTTAGGAAAGCAGTCATATATTGCAGGATTCTGGATTCCATGGTCCTCGACCCATGCATCTGTCATATACAGACATCTCTCATCCTTGGAAAGTTCACTGACAATCTCAGGCGTGCTGTAAGGACCCATGTTCACGCGTCCTTTGAAGTTACTCATCTCGCAGAGATCAAGATATGCGTCCAGGCATGATTTGCCCATTTCCTTGGCGATCTGTGCAACTGTCTTGCCTTCATATTTTTCATATCCAGGTCCGATGTAGGCAATCTGGATGTCGTCCCAGCCGAATCCAAGTAGGACGATTGTGGCTGCAATCAGGACACCAAGCTTCAACTTATTGAACCAATGGCGCTTCTGCTTCGGAGTAAGTGCCTGATACCAGGCCGGAAGCACAACGGTGATGACAGAAACTCCGAGAAGCTCGCTGTAGATGTCGAAGCCGATATCGATACCTTTATCCTTCAGACCATGCAGAATCTTCACAAGCTCGTCCTTGCAGCGGAATGAACGTCTACCGACAAAGATTGCATGCGAATAATGAAGTTTCATGTGAGTGCCATCAGCGATTTCCACAAGCTCATCCAATGCTCTGAGCAAGTGTGGACGGCCAAGGAGGGGATAGGTCATGGAAACTGCGGAGCAGGCTCTTGGATGCACTGTCATCGGTCTGTCATATTTTTCACAGAGTCTTGCAACTTCCTTGAGTTCATCGATTCCAGCGTATATTCCAGGCTCATACATAAGACCCAAAGAGAGTCCGCAGGCACCATCCTTCAGAGCGTTCTCCATTATGTCGAGCATCCTTTTGCGTTCAGTATCCGTCAGCGGTCTGTTTTCATAACCTGCTACACTAGCTCTGGCCGAACAATGGCCCGCCAGAACAGCTATATTGCACGGAGTGTTTCCATCAATTGCTGAAAAGAATTCTGATACAGAAGGGTAGACACCAGTTGTATCCTGGAAAGAGAATAGACCGCCACCGACTTTGTCTACATGTTCAGTATCATTTTCGAAACCGACTGCAGATAGGCCACAGTTACCGGTCACGAAAGAGGTGATTCCCTGACGGATGAATGGTTCGAAATATTTCTGTGGTTCCTTCTTGATGGCGAACCAGTCATTGTGTGAATGTGCGTCAATGAATCCGGAAGACACTGAAAGGCCATTGAGGTCAACTACGTCCCATCCTTCTTCAGGCTGTATTTCAGCTTCTACACGTAGGATTTTGTCATTATCTACAAGAATATCACCATGGAACGGCTCAGAACCTGTTCCGTCGTAAATCAATCCGTTTTTGAAAAGTATCATAGGTTTTAGGTTTTATGTGCATGACAAATGTAGACAAAATACTTAAAGAATAAGTATATTTGCTGAGAAATATAGACTGCACATATGATAACATTTACACTCGCTCTTGTTCTGCTGATCGGCGGATATTTCATCTACGGTAGATATGTTGACAGAGTTTTTGGTCCTGATGACCGCAAGACTCCTGCTATTACCAAAGCTGACGGAGTGGACTTCATCCCGCTTCCCACCTGGAAGATATTTATGATTCAGTTTCTGAATATTGCAGGTCTCGGACCGATATTCGGAGCTATCATGGGAGCACAGTTCGGAACAGCATCATATCTATGGATTGTGCTGGGAACTATCTTCGCAGGAGCCGTGCATGATTTCTTTTCAGGTGCATTATCCATCAGAAACGGGGGAGAGAGCCTTCCGGAGATTGTAGGACGTTATCTTGGAGGCAGGACCAAGAAGGTGATGATCGTGTTCACACTTGTGCTGATGATCCTGGTAGGCGCAGTGTTCGTAAGTGGTCCGGCGGAACTGCTTGCAGGCATGACACCGGACTGGATGAATTCGATATTCTGGATTGTCGTCATCTTCCTCTACTATATTCTTGCAACAATTCTTCCTGTTGATAAGATCATAGGAAAGGTATATCCTCTGTTTGCAGCAGCTCTTCTCTTCATGGCAGTGGGAATTCTTGTGATGCTTTATATCAAGAACCCTGAACTTCCTGAAATATGGAACGGATTCGGAACGAAATACGAGAAGAACCCTATATTCCCTATGATGTTCATATCCATCGCCTGTGGTGCAATCAGTGGATTCCATGCAACTCAGTCACCTCTGATGGCGCGTTGCATGACCAGCGAAAGGCATTGTCGTCCAATATTTTATGGCGCGATGGTAGCAGAAGGAATCGTAGCCCTGATCTGGGCTGCCGCTGCCACATATTTCTTCCAGGAGAACGGAATTATCGACCAGGTTACTGGAAGGGCATATTCTGGAGCAGCAGTTGCTACCAGCATATCAAAACAATGGCTTGGAACATTCGGAGGTATTTTGGCTATCCTCGGAATCGTTGCTGCACCAATCACTAGCGGTGACACAGCCCTCCGTTCTGCAAGACTTATTGCAGCAGATTTCCTAAAAATTGATCAGAAACCTATAAGCAGACGTCTTCTGATCTGCATCCCGTTGTTCCTGATCACATTTGGAGTATTGCTTTACAGCCTTCGTGATGCTGAAGGCTTCAAGATCATATGGAGATACTTCGCATGGTGCAACCAGACGCTTTCAGTGTTCACTTTATGGGCCATCACCGTGTATCTTGTGCAGAGCAGAAAGAATTTCTATATCGCTCTGTTGCCTGCATTGCTTATGACCCTTGTCTGCAGCACATATATATGCATTGCACCTGAAGGACTTTCACTGCCTCAGAATCTGTCTTACATCATCGGAGGCAGTTGTGCCCTTTTTGCTCTTGTATGGTTTATCCTGTGGTACAGGAAACGTTAGTCGATTGTCTTGTCGATTGAGAATCGTGTGATCTTGCGTGAAGTGTTCTTCTGGAACTCCTCATCTCTGAGCTTGACTCTCTTGACGGCCTTGTATGATGGCATCTTGGCGTTAAGGATACCGACCTGCTCATCAAAATATGCCTGAAGATCAGTAATGCCCTTGTCCTTAAGAAGGTCAGCATCAGGGAATATCTCGGCTACGATGGTGATCTTATCCTTCTGTACGCGGCTTTCACCAGCATATACGACAACCTCGCTCACGCCTTCAACTTTCTGAAGGTCAGCCTCAATCTCCTCTGGATATACGTTCTTTCCGTTAGAAAGGATGATGAGATTCTTCTTTCGGCCTGTGATGTAGATCCAGCCTTCCTCATCGAGTCGTCCATAGTCACCGGTGTGGAAGAAACCGTCCTTGTCGAATACCTCTGCAGTTGCCTCAGGATTGTTGTAGTAACCAATCATCACGTTAGGACCTTTTACGCAGATCTCACCCTCGCCATTTTCATCCGGATTGTCAATCTTCACGCGGCATGCAAGGATAGGGGTGCCGACGCTGCCTGGCTTGCGATATTTGTTTCTGTTGGCAGAAATAAGTGGGGCACATTCTGTGATGCCGTAACCATTAAGGATGGTGATGCCGAGTGAATCGAATGTGTTGATGATTTCCTCATCGAGTTTTGCACCTCCGCAGATGACAAGTTCAAGCTTGCCTCCGAAAGCCTCAAGCACGCTAGAGAAGAGCTTCTTTCTAAGGTCAATTCCAACTTTTCTCAGAGCATCGCTGACCTTCATCATGGTCTTCAAAAGGCCTTCCTTTCCTGTCTTACGTGCTGTAGCCCAGATCTTTCTGTTCATCACCTCAAGGAATGCTGGAACAAGGATAAGGTGAGTTGGCTGCTGCTCCTTGATCTCATCGCTGACATGCTTGAGTCCGCTGGAAATATACACTTCACAACCCTGTGAAAGGTGTCCTACATAGTTCACTGTCGAGCCGAATGTGTGGTGCGGAGGAAGTACGTGGAGTGTCTTTCTTGTGATGTCGAAATTGTACATTCCGAGTGTCATGTCGAGGCAGATATTTGCCTGTGTGAGCATCACGCCCTTACCTTTTCCTGTGGTTCCTGAGGTGAATACGATAGATGCAAGCTTGTTGACATCAATCTTATAGTCGTAGTAGGAATTGTCACCACCTTTATAAAGCTCTGCACCTTTTTCCTCAAGTGCTGCGACGGTTGTCAAAGTCTTTGATCCAAGAAGTTCTGGTTCAATGTTGTTCTTTGAGTCAATTGATACGAGAAGCTCAGCGGATGCCAGACCACCTTCGGCAAGAATTGCCTTGATCTTCTCCTCGGCTGTCTTTCCGTAGATTACAGCCTTACATCCTGTGGTTGTGATGATTCCGTTGATATCTTCGACAGGGAGTTCCTTGTCAACTGGGACAGTAACGGAACCGGTTCCCATAACCGCAAAGAAAGAACAGCACCAACCGTAGCTGTTCTCACCTACAATTGCGATGTTCTCTTCTCTTAAACCGTTTGCAATCAGTGCTGTACCAAGGTGTCTTACATCGTCTCTCCACTGAGTGAAGGTTACTTTCTTTACCTCCTTGTCTGAAGGTCTGTCCTTGTACGAAATAGCGATACTATCGGGAAAATTCTGCGCCGCCTCTTCAACGAGCGAACGCATGTCGTCGATAAATGTTGTCTTGTAGATTGGATAATTCTTGTTCATGGTTTAGTACTTGTCAATCTTACAAATTTAGCAAATTTCATGTAAAAGCAGTATCTTCGCAGGCCAAAATTCAGAATTGAAGTGAAGATTGTTTTAACAATATTAGGTTTTATCGCCTTAGGGTTGGGGATTGCTGGTGCTTTCGTTCCGGTACTTCCCACAACTCCGTTCCTGCTTCTGGCTGCAACCTTGTTCTTAAGGAGCAACAGGAATCTGTATGACTGGCTGATGAACCATCCGAAATTGGGGCCGTATATTTCCAATTTTCTTGAGCACAAGGCTATTCCAAAGAGAGTTAAGATAGTTTCTATCAGCACCTTATGGCTGACCCTGCTTTTCTGCGCCATCTTCGTGGCAGAGCACTGGCTTCTCCGCCTTATGTTCATTGTGGTCGCTGTCGGAGTCACTGTCCATATCCTGTCGTATAAAACGTTGAATTAATTGGAGATAAAGCTGACGTAAGAATATAAATCACCCCCGGAAGTCCTTATGAGATTCTTCCGGGGGTGATCAGTATTTGTTCAGATTAAATTGAGCTGCTGAAGATATTCTCCTTGCTGATGAATCTGTCGTAAATATAAAGACAGATATCCAGAAGAAGTAATGTTATAAGACCAGCGAGTCCGGGACCGCCATAAAGGAGATCATTGGCTGGTGTCACGAGAATCATACTTAGTCCAACGACACCGTTGAATGTTCCGTGCATTATGGCAGGGACAATCACTGAGCCGCTCTTCAGTCTGAAATACATAAATATTGGAGTGAGGAAAACGCACATTCCAACCATCATGAACACTCCTGCAACTGGGTGCTGAGGGTAGTTGTGCCCGTTGAGAATGATCGGAGCATGCCACAGTCCCCAGATTATTCCTGTCCAAAGTGCAGTGCTAAGGAAAGTCTTGCCTTTGAATATCTTAAGGAGATAGCCTCTCCAGCCGATTTCTTCACCGAAGGCGAATACAGCATTGACTGTGAGTCCAGCAAACAGACCGCTGATCAAAGTGATCACGATGAATGCACCAAGTCCAACGCCTTCAGGCATAGAGGCGAGCGCTGCCTTCACGACTTCGCTGTCAGGGGACCATACTGCACCTGGCATCAGCAATGTCATTCCAAGAACAGCCACAGCAAGAACAGGCATCAGAAGCCAGCCGATCACCCACCATCTGTTGATCTTGAATGAAATATCAAGCCCATGGAATATCTGTTCCTTGTTGACTGTCTGAGTGATGATCACCGCAATCATAGGAAGCAACATTGCAACAAGACTTAAAAGCGATTTGAGGATTACATTCGAACCACAACTCATCAAAACGCCAATTCCGATCATAGGAATGAAAGCGCAGAGAATGTATGTCACAAGTTTCTTCGTATTCATAATTTATATTTTAGCTGAGTCCTTCAATTACTCCATTAACAATATCAATCTTGTTTGCCTGCGGCACCTTAGGGAGACCAGGCATACGGATGATATCACCTGCAATCGCAACGATCATCTCAGAACCGGTGTTGATCACGATGTCCTTGATGTCGAAACGGAATCCCTCAGGAGCACCATACAATTTTGGGTCCTGTGAGAATGAGTACTGAGTCTTTGCAATGCAGACAGGGAAGTGTCCGAATCCCATCTTCTCAGCTGCAACAAGCTTCTTTCTTGCAACTGCAGAATATGTTACGCTTGAAGCACGATAGAGATTCTTTGCAATTGTCTCAATCTTCTCTGTGAGGCTCTGATCATCTCTGTAAGTGAAGTTGATAGGACCTGAAGGGTTCTTCTCGATCGTATCGACAACGAGCTGTGCAAGTTCCTTCGCACCTTCACCGCCCTCTGCCCAAGCATTATTGAGTGCGAATGGTACGCCGAGTTCAGCGCAGTGCTCCTTCACGAGATTGATCTCCTCTTCAGTATCTGAAGCGTATTTATTGAATGAAACCACAACCGACTGTCCGAAGTCCTGGAGGTTCTTTATATGTCTGTCAAGGTTTGCAAAACCTCTCTTCACCCCCTCAGCATCAGGCTTCTGGATGTCTTCGAGCGGTGTTCCACCGTGCATCTTGAGACCGTTGAGAGTTGCCACGAGTACAGTAAGCTCAGGCTTGAGACCGCTCTTGCGGCACTTGATATTGAAGAACTTCTCCGCACCGAGGTCAGCACCGAAACCAGCCTCTGTGATCACATAGTCACCGAATGACATGGCAACCTTTGTGGCGATGATTGAGTTGCAACCGTGTGCGATATTTGCGAAAGGACCTCCGTGAATGAATGCAGGGGTTCCCTCTGTTGTCTGAACAAGGTTAGGTTTGAAGGCAGTCTTGAGAAGGACGAGGATTGATCCTGTGATTCCAAGATCCTTTACCATAAATGGCTTGTCATCGAATGTATATCCAAGAAGAATGTTGTCGATACGTCTTCTCATGTCATCCAGGTTCTTTGAGAGACAGAGGATGGCCATGAGCTCTGAAGCAGGGGTGATATCGAATCCAGACTCTGCAGTAAGACCGTTTGTGCGTGGACCAAGACCTGTTACGATATTTCTGAGTGAACGGTCATTCACATCGAGAACTCGCTTCCAGATAACCTCTTTGAGTGCAAATCCGTCAGGCTGGTGCTGATAGATATAGTTGTCCATGAGAGCTGAGATCATGTTGTGAGCAGATGTCACAGCGTGGAAGTCACCAGTGAAATGGAGATTGATCTTCTCCATTGGGATCACCTGAGCATATCCACCGCCGGCTGCACCACCTTTCATACCGAAACAAGGACCAAGAGATGGCTCACGAAGTGCTACAATGGCATTTTTACCGATCTTGTTAAGTCCGAGTGCAAGTCCGACAGACACCGTTGTCTTACCGATTCCGGCCTTGGTCGCCGTGATTGCAGTCACAAGAATCAGCTTGCTCTTCTTGACCTTTTCCTCGTCCACAAGTTGTCTTGAAACCTTGGCTATATAACGACCATACTGGTCAATCTTCTCCTCTGGAATTCCAATACTCTCTGCAATATCAGTGATTTTGCGCATCTCTACGCTTCTTGCAATTTCGATATCTGTCTTCATACTCTATAAATTAATCATGCAAAAATACGAATTAAATCGAATATAGTTACTTTCCTTTTGCCGGTTTCCATTTGGGAGATTTCATGACGACTCTGACTGCTTCTGCATCAAGCTCCGGATGAACACTTTCATGGACATGTGCATCCGTGATTTTACCGTCGGTATCAACGACGAAACACACTTTGACTGTACCTTCTACACCTGCGAAAAGGAATTTTCTGTCTTGATAAGATAGCGGACAATGTCACGGTTTCCAATTATGTCGTGGTCATTGCCGTACAGTTCAATGGATATTTCATTATAACATTTATCCTTGATTGCTTTCAGGGCAGTCTTCAAATCCGTCTTCCATGAATCGTACACTCCGTAAAAAGCAGCCAGAGCT
>JAZKYT010000063.1:0-6740 GCA_045612265.1 Candidatus Cryptobacteroides sp.
TTTTGATTCAATCCTTTGGAAATGCGAGATTTATTGCGTACTTTTGCGCGCTTTTCCTCGGGTAGGAAAGCATAGGTAATATTTATTAAACTTTTAAAACAGATTCACAATGGCTGTTAAAATTCGTCTCCAGCGCCACGGAAAGAAGAATTTCGCATTCTTCCACATTGTTGTGGCTGACACACGCGCACCTCGCGATGGTCGTTTCATCGAGCAGATCGGCTCTTACAACCCTAACACAAACCCTGCAACTATCGTTCTCGACAACGAGCGCGCACTTGCTTGGCTTAACGTAGGTGCACAGCCTACTCTTACTGTAAGCAAGATCCTCTCTTACGAGGGTGTTCTTCTTGCAAAGCACCTCCAGGGTGGTGTTAAGAAGGGAGCTCTTACTCAGGAGCAGGCAGACGCTAAGCTCGCTGCTTGGAAGGCTGAGAAGGCTGCAAAGATCAACGCAAAGAAAGAGGGTCTTAGCAAGGACGCTGCTGCTGCAAAGAAGGCTGCTGCAGAGGCTGAGGCTAAGGTAAATCAGGAGAGAGCTGAGGCTATCGCTAAGAGAAAGGCTGAGGCTGAGGAGGCTGCACGCGCTGCCGCTGAGGCTGCCGCTGCTGAGGCTGCTGCTCAGACTGAGGAGGCAACTGCTGACGCTGAGTAATTCTTACTATGCAGCAGATTGCACAGGTCTTGAAATCTAACGGTACCGACGGGGAACTCGTAATGAGCTTCCGCGAAATCGCTCCTGAAGATATCAACCTAAAGGAACCGGTGTTCATCTATTTCGATGGACTCCCGGTTCCTTTCTTTTTTGAATCATTCCAGAAAAGGGGCAATTCAAAGGCCCTTGTCCACCTTACCGACATCCGCAATCAGGAAGATGTGGAAGAACTTGTCGGAAAGGCGGTATATATAGAAGGTGGCGAAGAAGCAGAACTTACTCTTGAGGATGATGGATATGCGGCTCTCGTGGGTTGGATGGTGCTTACTCCTGGTGGAGAAGACGAAATCTACGAAGTGGGAGAGATTACAGAATTCTTCGACATCCCGAACAACCCATGTCTTGAGGTTGAAACAGAAAATGGAGCAGTAATGATACCGCTCCACGAAGATCTGATTCTCGGCATCGACGTCGAAAACCAGGAAATCATGATGGAAATCCCGGAAGGACTTCTCTAAAAAAGATGATTATTATTTTTTCTCCACTGTCCAAGGCTGAGTGAAGGTTGCACCTCCCGGGCCATAGACGGTTGCTCTAAGATATTTGTCCACGCCCTCAACAGCAGCATAATTGATGGTCTCGCCAATATGAACGACCTCACCCATTGATGTCCACTCTACGCGATCATAATCCGTCGCAGAAATGGTCAGGGTTCCATGCTTTCTGTCATGAATGATTGACGTAATGCCAGGCGTCACATCAAGCATCGGAACAGTCTCTACAATCTTGGATGTCGAAAAGAACGAATTACCGTTCATCAGAGCATCCTTCACAGCAGCTTCCGTACGTTCTGCAGTCAGGAATATCGTCCAACCGAAACCGGCTTTTCTGACAGAATGAGCATCATCACTTGATGTACCCCATACCTGACGCTCCGGAAGAAGTTCCGTGAGCAGCTTATCCCACAACTCAATCGAATTATTGCGTTCAAACTGACCGACATTGAGCACCTCCATTCCGTATATCTGAGGATATTTTCGAAGAATGGCTGCCGAAAAATCTGCATTCTTGATGTCACCGCTGCGCATAGGATGAGCAAGATAGATGATACCGCCATCCTTGCTTACCTGAGCGATGCTCTCCTCAAAGCCGACTGTCACCTCAGGACCTTCTCCCGGCAGATCAAGCCAGTCGCAGAAATATGCGCAGAAATTGTCATTCTTGCTGAATTCATTACCCTTGATTGAAATCATCTGGCTGTCCGGCTTGCCATATTCACTCCATGGGTAGGTGACATAATCATGATCCGTGATCGCCAGCACATCGTAGCCAAGCTCCTCATATCGGGCAATCTGCTCGGCAGGAGTCACTGTCGTTCCCTCCTCCGGTCCATGCTCGATGGTGGAGTTGACCGTATGAACGTGAAGTGAGGATTTCAGGTGCAAGACATTGCCCCATTCTATGCCTTCATAAGGATCGTTTGTAATGGTTACACCCGTCTCACGGCAAGACGCCAGAAGCGTCACCAAAAACATAAGGGACAATATCTTTTTCATCTTTTTTATTATTTAGAGGTCACTGCCGACTGTTACCGAAGCCGTGAAATGATCCATACAGAAATATGCTGGCACATCTTCTTTTGTAGATGCCACATTAAAGTCTACAGCATCAAACACACCCAACTTGGTGAGGTCGAAGACAGTCCATTTAGAAACAATCGAATCCTTCTGAGCAGAGAAGTCTGCAAGATGCATTGAAACCTCTCCTATTTTTGTTCCCTTGAGATATCCGGTTGCAGTCAATGTGATTCTGTCACCAGGGGCGAAGGTCTTGGCCGCCTTATATGCAACGTAGCTTGTATTGTTCACCAAGCAGTACTGAGCCTGACATACACCATTCTCTTCGATAAGGAACAGCACATCGTGCTCAGGCATCTTGCTTGAGTCAGGATTCTGATAATACACCATATATGTATTATTGTTGACTGTATCCTTTGCTGAGTTCACACGATAAAGATCCTGTGCATACACGAGACTGTCGCTCTTTGCCATTGCAACAGTATCTGCCGGATCATATAAAGTTCCCTTCTTGCCGGAAAGAAGCATTCCGCCTTCAAATTCCCACTTCACTGTGTCCACCTTATGCATGAAACCATAAGCTCCCCAACCGATGCCGGCTCCTGCTTTCGACTTATAGTACAGGCTGTCCAGATCCAACGGATTTTCCGCATACTCAAAACTTGCTGACACCACTGCAGTCTGCGAATAATCCGCCTCCGGCAGACACGACACCACAGAAAGTGCCGCAAAAAACACTACTAATAACTGATTTAATACTTTGTTCATTTTCATAAATTCTAATTAACCGAATGGCAAAAATACGGAGATTTATGAAAATTTCAATGTAAGACCTATATTTTATCAATGGCAAGAACGCCTGTGCGAGTCATGGTGATTCTGAAATGATGATATTCAGCTTCGCCATCATGCTGGAGCTGGAACACTATATTCACATAATATATCTTCTGGATAGACGCAGTTATGAGTCTGCCGTCTGCATCAAAGGAATCGATCGGAACTTCCGGATTATCCATCTTGTGTGTGAACCTGTTCAGATGAAGTCGAAGGATCTCATTGATACCCTTCATCGGGTATTCATCCACCATGGCCAAAGCAGAATCGGCAATCTCGACATGCTTGCGATATAGAAGGATCTTTTCCTCAAAGATGCGCGACTCATCCTCCACAGAAGAATCCTGCTCACGCATATTCATCACCACATCCGGAGTCTTGGATCTCGAAATGAAGTCGAAGCCCTCCTTTATGACACCTATATTATTATCACCGATAGCGACTGTCGCCTTCTTGTCAAAGTATTTGTTTCCAAGCTTATGGGCAAAATAATATCTCAACAGGTCCTTGATGCGGTCCTTGAGCATATAGCTGACAACAAGAGCGATGAACAGCGGCCAAGTGATGTTTCCATATTTCACCTGAGTCTGCCATGCAACTCCGGTAGCGAAGATCATCGCAACACCTGCCGCTATACTATAATAAAGATGCTCGACTGCAACGCCATCCTTCTTCTTGTCCAGGCTGATGTATAATTCGCTCTCGACGAACTTCTTGAGCATTCCGTGGTGGAAGACCAGTTCTCGGTCATGCACTGCATCACCATTCAGCTGGCCATATCCCATGGAAGTCATATATTCTCTTTCGTCGAAAATCAGCTTTTCAAACTGCTTGCGGATGCGGGAGACTGTATGCGGATTCGCTACCGCGTCAAGCACCTTGATCAGGCGTATTGTCCTGACCTCAACCACATGACTCATGAACTCATCACTCATTCGGAAACAGCTTCTCGTCCTTTCCGAAACAGTCGGCACATCGATAATCTGATAGAGCGCACGGAATTTTCGGAGCACAAGACGAGCACTATTCACATAATCCTCAACAAGATACTCAGCAGAATCAAGAGAACGCACTGCACTGATATGGGCAGCATGGTCTCTCAGGGCACTTTTAAATATGGCCGCAAACATCTTCAACTGATATTCGTATTTATTGAGAGAAGATGTGGACGGGTTGGCAACGACGGCTTCAAGAGCCTTCCTCAAAGACACAAGCGGCAGGGATGTATCCTGGGCAATGTCTCTAAGCAGATATACCGGGGTGATCAGTCGGATATTTGACTTGATATCGCGATAGAACTGCTTCTTTCCATAGTTCTCGGGGTTGATATCCAGGCTGTTGGGTACGAAGATCCAGGCGTTGACGGAAAACTTGTCCTTAACGCCATCTTCAACACAGTTGTATCCGAACTTGAATTCAACCGAGAAGTTATCGTGCTTTTTTGCCTGTATAGATATCATATTAGAACAAACCTGGTGTATATCCTAACCAATGCAATACGGTCTCACCCCATACAACTATCATAACCCATGCTATAAGCATCATCGTGATACCGAATTTGAAGGTGTCGCTCCAGCTGTAGTGGTTTGTGGTATATAGAAGCGCTGCCGGCTTGCTGTTGAATGGCAGCACGTAAACATGTTCAATCAAGAGAGCCACAGGGAATGAGAGGCTGAGCGGCGGATAGCCGAACTGCTGCTCCACACCGATGGCGATCGGAAGGAAGACAAGCGTTCTCATATTCTTTGACTGGAATATAAGGGCGCTGAAAAGCATCAGTCCTGTGAGCAGGAGATAAAGGACGATGAACGGAGTCTGAGCAGTGATACCGAGAGCATCCATACCGGCACCTACCATTACAGACGGAAGGTCTGTCGCATTGAGACCTGATCCGATCACATAAGCACCTGCTGAGAAAAGCATGAGATGCCAAGGGATATCGACGTCGTTCCATTTTACGACTCCGATACCAGGCAGGAGAGCGATGATGGCTCCGATGAGAACCACAACCTCGGCAGAAACACCGTGCCAGCTCTCAGTCACCCACATGATGAGTACTCCAAGGAAAATTGCGATTGACTTATATTCCTCAAATCGCACCTTACCCATGGATTCAAGCTCCTCGCGGAGACGGTCCATACCTCCCGGAATCTGAGGAACCTTCTCCTCTGGCTTGAGTGGAAAGATGACCTTGACGCCAATGAACCATCCGATAAGAAGAAGGATCATGGCAAGAGGGAAGGCTGCAACCAGCCAGTCCGAATATATCAAAGAAACTGAGCTGTATGCACCTGTAAGAAGGGATACAGCAAGAAGATTGGCTCCTGAACCGGTCATGAAGGCACTCGCACCTATGTTGATCTGGAAAAGATTCTGGAGCACAAGGTTACGGCCAAAGTTGTTTCTGTTACCCTGGCTTGCACCGAAGATCGCAGCAACTACCATGAAGATAGGCAACAGGATAGTAGCCTTCACAGTTGTCGCTGAGATGAAAAGAGACAATACGACATTGATGACAAGGAAGCTGAAGAATATACCTGCAGCACTCTTACCGAACTTGAGAACGAACCAAAGTGCAAAACGCTTGGCTACTCTGGTCTTCACCAGCATGCTGGCAAGAACGAACGAAAGGATATTCAGCCACATCACCGGATGTCCGAGCTGGGCAAAGGCATCCTTCTGGGTAGTCACACCGCAAAGGATCACACCCAGGATCACCATCAGTGAGGTGAGGTAGCTCTGTACTGCCTCAGTAATCCACAACACGATAGAAGCACAGAAGATCGCGAGCATTGCATAGCAGGCTCTGATGAATGCAGGCTCGCCGATGACAGCCAACCTCTTCTGAGCCTTGTCAGAAAGGCTTGCGAAGTCAAGATTATCAAAAAGCGGGATGTCCACCACCCAAAATATAAGAATAAATACCAAAGCGGCGATCGGGCCACCAAGACGGGCCATCCACTTCTCGAATCCGGATTTCTCCATCTTCGGGAGTTTCTCCACCTTATAATTATTCATATCCAGCGGGTCAAAAACCTGCTCCTGGTTAAGTTCTGTGTTCTTGTCGATCATAGTTTTTAGTATTTCAATTTTCGCTCTGCTCAGAATGACGTCATAACTATATGACAACTGACAACGTCATCCTGAGCATCTGCGAAAATCTTATAAAAAATTATTTCTCCCAATTCTTATATGGGTTCTTCATGAGCATAGAGTTGTAGTACTTCACATCTCCGGTAACCTCCTGGCCGAGCCACTCTGGCTTTACGAAAGCCTCGTCCTCTGCTGCGAGCTCAACTTCAGCCACAACAAGGCCTTCGTTGTCACCGTAGAATTCGTCCACCTCATATGTGTGCTCACCAGCCTCAACAAGATAACGTGTCTTGTCGATCACGCCTGGTTCGCAGATCTGAAGAAGGTCCTGAACTTCTGCTACAGGGATTTCCTTCTCCCACTCGAAACGGCTTGCACCGCTAGCTGAACCGATACCCTTGATTGTGATGAAACCTTTCTCACCTTTCACGCGAACGCGAACTGTGCGCTCAGGAACTGAGCTGAGGTAACCCTGAGTGATGCGGGTAGCCTTCTTTGCAAACGGCTTGAAGTCGCCTGCAACCAAGAATTTTCTTTCGATTTCCTGTGCCATGATACTACTCGTTTGCAAGTGGTTTGTC
>JAZKYT010000064.1:0-5092 GCA_045612265.1 Candidatus Cryptobacteroides sp.
CGGGTTACGTGAGAAAGCAACACCTGTTGCAGAGTTGTCACCCATGTTACCGAATACCATTGACTGTACGTTTACTGCAGTACCCCACTCATCAGGAATACCCTCGATGCGGCGATATGCGATAGCGCGCTTTCCGTTCCAAGACTTGAACACGCCACCGATAGATCCCCAAAGCTGAGCCTCAGCTGAATCTGGGAACTCTGTTCCGAGAACCTCCTTAACGCGAACCTTGAACTTGTCGCAGAGATCCTTGAGCTCCTCAGCAGTGATGTCTGTGTCAGAAGCATAACCCTTGGCATGCTTGAGCTCTTCCATCATTCTGTCGAGCTGCTGGCGGATACCCTGGCCATCAGCTGGCTCGATACCCTCAGCCTTCTCCATCACAACGTCAGAGTACATCATGATGAGACGACGATATGCATCATATACGAAACGTGGGTTCTGTGTCTTTTCGATCATACCAGGGATAGTCTCAGAGCAGAGACCGATGTTGAGGATAGTATCCATCATACCTGGCATAGAGCTGCGGGCACCTGAACGGCAAGATACGAGGAGCGGGTTCTCCTTGTCACCGAAAGTCATCCCCATGATAGCTTCTGTCTTCTTGAGAGCCTCTGCTACCTCAGCCTTGAGAGCGTCATTGAAGCCGCCACCGAGTTCATAGTACTCGGTACAGCACTCTGTAGTGATTGTGAAACCTGCAGGAACAGGAATGTTGAGAGTACACATCTCAGCGAGGTTTGCACCCTTACCGCCGAGGAGCTCACGCATAGTGCCATTACCCTCGGCAGTCTTGCCGCCGAAGCAATACACTCTTTTCTTGTTAGATTCCATAAACTTTGTAAGTATTTGATTAATAATGATAAATTGTTTCTTGTAAATATCTGGACTGATAGGGTCGGTTGATTACCGAAAAAATCCGGCGCGAATTTAATGAATTTTATTCAAAAATCATCCATTCTGACAGGGTAAATTATTATATAATTTCTCCCCTAATCTTCGCCTTCGCTGGCCTGAGCCAGAAGCGATGCTAAAATGCTTGCAACATCGCCTTTAGACGACTGCATGATCTTAACCTCCCTATGGTCGCTAGAAGGTCTTCCGACAGGGTAGTATGCCACATCTTGGAGTGTCAGCTGAGAGTCGAGATAGTCATGTTCGTAATCGCTTACCTGAAGGAGAACGCCAGGAATTTCTCCGAAAAGAACCTTGATCTT
The DNA here is from genome assembly GCA_045612265.1 of Candidatus Cryptobacteroides sp. Taxonomy (GTDB): domain Bacteria; phylum Bacteroidota; class Bacteroidia; order Bacteroidales; family UBA932; genus Cryptobacteroides. Next base: position 1,218 of record JAZKYT010000064.1, read on the forward strand.
GTCCTCTTCCTGATAGGATGACATAAGACCGCCGATTTCCAGATCAAGTCCGCAATCGCGGGTCATTGCCTTGGCCGCAGCAGCAAGGCCGCCGTCGCCGACGCTCATGCCGGCCATGACGACTCCATCTTCAACAAGCTCTCTCACAACTTCATAGCAGTCAATGAAATAATCCGGATCCTTGATATTAGGAGCCGCACCTCCAGCTCTGCCTGAAACCTCGTCCAGCAGCGAACCTCCCAGCTTGAACTGACAGGTATCGAATGGTATGTATATGAGTTGGCTGTTCTTATCGCAGACCAGGCTGCGCGGACACTGCCTCTCTTCGCTGATCCAAGGGTGCGAGCTTTCATAAGGAACCTTGAATAGCGTGGTATGCTGAGCTTCCTCTCGGATTCCCTCATGAAGATCGTCGTCTTCGCTGATTTCTTCAGGTAGCCAAGCGTAGAATCTCGCGCTGCTTGTCTCATCGCTTTCTATAAAGATGTAGTCCGTGAGACCGACTCCGAGACTGTATATGTAATCGCTTGCTTCTGAGATGCTTGAGTAGAATGCCGCCATGTTGCCGATAGGGCGGGTGTTCCAGTCCCACTGCGCCCACAGCCTGAGATTTCCAAGACGGAAATGTCCCTTGCTCCAGATTCTGCTGATGAGTGCTTGAGCGATCTGAAGGCGGGTAAAATGGTCTGGATAGAGCATTCGGAATGAACGTTCTGCTCCTGCTGCTTCGGTTGTCTTCTGCAGAAGTTCATCTATTTGCGAACTGTCGTATGCTGAGGCTGATAAAGGCGGTTCGATGGTCTCGTCAACGATGTCAGTGAAATTTCCCGTAATGAAGTCATCTTCAAAAGGATATTCCATACATTCGTTGAGAAGTTCAGCCGGTGAGGCCTCTCCCATGATACCGTCAATCACATAACGTGAATATAATGCAGACTCGTTCTCCTTCATAAATCCTATGATTTTGGGCATAACTTGGTAAAAATACGTATTTTTGTGCATTCAACAAGCGTTTTTTCAGTTCTATGGAGAATATTTTTTCAGAAGTGGCATATAATGAGATGATAGAGAAACTCTTCCTGCGTTTCCCGTCATTTCAGAAGGTTGGAGCCGGGGCATATAAGCCAGGAATTGCAAATATGGAATTTGCGGATCAGCTTATGGGGCATCCGCACAGGAAGTATAAGATCATTCATGTGGCTGGAACCAACGGCAAGGGCTCTGTGTCGAACATGCTGACATCTGTGCTCGCTGCATCTGGCTTGAAGGTCGGTCTTTACACTTCTCCACATATTCTTGACTTTAGGGAGCGAATGAGGGTCGTTGTTCCGTCGGAACAATTGAAAAACGCAGAATGTAGATTAGTGTCTAAAGAATATGTGTGGGAGTTCGTTAATCAGTGGCAGGATACGTTTGATCATCTTGACATGTCATTCTTTGAAATCACGACCATGTTGGCTCTTAATTGGTTTGCTCATGAGCAGGTTGATGTCGTGGTTCTTGAAACCGGTCTTGGAGGTCGTCTGGACAGTACGAATATCGTCAATCCTGTCCTCAGCGTGATCACAAATATCGGACTTGATCACTGTGATATGCTTGGTGAGACACTTCCTGAAATCGCCTTTGAAAAAGCAGGAATCATCAAGCCGAAAGTGCCGGTCGTAGTGGGCGAGAGCCACCCGGAGATAGATGCTGTTTTTGAACGTAAGGTGTTGTATACCAATCTATCTGAACCTGAGTTCTTGGGTTCTCGAACACAGATCATGTCATTGCTGACATTCGCGGACAAGGTAATTCCTTCACTTTGGGAAAATCATAAGGAGATACTCTCCGGAATGGACCTTCAGGGTGAGTACCAGCAGAAGAATCTTCGTACAGTTCTGGCTGCTCTGGATGTGTTGAGGGAACTTGGTTTTGAGATTGGAGGTGAGGCAGATGTGTTGTCTGCAATTCTTCATACGGCTGTGCGTACCGACTTTCACGGACGCTGGGAGAAGTTGTCTGATCATCCTTATACTATCTGCGACATAGGCCACAATGAACATGGCTTAAAATACAATTTTACGCAGTTGAAGAGAATGATGAGCTCCGGTGATTTTTCTAAACTGATTATTGTATATGGTTCAGTAGCAGACAAGGATGTGGATGCAGCCCTACATCATCTTCCGGAGGAGGCTGTGTGCGTGTTCACTCAGGCAAATTCAAAACGCGCCCTTGCTGCAGAGAAAATTAAAGAAAAATATCTTGCATATTGTTCTGAAACTGGCCGCGCTGCTGGTGATGTCTATGTTACATCTGCGGTAACTGAAGCATTGGCCCTTTCTGGAAAACTGGCGGCAGGAGAGATTGCCCCTTTTGTCTATATCGGTGGCAGCACGTATGTCGTGTCTGAGGCAGTGGCTTACTTGAGGTGAGGCAAAGCCTCACTGAATATGAATAAAAAGGTGGTAAGCTAATCCAGCTTACCACCTTTTTCATCGTAAAATTCATTCTGCAGGACTGTGAAATCGGTGACTTCCACCAGATTGATCTTGCATCCATACTTCTTCTTCCAGCGTCCCAGGATGGATGAGAAGAGACCCTTTGTCAGATATGCACCCAAAATAGGGCTGACCTTAAGAGTAAGGGTGTTCATCTTCTTTTCTCCGACGTAGTACGCAAGTCTTCTCTCGATGGCTTCGTCTATCACGACACTCGATGATATCTTTCCTGTACCGTTGCACACCGGACACACTTCCTGAGTGTTGATCTCGGTTGCTGGACGGACTCTCTGCCTTGTGATCTGCATGAGGCCGAACTTGGTGAGTGGCAGCACGTTGTGCTTTGCTCTGTCGGACTCCATAAGCTCAACCATCTTCTTGTAGAGTGCGTTCTTGTGCTCGTTTGAATCCATGTCGATGAAGTCAACAATCACGATTCCGCCCATGTCTCGAAGTCTGAGCTGTCTTGCAATCTCTTCGGCTGCATTGCAGTTGATGTCGAATGTGTTCTGTTCCTGCTCCTTGTTCTTGGTGCGGGTACCGCTGTTCACGTCGATCACGTGCAATGCTTCAGTGTGCTCAATCACAAGATATGCGCCCTGCTTGATTGGAACCACCTTTCCGAATGAACTCTTGATCTGTCTCGTAACTTCGAAGTGGTCAAAGATCGGTGCCTTCTCTTTGTAAAGCTTTACGATCTTCTCCTGCTCCGGCGAGATCAGCGAGATGTACTTTCGGGTCTCCTCATAGATGTTCTCATTGTTCACATATACGTTTGTGAATGAGTCATTGAGCAGATCCCTCAGGATTGTGGTGGTCTTGCTGTATTCTGTGAACAGCAGCTGGACTCCCTTGGATTTCGCTAATTTGCTCCACGAGTTCTCCCATTTTTCAATCAGTGAGATGACTTCCGCATCAAGCACTGCGGCATTTTTGCCCTCAGCTGCTGTGCGGATGATCGCTCCATAATTCTTTGGAAGAATACTCTTTACAAGTGTCTCAAGTCTCCTCTTCTCTTCTTTTGAGGAGATCTTCTGGGATACGCTCACCTTCTCTGCGAAGGGAAGCAGTACAATGTTTCGCCCTGCCAATGAAATCTCTGCAGTCAGTCGTGACCCTTTTGTCGAAATCGGCTCCTTGACAATCTGGACGATGATCATCTGTCCAGGTGTCAGCACGTTCTCAATCCTGCCTTCCTTTGCGAGGATCTTTCCAGGCTTGATGTGCTTGTAAATGCCTTTGGCATCTGTGTTCGGGTTGAGTCTTCTGACGAATTCATCGAATGCCTCAAAATACAGACCCAGGTCCAGATAGTGGATAAATGCCTCTTTTTCATCTCCGATGTCGACAAAGGCAGCATTCAGGGATGGAAGAATCTTCTTCACTTTTCCGAGG
>JAZKYT010000065.1:0-12341 GCA_045612265.1 Candidatus Cryptobacteroides sp.
TAATAAGACTTTCCTGTCTTAGACCTGTTTGTCACACCACCATAAAGGAAGTGTACGCCTGTTGCCCACATTGAAGATCCGGAGCTCTCAGTTGATGACCAATAAGTCGGAGCATCACTCGATGCACCATCTGGCCACTCCTGCTTTGGCTGATCACTTGGGATGCGGGTATCATACCAGCCACGCATCTCAATTGAGAACGGTGTTCCACCTGCCTCAACTATCTTCTGAGCGATTGCACCGTTGGAAATCTCCGATGTCCTTGTGCTCTTTTCATACTGGAAGAGCATATCAAGCTCAGCATAAGACGGAAGGTACCAACCGGAAGTCGATTCACCCAATTCGATGGCTGGTGCACAATCTGCAACGAGAACCTTGTTCTCTGGTGCGCAGGCAGCATTATAGGCCTTCAGACTGAGGGTGTTGCTGTAACCGCACTTGCGGCCAGTATCCTTAAGGTCGTTGTATCCCTCGTTGTCAATAAGCCACTGACCGACATTTGAAGAAGATGCCTGCCACTGGATGTTTGCTGTCTCCTCCAAAGCAACCACGAGTCCGTGGGTTGCCTGTGGATGATCAGCTGAAAGCTTGGTGTCTCCCATCTGAGTAGGCTTCTCAACCGAGAAGACAACACCAATCACAGTCTTAGAAGGATCAAGGTCTGTTGACCATGTGCCATCGCTGTAGTAGTAGTCTCCGACAAAAACACTTGCAGCAGCCGGCTGCTGGACGGTCACCTCACATGTGAGCTTGTCGCCATTTGAAAGGGTTGCTGTAATTGTCGCTGTTCCAGCTGCCACACCTGTAACCTTTCCGTTCTCAACAGTCGCAACAGCAGCATCTGATGTCTCCCAGACTACGCTGTAATCATAGTTCTCATCATTTGCAGGAGTGAAGTTAACCAGAAGCGACGCTGACTCACCCTCATCAAGAGTAAGGGTCGAGTTGCTCAGCGATCCACCCTCAACAAGTCTTGGAATGACTATAATATATACGCTTTCTGTCACACTGACTGTGCCCTTGCTTGCTGTTGCAGCCAACAAGAACTGTCCGGCATCCTGAGCCGCATGTGAACCGTTTGCTACACTATAAATTTCAACATCACCCCAGAATGTCACCTTCTGCGAAGCCTGAACTGGAGACACCTTGACACCGAAATCAGGTCCGAATGTCTCTCCAAGGTATAGCGTATTATTCTCCGGAAGGCCGATGAACTCAACCTTCTTTGGCAAAGCACGAACTATATCAATGGTCTTTGAAGCGCTCTTTGTACCAGCATAATGGGTAATGGTCACCGGCTTCTTCTCATCATCCGTCATCATTCCGTCATAAACAGCCTCTACAACAGCATATCCATCATGAGCTGTAACGGTAAGCAGGCTTGGATCAGAAGACTCCCACAATGACATCGATGGTGTGAAATCATCAGAATAGGCCACAGTGATATTAAGTTTCTCAAACTGAGAAAGCTCAGGATTTTTACCAGCGGCTTCACCATCCACAGCGAGAGCTATACTGAAATCCGGCTCTTCAGGATAATCGAAATCCACCTCAATCTCAGGCATTGAAAGAATTGTCGAACGGAGCACGGCATTCTCTACAGTTGATTCAACAGTCTTGCTATTGCCATAAATATCTGTGACAGTCACCTTGAAGCCATTACTGAAGGTTACAGGAGGAAGGGCGATATGAAACTCTGTCGACTTCGTCTCGCTGAGCTGAACACTGGTCGGGCACTCAAGAACAACGGCCCTGTCAGCATCAGATGTTCCCTTCATGGAAATTGTAGGATTCTGGTTATCCGTATAAACAGTCACTGCAGCAGCTCCTGAAAGAACCTCATCGTTCTTGCCTTCGATCTTCACAGACTTCACCCTCGCATTTCCCTTGAACTGAAGCTTGACAACACCAAGGACATTTTTAAATTCCAACACATTGCTTTCAACATCACCATTCAAGGCAACCATAGGGAAAGCACCATTAGCAAATGTGCCTGCTGTATATGTCTGAAGTGAAGATACGCTCACGTTGCGAATCTCATAAGATCCACCCTTTCCAACAAGTACCAAATCTGATGCATAAGGGTAGACTCCGATATTGCATGGTATTTCAGTACCTGCAAAGAATGTGTCACCACTTGCGCCTTCCACACTATTGAAAAGACCATTTCTCTTACCTACAGATTCTTCATCAAGCGCAAACTCCTCTCCAAGAGTACTTCCTTTGAAGATCGCAATATGATCTCCTGATGACCACAGGACATTCCTGTCAGAATCCATTGAGGTCTTGGTTCCGGCAGTAAAATCTTCAACTACTGCAACAAACGAAGTCTCAACAGTATCAACCGTATCTGCAGGATCAACCATTTCTGATTTCTGGCAACCGGCTAGAACCGCAGCAAACATTGCCAATGCAACAATTATCTTCTTCATATTTAAACGTTTATAATTTACAAATATACTATCACGACATTCATTTTCCAAATCCACAGGACGTTTCACGAAGCCGTTATCCCCTGTCCAGTTCAAAAACCTCCATGCTATGAATCTTTCCCGCCTCCAGCTTGAAGCGCAGAGCGGTACGTACGATATGGAAACCCTGAATGCCGGCTGCACCGGGATTTATCACCAGCATATCACGCTTAGGATCTCTTACAACCTTCAATATATGCGAGTGTCCGCACACAAAGATATCAGGCTTATATTTATCAATCAGTTCCTTTGCCCGGACATCATATCGTCCCGGGTAACCACCGATATGGGTCATCAATATCTTAAGCCCCTCACACTCAAAGAAGCGATGCATGGGATGTATATACCTCATATTAAAGTTGTCACAGTTACCTGCAACACCGACCAAGGGCTTGAACTCTGCCAGTTGTTCAGCCAGGTCCATACCTGCGCCAAAGTCACCGGCATGCCAGACCTCGTCCACGGGAGCAAAAAACTCCTTGAACGGGGCATCGAATACTCCGTGAGTGTCAGATATGAGACCTATATATTTCATTTAAAGTTTTATAAATATCTTCTTTCTGTACAGGACTACAGCTATGGTAAGGTGCAGGACAAGACACATCAAAGCATAACATAGTGACAGGAATTCTGTCTGACCGAAAGTTGCGGCAGCGTCCCAAGGCACATATACCCAGATGACCAGGAAGATAAGCTGTGAAAGGACGAACAGCGCCAAAGCATTCATGCCAAGCGCCCTGAAAGGAATGAATGGTTTTTCATATCCCTTAACATCCACAAGATATATGAGCAGAGCAAATACGAATGAAGCCCAGCCTGCTGTATAAAGCACATAAGATGCTGACCACAAGGACTTGTTCAAAGGAACTACCAGGCTCAGGACAAGACCGCCCAACAATAATGCAGCGGATAGAGAAAAGACCTTTGGAGAGGCTTCCATCGGAGTGGTTCTGCGGACTGTTGTTCCTATCAGATATCCAAGAAGCACCGTTGCTGTGCCTGTCAAAGTGCCGAGGAATCCCTCCGGCTCGAACGGAAGACCATAGCCATGATAGATGTGATTGTTGCCAAGGATAGCCAGATCCAGTCTGCGTGCAAAGTTTCCTTCAAGAGAGAAGGCTCCTTCCGGACCGGCAAACAGCAGAAGCAGAGCAACATGCAGGAAGCAGAGCAATCCGACAGTGGCTATCAGTTTCCTCGGAGTCTGCAGCCACAGGACAAGGATTGAACCGAGTATATAGCACAGAGCAATGCGTGGCATAACACCCATCAGACGAAGATGACGTGCCCAATCAAGCCAATTCTGCCAGAAGGTAAGTTCTGGATTCAACGTCGTCGGATAGAACGGGAACGCATTTATAAGAAGACCGATAAGATAGAGCAGTACTCCCCTTTTGAAAACCTTCTTCAGAGCATCCCTGTTCAGGCCTGGATATTTTGCAAAGGCAAAGACCATCGACACTCCTACACAGAAAAGGAAGAACGGGAAAACAAGATCACACGGAGTGCAGCCATCCCAGGATGCATGTGCAAGAATCGGGTACATACAATCCCATGACCCGGGATTGTTGACTACGATCATCATAGCCACCGTCAGTCCCCTTAATATGTCCAGTGAAAGATATCTTTTCATAAATCAAGATTAATGAAGCCAAAGTTAATAAATTGAGTCGATATTGATTGGTCATTTTGATTATATTTGCGGCACTAATTCAATTTCTGATGGAACTTTTTTACTCTCGTGATATCGAGGGCGGAATATGCCGCCTGGACCATGACGAATCCGGACACTGCGTGAAAGTGCTCAGGCACAAGTCCGGTGACGAGATTTCCGTGATTGACGGCTGCGGAACTCTGTATCGCTGCCGCATCACCTCAGATAGCCATAAAGGTGTGGAAGCCATGGTTCTGGACAAGACCGAGAATTGGGGATCCCATCCATATCGCCTGCATATGGCGGTGTGTCCGACCAAGAATAACGACCGTTACGAGTGGTTCTCAGAGAAGGCCTGCGAGATAGGCCTGGACAAGATTTCCCCAGTAATTGGAGAACATTCAGAAAGACGTGTCTTCAAGACAGCACGTATCGAAAAGATTCTTGTCAGTGCTGCCAAGCAATCCCTGAAGGGAGCGGTGCCTGCGGTCAATGAGCCTGTTTCCGTGAAGGACTTCATACGGACTTTCCACGGTGACTGCACATCTTGTAATGACAGTACTGCATCAGGCGACATCGAGGGTGGAGCGCCCTTGAAGCTGATTGCATATTGCTTTGAGGACGAAAGGGTTCCGCGCAGAAGCATCAAGGAAGTCCTGCAGGGATATGATGGAACAGACATCGTTGTGCTGATCGGTCCGGAGGGAGATTTCTCTCACGACGAGGCAGAACTCGCCATTGCAAACGGATTCATCCCTGTTCATCTTGGTGATTCCCGCTTACGTACAGAAACGGCAGCCCTCACTGCTGTGGCTGCCGCATATTTCCGATATATGTAAGCTTATTTTCGAATGATTTCGATCGAGTAGTCGAGGCCGACCTTTATAATGGAAGAGGATTGGCCGGTGGCGCCGCGCTCCAGACCAGGATCGACAACATGATCGGCTGCGCTGCGGATTTCCTCCGAGATTTCAGCAAAGCGCTTTGGAGTCGGCTCGCCAGAAATGTTGGCAGAGGTGGAAACCAGCGGTCGTCCGAGCTTGTACACCAGCTGCTGACAGAATTCCATCATCGGGATGCGGATTCCAACTGTACCATCTTCTGCAACGGTATTGAATGCCAAGGCTCTGCGGTCAGGCTTAGGAAGAGCACCGGATGCATCTGGAGAGAAACCAACCACGGCACCTGGATAAATGATTGTCATGGGCTTGTCATTGACTTCAACAAGCTGGATCGCCATCTCCGGTATCTCCTTGACATAGCGCGCAATCATATCAATGTCTGACGCAAGCAGAACCAGCGACTTGCTGTCTGCACGGCGTTTGATTTCATATATTTTCGCAACGGCCTCAGGGTTGGTGGCATCGCAGCCAAGACCCCAGACTGTATCTGTCGGATATAGGATGATGCCTCCTGCACGGAGAACCTCAAGCGCTTTCTGAATTGATTCCTGCATATCTTTTTGCTGATTTTTCTACTATTGATGTCTTTCTCCCCGTGGATATCATAAGGCAATCTGTGAAACCACCGGATAATGATCCGAACACGGCACACGCGGAGTCTTGTGTGATAAAGGAGAATATTTCTCCGGACAGAGGATATAGTCTATCCTGAGCATAGGCCATATGGTCGCGAAGCTTGCTCCGAATCCATTTCCAGCCTCTTTGAACGTATCTTTTCTGCCGCGTGTCATTCGATAATATGTATATGACATCGGGTTGTCATTGAAATCACCGCAGACAAAGGACTCTATCGGACACTGTTCAATATGCTCAAATACTTTGTCAACCTGCTTCGGACGACGCGTGATGGAACGTTTCATCTTATCTCCGGTTGTGGAAATAAGGACACTGTCCCTCTGCACAAGTCCTCGCATCAGTCCGGAAACAGAGACGTTGTAACTCTCAAAATGGCAGTTATATACACGGAACTTTTCGCCGGCATATTCATAGTCTGAATATATCGCAAGATTCGCGCTTTCGTCAAACTTTATCTTTCCTTTTCCTTTGACCGGAAGACGGCTCAAAGTGACATTTCCAAAAGCTCCGTTATGTGTCGGGAACATATAATATTCCGCATTATAGCCTTTCATATAGCTATTCACATAAGACTTCAACTTATCAGCATCCGGCACGCGGAACTCCTGCAGACAAATGATATCGGCATCCTGGGATTTCAGGAAACGGAAAACTGAATCCACGCATTCCGCCCTGCTGTCGATACCGGCTTCCTGATCCTGAAGAGCAAAACGGCCAACGTTATATGAGATGACGGTCAGTCGCTCCCCTTCAATATTCATTCTCTCCATGCGTTCCTCCTCAGTATCGATGCGGACATATCTTCCAACAAAGAAAAAGGCCGGAAGGAGAGCCAGAAGCGGAATTACGAACGACTTGGACATTCGTTTCAGAGCCCACAGGAGCAGAAACGCATTCAAAAGTGAAAGAGGGACAAACAGCAGGCCGACCAAAGATATCATCCACACCTTCGCCGGGTTGATGAGTATGGAAAGATAGGACAGGATAAGAAGTCCTGCCACAATCATCATCAACAGACGGGATGTGATTCCGAATATCTTTTTAATCGCCATCGTCAGTAATTAATAGTTCCCGTAAAGTGTTCTTTTCTTCTTCCAATACATGATCAGGATGAAGCCGAAGATAAGACCTCCGAGGTGGGCAAAATGTGCGATTCCTGTACCTGCGCCTGAAATTCCGGTGAGAAGTTCGATTGCGGCAAAGATCAGCACAAACCACTTGGCCTTCAATGAAATCGGAGGGAAGATCAGAGTCATGATCGAATCAGGATAGAGCATTGCATATCCCATCAACAGACCATATATCGCTCCGGATGCACCCACTGTCGGGGTCATCTTGAGGGCATGGATTGAAGCCTGTGCAGCCAGCGATCCGCTTTCGGCCACCTGGCTCATCCAGTGCGACATCTGGATCCACTCTACACCTGTGTGTACTGCCGCGGCTCCCAATCCGGTCACAAAATAGAATGTGAGGAATTTCTTCGTACCCCATACACGCTCGAGAACACTTCCGAAAATGAACAAGGTGTACATATTGAAGAAAAGATGCCAGAATCCACCGTGCATGAACATGTGGGTGAGTGGCTGCCACCAGTGAAAAAATGGTGATGTCGGGTAGAAAAGAGCAAAATACTTATACATGAAGTCCCCGTTAAGCGATGTCGCAAGGTAGACCAATACATTGATGATGATTATGTTCTTTACTGCAACCGGCAGATTGCTGAGAAAGCCTCCTCGACGTCCGCCACCATTGTTATCATAATAATAGTAACTCATTCCTTTTTTTGTTTTAGGCCCAAGGCCATGGTTTAGAATCTTTTGTCTAGCTCTTCGATCGGGAGGATGGATATGATTCTGCGTCCCGAATTTGTATATTCTGCATTTGCACAGGCGAAAAGGCTGTCAATCAATCTCTGTGCCTGCTGAGGATTTGTGATCTCGTCGCCGTTGCATGAACCCACACGCGAAAGTCCGGCAGCCAGGCTGGCAGCCATCATCTCTTCCAATGCATTATGATCTTCTGAAAGCACGAGCAGCAGATCGCCGATCATTGTCTGGACCTTTCCGGCCTCTGCGCTATATCCTTCCGGAACACCGTTGACCACAATCGTGTCAGTTCCGAACGGAGCGATATCAAAGCCAAGGCTTGAAAGCATCTGGAAATGTTCCTCAAAAAGGCACATGTTCTCCACTCCTACCTGCACGCTGACAGGGAAGAGTGTTGTCTGGGTGACATGCTCGTTACGTGAAAGGGCATCAAGGAAACGGTCGTACATGACACGCTCCATCGCACGGCGTATATTGATCACCATCAAGCCGCTGCGACCTTGAGTCAATATATACTTGCCCTGAAGCACCATGAGAGCCCTTGTCGGCATGATCTTGTCCTCAAAGAGCTTTCCGTAATCTTCTCGACGGTCCACATAACCTGCTGTACCATAGTTTCCACCACCTCTATATGGAGCCGCCGCGCCTTTATCAAAATCAGCAGCATTCTCTGACCAATCGCTCGGGAACATCTGATGGTCGTTTCCTGAAGGCATCGAACCGAAGCCAGTGACCTGACCACCATAGGTATTGTCGAAATGTGACTCCTCTGAAGGGAATCCGTCGTTGTCAAACGGATTGAATGTCGGATCCAAGCCCGGCTGAGGTTCACTGATCGGACGGAATTCATCAAAATTTCTTCCGAACGCAGGAAGTTCAGGAACATCTCCCCTATCGAAGTCTATCGATGCTCCGAACGAGTTCCTTCCGAGAGCCTCCTTTATGCAGGCATATATCACCTGGAAGATCACGCTGTCTTCCTCGAACTTGATTTCTGTCTTGGTCGGATGAATATTCACATCCACAGCACCCGGATCGACTTCCATATATATGAAATATGAAGGGGTAACTCCATCCGGAATGAGGTTTTCATAGGCTTTCATCACAGCCTTGTGCATATATGTACTGCGGAAATATCTTCCATTTACGAAGAGATACTGGTTGCCCAGACCCTTCTTTGCAGCATCCGGACGTCCTACGAAACCTGACAACCTCACGACTGAAGTCTCTGCCTGGATGTCGACGACATCATTGGCTACACCGGCACCAAGAACATCCTGGATTCTGAATTTGAGCGACTTGGCTGGCTTTAACACCATCACATCCTTGCCGTTGTGTGTGAGAGTGAAGCCGACATCCGGACGGGTAAGGGCAACTCTCGTGAACTCTGCAACAATATGCTTGAATTCAACCGAGTCTGATTTAAGGAACTTTCTGCGGGCCGGAACGTTATAGAAAAGATTACGTACGCTGAAGTTAGCACCTCTTGGGGTCGCGATTTCCTGGGTTGCAAGATGCTGTGAATCCGCAAAGTCCACCTGACATCCGACTTCGTCCTCTTCCCTGCGGGTCTTCAAAGTCACCTCAGCCACAGCAGCAATAGAAGCCAGGGCTTCTCCGCGGAAACCGAATGTGAGAATATTATGAAGATCCTCTGCTGTAGCCAGTTTCGATGTTGCATGGCGCTCGAAACAGAGCACAGCCTGATCCGGAGTCATTCCGCAACCGTTGTCAATCACCTGAATGAGGGTGCGGCCGGCATCCTGGATGATGACGGTCACCTGATCGGCTCCGGCATCCACGGAATTCTCAACGAGCTCCTTCACCACGGATGCAGGTCTCTGCACGACCTCTCCCGCGGCAATCATGTTTGCTATATTGCTTGGTAATATCCTAATATCCATAACTACTTAGTCAGTGCATCAACCAGGATTGGGAAATATTTCGAAATAAGGAAGATAACAGCAAACAGAAGAACCATTGTAGCCATACCGATCACCTTCTGGTTTCTGGCAACATCCTCCTTTCGTGCATAATTACCATCACGCCAGCTGCCTTTCACATGCTGTCCGGGCACATAGTTTCCCTTCGGCTTTGTGAAATCTCCATACTTCTTTCTACGCTCCTCTGTCTCAGGATCGTAAAAACGAGGACGGTAATTAAACTTCCTGACCTCCTGCTTTCCAAAAAAACTGAAATTGAATCCCATAATCCTTTAGTTTTTCATTTCGCGCACAGCATGCGCGCATTAACGAGCAAATTTACGGTTTTTTATTTACATTTGTGTTGTCATCTGGGATGATTTGTGGTTTTGACCTATATATTCCACCCTGATGCAAGAGTTGCAACACAGCAGAATTACCTGTATAATGAATTAATAATCAACACGATGGATATAAGAATCGGCAACGGATATGATGTGCATGCACTAGCTCCGGAACTACCTTTATGGCTTGGCGGTGTGCAGGTGGAAAGCCCTATCGGATGCATCGCACACTCTGATGGAGACGTGGCGATCCACGCTCTTTGCGATGCTCTTTTGGGTGCATTGGCGCTTGGTGATATCGGAAAGCATTTTCCGGACACTTCCAATGAATTCAAGGGCATCGACAGCAAGATTCTACTTGCCCGTGTCATGGAACTTGTGCGCACTGAAGGCTGGGAGGTCGGCAATGTAGACATCACCATTGCGATGCAGAGGCCAAAGCTGGCTCCATACATCTTGGCAATGCGTGAGTGCATGGCCGGGGTGATGAATGTTACAGCAGACCGTGTTTCTGTCAAGGCAACAACCACTGAGAAGCTTGGTTTTGTGGGCCGTAGCGAGGGTTGTGAAGTCTATGCTGTGGCACTTCTTAAAAGATGATCATGAACAGGAATACAACCATCGGAATCTTCCTTATTGTTGTGGGTATCAGCCTGATGACCATGGTCTCGCGCTTCAGGTCTGAGGACGATGCTGGCGATTTCACCCGTCAGGAACTGGAGATATTGGACGGCGCGGACAGCTTCATGAGGGTGCTGACCATTGCAGACAAGGACGACCTGGCCGTACTTCGTGCCCCGAGCCGTGATTTCTCTTCCGAGGCGATTCTATCCAAGGAGTTCGCCCGCCTGGCCGAGCTGATGGTTGCCACCGTGACGCATCCGTCCCAGGACGGAGTCGGAATTGCCGGTCCACAGGTGGGCCTGAACCGCAGAGTTGTTGCTGTACAGAGATTTGACAAGGCGGGTGAGCCGTTTGAGATATACCCGAATATACGTATAGTATGGCAATCCGATTCTTTGGAGTTCGGCCCTGAGGGCTGTCTTTCAGTTCCAGACCGCCGCGAGGATGTTGCCCGCAGCCAGGAGATTGTGATTGAATACACTGCTGTACCTGGACTGAAGACCATCCGCGACACGATCAGCGGCTTCACCGCCGTCATCTTCCAGCACGAGGTCGACCATCTGGACGGCGTGCTCTATATTGACAGGGTTGCCGAATAGAATTTCTATAACGGATTAATAATATTTGACCTCCAGCCCGACACCGCCTTACCCATACAATGCATAACACCTTTCATTGTACGCTCTGAAAACACCATCCACGAAAACTCCGTATAACCGTGGAAGATACCCATTTCAAAGTCGGGACCTTCCACACTTTCGCAGTGTTTCCGTGGAAGGTGATTGCAGAATATGTTGATTAAAGACAAATGCGTGTGCTACATGATATCGTCCTTTTCATGTAGCACGTGTTCGCTGGATGAATTTTACATCTTCAGACAAACTCGGATCATTGCTTAGAGCGAGGCACCGCAGCTGGCAAATGCGCCAGCCAGCTGCTCAAAGCAAGCAGAGCGAGCTTCGCCAAAGGGCTCTCGCAGCATGCTTTGTGCCGCTCCTGTCCACAAAAACACGGCATTTCGTGGATAAACAGTAACAAAATTGACTTCTCCATGAAATCGTGGGTTATGGTGGACAGGATATAAAACAACCGGGATTTTACGTTGAGCCGTTCTGGCTTGGGTTGACAATAATGAAAAAGAGGAAAACCTTTCGATTTTCCTCTTTTCGTTGGGGTGCGGTGGGCGAGACTCGAACTCGCACAGGATTACTCCCACTACCCCCTCAAAGTAGCGTGTCTACCATTTCACCACCACCGCTTTGTTTTGGGATTGCAAAGGTACGAACAAATTTTAAACTTCCAAATCTTTTTGCAAAAATTTTTTATCTTTTTTCAATTTTCCTGCAATACGGGGCTAGGCCAATATATATAAAGGGTGCAGCAAGGAAATACGTAAAGTATTGGAAGTGTGAAATATAATTCATATCTTTGCGCGCTTTTCCTCGGGTAGGAAAACATATGGTAAAATTTATTAACTATTTAAAACAGATTCACAATGGCTGTTAAAATTCGTCTTCAGCGCCACGGAAAGAAGAATTTCGCATTCTTCCACATTGTTGTGGCTGACTCACGCGCACCTCGCGATGGTCGTTTCATCGAGCAGATCGGCTCTTACAACCCTAACACAAACCCTGCAACTATCGTTCTCAACCACGAGCGCGCACTTGCATGGCTTAACGTAGGTGCTCAGCCTACCCTTACTGCTAACAAGATCCTCTCTTACGAGGGAGTACTTCTTGCAAAGCACCTCCAGGGTGGTGTAAAGAAGGGCGCTCTTACTCAGGAGCAGGCAGACGCTAAGCTCGCTGCTTGGAAGTCAGAGAAGGCTGCAAAGATCAACGCAAAGAAAGAGGGTCTTAGCAAGGACGCTGCTGCTGCTCACAAGGCTGCAGTAGAGGCAGAGGCTAAGGTAAACCAGGAGAGAGCTGAGGCTATCGCTAAGAGAAAGGCTGAGGCTGAGGA